>NZ_JBHSBI010000042.1:0-86222 GCF_042650645.1 Nonomuraea purpurea
AGGAGGCGCTGCTGCGCGACAGCTCGAAGGCCATCCTGCGCGAGGCCGGATACGTCGGGGCCGGCACGTGCGAGTTCCTCGTCGGCCAGGACGGCACGATCTCCTTCCTTGAGGTCAACACGCGGCTGCAGGTCGAGCACCCGGTCACCGAAGAGGTCTCGGGCGTCGACCTCGTCCGCGAGATGTTCCGCATCGCCGACGGCGAGGCGCTCGGCTACGACGACCCGGTGCTGCGCGGCCACTCCATCGAGTTCCGGATCAACGCCGAGGACCCCGGCCGAGGCTTCCTCCCAGCCCCGGGCACCATCACCCGCTGGCGCGCCCCCTCCGGCCCGGGCGTCCGCCTGGACAGCGGCTACGAACAGGGCGAGACGGTCCCCGGTTCCTACGACTCCCTGGTCGCCAAGCTGATCGTCACCGGCGCCACCCGGGAGCAGGCCCTGCAGCGGGCCCGGCGCGCGCTGGCCGAGTTCGAGATCTCCGGCATGCCGACCGTGCTGCCCTTCCACCGGGCCGTCGTGACCGACCCGGCCTTCACCGCCGAGCCGTTCACCGTCCACACCCGGTGGATCGAGACCGAGTTCGACAACCAGATCGCCCCCTACGCGGGGCCGATCGCGACCGAGGAGCCGGGACAGCGGGAGCGGGTCACGGTCGAGGTGGCGGGCAAGCGCCTGGAAGTCGTCCTCCCCGCCGGGTTCCGGACCGGTGGCGGCACTGACGCGAAGAAGCCCGCCGCCGGCCGTCGCGCCAAGAAGGCGACGGCGCCCGCGGCGGGCGGCGACTCCCTGGTGAGCCCCATGCAGGGCACGATCGTCAAGGTGGTCGCGGCCGACGGCGACACCGTGACCGCCGGCGACACCATCGTCGTGCTGGAGGCCATGAAGATGGAGCAGCCGCTCACCGCCCACAAGGACGGCACCGTGGTCGGCATGAACGCCGAGGCCGGAGCCACGGTGGCGGCGGGCGCGGCGATCTGCGAGATCAAGGACCCGTCGTGACACGGCTGGCTACCTCACCGCGAGGACGCTCAGCGTCGTTCGTACGTCGTCCTCGTCACTCCTCCGGGCTCATCGGCGGGGCAGGGCGGCCACGCCCTCGATCTCGACGGTCAGCGCCGGGTCGGCCAGGGCCGTGACCACCGCGAGCGAATGGGCGGGCCAGTCGCCGTCGGGGTACCACTTCGCGAACCTTTCGCCCCGCGCCGCCCGGCAGCCTTCGACGTGTTCGACGCCCGCGACCAGGGTGAACAGCTTCACCAGGTGCTGCGGCCCCGCGCCGAGCGAGTCGAGCAGGCGCTCGAAGTTGTCGAAGATCTGCCGCGTCTGCGTCTCCGCGTCGGGGCCCGCGAGGGTGCCGTCCGGCAGCGTGCCGACCTGGCCGGAGATCATCACCAGCTCGTGACCGTCCGGCACCGACGCGAGGTGGCTGTACTGGCCGATCGGCGGGGCCAGGTTGTCGGGATTCCAGCGGCGGATCATCGGCTCTCCTTCGTTCGGTGACGCCGGAAAGGTTAGCGATCCGCCGGACTCTCCTGCGCGCCATGCCCTCCGGGCAACAGCCCGGCCACCAGAGTGGTACTACCAGTGTGGTAATCCGGCCGGTCGCTGGTTCCGGTGGGGTAGCGGTAGGTGACTTCGCTCGCAGGACGCCTCTGAGCAGTGGGTGGGCGACGATTGTTGTCATTACGCATCGTCGCGCCCGACCGGCAACCCACCCCCGCAGGAAAGGTCGTCTCGGCATGGCCGTCACCCCGATCGATCTCTTCGCGTCCTCCATTCACCTTCACCAAGGCGGCGAGATCCGCGCCGGGAAAAGAACGACGAACTCCGACCAGGACGGCTGGCGGTTGACGGCCTTCCACGCGAAGACCGACGCCGACGTGCACGGCGGCCACTGGGAAGTCCACCCCGAGGCCGAGGAGATCGTGTCCTGTCTCATCGGGAAGATCCGGCTCTACCTTCGTCCTGAGCGACCTGGGCAGGAGGAGGAAGAGATCAGGCTCGTGGCGGGAACCGCCGCCATCGTCCCGCGCGGGCGCTGGCACCGCATCGAGCTGGACATCCCCAGCAACATCATGGCCGTCACCCTGCCGCGCGGCAGTTGCCTGGAGGAGCGGGCAGAAGGCTAGCGCGGGACGGATCAGGTCGGCAGTTCGCCGAGTTCGTGGGAGAGGCTGATGTAGGTGTTGGTGGCTTTGTATTGGTAAATACCGATCGGTGCCGTCGCCGGGTCGCCCCTGTCGGTGAAGTCGATCGGGCCGCTCGCGCCGTCGTAGTCGATGTCCTCGCCCGAGGCCAGGAGCCGGGCGCAGGTGCGGAAGTCGGTGCAGCGCTCGCCGCCCCTGGTCACGTCCGCCATGGCGCGGGCTATGCTCTTCGGATCGTCGCGCCCCGCGGCGAGGGCGGCCAGGGCGGCGACGATCGTCGCGTCGTACGCCTCCGGCGCGTACTTGAAGTCCGTCACGCCGGGGTCGAAGGAGGCCAGCCGCCGCCGGAAGGCGTCGGTGACCTCGGCTCCCGCCATGGTGGCCTTGACCCCGGTGAGGGTGCCGCGGGGGAGACCTCTGCCGTAGAAGGACAGGTTGCCGTCCACGAAGTACCACTTGTGCCGGTCGACACCCAGCCCCTGCCTCACCAGCTCTCGCGCGACCGCCGCCGTCTCAGTGCGGCCGACCACCACGATCGTGTCCGGAGCCGAGTCCTTGATGTTCTTCACCTCGGTGGTGTAGCTCGTGTCGAAGGTGTCGTAGGTCTCAGCGTGCAGATCGGTGATGCCCCGGTTCTCCAGCGACCTGCGGATACGCTCGCTCAACCCGGTCCCGTAGGGGTCGTCCAGCGCGAGCACGCCCACCCGCCGGCCACCGTCCGCCGCGATGAGCTTCGCGAGGACGTCGCCCTGGATGGAGTCCGGCGCCACCATGCGGAAGAACAGGCCGTCGTCGTCGGCGTCGCTGAGCTGGTCGGCGGTGGCGGTGGGCGAGATCTGCGCCACGCCGGCGCTCTTGGCCTGGTCGATCAGTTCGAGGGACATCGAGGAGGTGATCGGGCCGATGACGACGTCGGACCCACCCGTGATCAGCATGTTCAGCGCCTGAAGGTGGAGATCCGTGGTCGAGTCGCCCGAGTCGGTTTCGACCTCGGACACGTCCCGGCCGAACACCCCACCGGCCGCGTTGATCTCGTTGACGGCGAGCCGGACGCCCGCCGCCATCGGGCGGTTGAAGAACTGCAGATCTCCGCTCCAGGGCACCAGCACACCCAGGCGGAGCACTCCGTCACCACCCACGCTCGCCACGGTGGTCGAGGCATCGGGGGCGCCGGTCATGTCCTTGGCGGCGGGCCACACGGCCCAGGCGGCGATGACGACACCGGTGAGCGTCAGCGCGGCGGCCCTCATGGCGCGTCTCCCCATCCAGCGCCGAAAGGGCCCGACGGCCGGAGGCAGGGTCGTGGAACCACCGGACGGGCGCTGCGGCGAATCGGTCGATTCCGGCGGGCGGAATTCCGGCGGTTGGAGGGACGGTCCCGGTGGGCTGGGGGACGGTTCCCCGGAAGGCGGTTCCCCTGGCGGCTCTTCGGGAAGTGGTGCTGACTCGGGTACGGGCTCGGCCGAGGGGCCGGTGCCCTCCGAAGGCGAATCGCTCGACCGTAATCGCTTGGCGGCCTCTCCGGCCATCCGGCTGGTACTGCGCATCCCGGCCATGTCCAGCAGCAGGTCGCGATAGGCCGCATCCCAGACCTTGGGATCGGCCAGGTCGTCGGGCAGGGAGCGGCCCGATTCCTCGCCGATACGCAGGCAGGTGTCGACGAAGACCTCGAAGTTCTCCTGTTCGGGACGTACCGGCCGAGTCCTGCTGATCATCCCGGCGATGGTGCTGCGTTTCAGCCGCAGAGGTGGCAGACCGTCGCGCCGCCGCGGCGTCCGGGCACTGGCGACCTCCAGATCGCGCACCGAGACACCTACCGCGTCTTTCAACGCCCGCAGCCGCTCGGCGAACCCCGACCGTGGATCCGATTCGTCACCCACCTGACCGCCCCTCAGATCCCGACTCCCCGCCGGAACGTGTCCGGCGGCGCCGGACACCCCATGATCCGGAGTTTAAAGGCGCTGCCTGCGGATTCGTAGTCGTCCGTCCGGAGTTCGTCCGATCGCATCGCCGGACATGCGCTCAAGCGGCTGGTAGACGTGTTCGTCCGGCCTCGCCGGGGAAAAGCCCCCGGCGAGGCCGGACGAGTCAGTCGGCACGCCGAGCGGATCTACTCCTTGTGCGCCCCACTGACGACGGCCTTGTCGTCGGCGTCCTCGGTGCCGTTGCCGTTGCCGTTGGTGGGGACGACCCCGAGCTCGAAGTCGCCGTCGTAGAGCTCGTGGCCGGTGATGACAGCGCTCTCCACGGCCTCCTCGCCACGCTGCCCGCGCAGGATCAGCGGGTCCTGCCGCAGGTCGCGGGTGAGTGCCCAGCACAGGCCCACCATCACCAGCATGAACGGCACCGCGGCCAGGATCGTGAGATTTTTCAGTCCGGTGAGCGCCGCGTCACCGCCGCCGCCGAGCAGCAACATGATGGCCGCGACCGCGCCGGTCAGCACACCCCAGACGATCACCATGACCCGGGTGGGCTCCATGCTGCCGCGCTGCGAGAGCGTGCCCATCACGATCGAGGCGGCGTCCGCCCCGGAGACGAAGAAGATGCCTACCAGGATCATGACGACCAGGGTCGTGATGCCCACGACCGGGTACTCGTTCAGCATCGCGAACAACTGGCCTTCCGCGGTGGCTTCCTGGGTCAGCCCCGCGCCACCGGCCTCCAGTTGCATCGCGGTGCCGCCGAAGATCGCGAACCAGACCAGGCTGACCACGCTGGGCACCAGGATCACGCCGCCGACGAACTGCCGGATGGTACGGCCCTTGCTGATACGGGCGATGAACATGCCGACGAACGGCGTCCAGGAGATCCACCACGCCCAATAGAACACCGACCACCCCGACAACCAACTGGCGACCTCGTCACCGCCGGTGGCCTCGGTGCGGGCCGCCATCTGGGCCAGGTCGCCGATGAACGAGCCGATGGAGGTGGGCAGCAGGTTCAGGATCAGCACTGTCGGGCCGGCCACGAAGACGAACAGGACCAAACCCAGCGCCAGCACCATGTTGATGTTGGACAGCCACTGAACGCCCTTCTCCACCCCGGACACCGCCGACAACACGAACGCCAGCGTCAGCACCACGATGATCACGATGAGCAGGCCCTCGCCGACCTCCGACATCCAGCCGACCTTCGTGACGCCGCTGCCGATCTGCAGCGCGCCGAGACCGAGCGAGGCGGCCGAGCCGAACAGCGTGGCGAAGATGGCCAGGATGTCGATGACCTTGCCGACCCCCCCGTTGGCGTGCCGGGCGCCGATCAGCGGGGTGAACACCGCGCTGATCGTCTGCCGCCGGCCGCGGCGGTAGCAACTGTAGGCGATGGCCAGGCCGACCACGGCGTAGATCGCCCAGGGGTGCAGCGTCCAGTGGAAGAGCGTGGTGGCCAGCGAGGTCTCCATGCGCTCTGGCGCGGGCGCGGTGGCCGCGTGCGTGCCGGGCGGCGGCTCGGCGAAGTGCGTGAGCGGCTCGTTCACCCCGTAGAACATCAGCCCGATGCCCATGCCCGCGCTGAACATCATCGCGATCCAGGACACGGCCCGGAACTCTGGCTTCTCGCCCTCCTCACCCAGGGTGATCTTGCCGTACTTGCTGAACGCCAGCCACAGCACGAACACCACGAAACCTGAGGCCGCGAGCACGAAGGCCCAGCCCAGGTTGTGCATCGTCCCGTTGAGCAGCGAGGTCGACACGCTTTCAAGCGAGTCGGTGCCGGCCGCACCCCAAACCACGAAGGCGAGGGTTAATGCGGCGGTCACCCCGAACACCACCCAGTCTGTCCGGGGTGGGAGGGCGGCTTTCAGCCCTCCTGAGGTCTCCATGATCTTGTCGTCGGTGTCCTGTTTTTCCCGTCCCACGAGCTCTTATGGCCTTCCCTCGTGTCCGCGTGCGTCTTCACCGCACGCGGACGACTTCCGTCGACGCTATCGAACGATCTTCGAATAGCCAAAAAAATCTTCGCAATCAGGTAAACTTTTCCGCCCGGTCGAGCGTCTCGAAAACCTGTGTTTCCGGGCATTTGCGGTGTCTCCGAACTCGGACGGTGAACGGCGCTTCAGCGACTCAGGTCCACATCCGGATAGCCACAGGTCTAGGACCGGGGACGACGGCCTGGCCTCGCGTGTGACGGCCGTCGACCTGGGGGCGATGACCGGCGGGCGAGCGATCCGATGGACTTGACCCATGATCGAGGTCAGCACGTTCACCAAGGCCATGAAGGCACCCGCCACCGCGCTCTGCGGCCCGGATTCGCGTGATCTGGCGTGAAGCGCACGCTCCTGAGCATCGCCGCGATCGTGCTGGCCGCAACCGGCTGCGGGGATGTGGACACTTCGGAGGTGACGTCCAAGGCCGTGATCCCTCTCCAGCAGGCCCCGCTCGCCGACGCCGCCGCCAAGCGCGTGGTCGGGATCGGCGAGGCCACACACGGGAACAAGGAGTTCGTCCAGACCCGCATGCTGATCATCCAGAAGCTCATACGCGAGCACGGCTTCCGCACGGTCGCCCTGGAGGCCGACTTCGGCGGCGCGGCGGCCGCCGGCGACTACGTGATGGGCGGGCAGGGCAGCGCGGAGGCCGCGGCGGCGGCGCTGGGCTTCGCCCTCTACCGCACCCGAGAGACAGCCGATCTGATCAAGTGGATCCACGACTACAACGCCGCCGTCGCCGACCGCGACAAGGTGCGTCTCTACGGCTTCGACATGCAGCGCTCCGACCGGAACAAGGAACGCCTGCTGAGCTACCTCGCGAAGGTCGATCCCACGCAGGTCCGGCCGGTCCAGGAGTCGCTGGCCGCCCTCACCGACGCCACCCGCACGACCCAGGACGCGGGAAAAGTCACCGCCGCTGCCGCGGCCGCCGGACGGCTCGTCGCCCAGATGACGGCCAACCGGGAGAAGTACGTGAGCGGCAGCTCCGCGGAGTCGTTCGCGCTCGCCCTGCAACACGCCGAGACGCTCCACCAGGGCGCGCGGTTGCAGACCTCGGGAAACGACTATGCGAGCAAGCGCGACGCCTGGATGGCCGAGAAGATCGACTGGATCGCCGACCTGGAAGGCGCCCAAGGACGGAAGAAGATCATCGTGGCCGGCCACAACGGCCACATCGACAAGAGCGGCGCGGCGTTCTCCTTCGAGTCGATGGGCCCGCGGCTGGCCAAGACGTACGGCGATGACTATTTCGCGATCGGCACCGACTTCGGCACGAGCACCTTCGTCAGCAGGGACGACGGCTCCGGCGAACGCAGACGCTTCACCGTGGAAAACGACTCGCCCTTGGCCAAGCTGTTCGGTGACGAGCCCCTGGGCTACGTGAACCTCGCCCAGGCCTCGGCCGAACCGGCCAACCGCCGGCTGCTCGCGTCGGAGATCAGGATGGGCAACGTCGGCGAGGGCTTCCGATCCTTCTACAGCTCCTTGACCTGGGCCTACACGGTGAAGATGGTGCCCGCGCAAGCCTATGACGCCATCGTGTACGTGCCGCGTGCCAGTCCTGTCACCCCGCTCTGACAGGCCACCAACGGAGCCGATCTTCGTGCTGTCATGAGGCGGCTGAGAGCCCGATCAATCTGCGTGAACCGCGGGCGCGCAGGTCTCCTACGACTATCAGCCGTACGCCACGCCCGAGGGGCTCGCGCGGAAGGCGGCCGACGTGGTGGTGGCCGGGCGGGTGGAGGAGATCGGTGACCGGCCTGCGTGGAAGCACAGGTGCGGCATCGACGGGCTGGCGGGGAGGTTGCGCGAGCACGGCTTCACAGGCTGACCACCCGCGACTGGCCGAGGATCGCGGCGCCGGTGCTGGACTTCTTCGCCGGTCTCCAACCCGCCCGGACGCCCTGACGGCGTGCGGCGACGGCCGCTCAGTCGTCCGGATAGGAGCCGGCGGCGGTGGCCGCTCGTCGCGAGCAGGCCGCGCACACCCTGCGCACCGCGCTCAACGCCGCCCATCCGTCGTTGTCGATCTCCGTGGCCCGGCAGGCCGAGCACGCCGTACGAGCGGCCGACGTGATCGTGACCACGACCGGCAGCAGGCGGCCCATCCTCCACGGTGATTGGCTACGTCCAGGACAGCACGTCACCGCCACCGGCGCCGACGACCGCACCAAAGGCCGAACTCGACACGGCCTGCTTCCGCCGCGCCGACGTGCTCGCGGTCGACAGTCGCGAACACGCGCCGGCCTTCGCCGGTGACCTGCACGCGGCCACAACCCCTGCCCACGCCGAAATCGGCGAACTCGTTCTCGGCCGCGCCCCAGGCCGTCAGGACCCCGGCCAGATCACCGTCGCCAAACTCGTCGGTCTGGGCATCCAGGACCTCGCCGCCGCGCAGACCACACTGCGCCTGCTGGAAAGCCCGCCCGCCGACCGGCCACGCCCGGCATCGGGCCAGGACCTGGTGGGCTCCTTCGACAGGACGATCTCATGATCGCCCGAACGTGGCGCGGCCGCGTTCCCGCCCGTCACGCCGACGCCTTCGAGCGGCACCTCCTGGCCACGGGCGTCGCCGACTGCTCCGCGCCGGCGGGCTGCCTCGGCGCCGAGGTGGCCCGCGCCGACCTCGACGGCCACGTGGAGTTCCGGCTCATCACCTACTGGCAGTCCTGGGAGGCGATCAGCGCCTTCGCCGGCCCGGATCCCGGCGTCGCGGTACTCTACCCCGGCGACGAGCGATACGAACTCGTCCCCGGTCGTACCGTCGAACACCACCAGGTGACCCACCGTGAGGAGCAGGATGGAAGTCATGTCGGCCGCGCGCCGCTGGGTAAAGGTGTGGCAGAAGGCATGGCCGATCAAAGACGCTGACGCCATCGTCGCCCTGCAAGCGCCCGACGGCCTGCACTGGGCCTCGCCTTTCCGCCCCGTCTACGAAGGAAGGGAAGGGCTGCGCCGCTACCTGCAGGAAGTATTCGACGACGAGGTCAAGCCGACCGAGTGTCGTTACGGCGAGCCCCTGATCGCCGACGGTCATGCGGCGGTGGAATATTGGGCGCAGAGCCACTACACCAGTGGGCCCTTGGCGATAGCGGGCATCACTCTGCTGCGCTTCAACGAGGAAGGACTCGTTGCCGAGGCACGCGACTACTCCTTTGTCGAGCCGGGCATTCACCCCTTCCGCGCCCACCTTCCCCTTTGAGAAAGCTTCCGGTCGTCCGACTGGCGCTACGTGCATGTGCCTGACTGCCAGGCGCGGTACTCCTTGGTGTAATTCGTCATGATGCTCTTCGGCGCCTGCTTGAGCACCGCCTGCCACTGGCGTACGTTGCCGGACCATGCGGCAGGGGGCTCGTCCCAGGCCACGCTGTCGGTTCAGCGCGCGGCGGATCCCTTCAGGAGTGCCGGGTGGCGCTTGGCGAGTTCGCCCTGGATCCAGGAGTCCTGCGAGTAAACCATGATCCACTGTGCGCCCTGGCGCTCCTTGATCGGGTCCGAGATCTCCTTCCAGGCACTGGCCGCGTACGCGGGATCGGACAGGGAGCTTCGCGCCTCCGGCTTGATCTCCAGCAGCGCGACCAGCCCACGAGACCTGACGTGATCCAGCCACTGCCGTAGCGTGTAGACCCGCTCTCCCCTGTACGGGCCACAGGCGATGCGGCGGTCCTGCAGATTGTCCGTCCCGGCCGGTCATCTTTGAGCCCCATTCATGCCATAAGCAGTGATTCGCACGGGGCAGGCTATGAGCCACGGCGATGACGATCAACAGCGGAGCGGCCTCCGCCAGGCGCCCTGATCGATCGGCAGGCCGGGCCGGCGGCGTGCAACCGTAAGTTTTGATCAGTCGCACAGTCGGCATGGGCCACGGCGGTCCCGCTCACCGATCACCAGCGCTTGTTTGATCACGAACATGGGTATAGCGAAACTTTCCGATGGTTCACCCCCTGTGAGATGGCTTCTTGCGTTCGGCGAGCCGGCTCCGGTTCTCTGGGGTGGCCGCCCGCCAAATGGAGGATCACATGAACATCGGGACCCCCGAAGCTCTGTATCTGTTGGTGATGTGGGTCATCGCGCCGGTGGTGTTCCTCTTCTTCGTTTACTGGGTGGTCCGGCTGGCGATCAGGCACGAGGGACGGCGCGAGTCGCGGACCAGGGGGTCGCGGGACGGGTTCTGAACCGGCCGCACGGGCCACTCCATCGCGTATATTCGATTTCGGATATTCGAAAGCGGGGTAGGCGTGGCGAAGCGGCGCAAAGTCGGGAACCTCATGGCGCTCGCCGTGCTCGCGGCACTGACAGGACGGCCGATGCATCCGTACGAGATGGCCTCGGTTCTGCGTGCCCATGGCAAGGACGAGGACATGAAGATCAAATGGGGGTCGCTGTACTCGGTCGTGCAGAGCCTGGCCAGACACGAGCTGATCGAGGCCGTGGAAAGCCTGCGAGAGGGCGGACGGCCGGAGCGGACGGTCTACCGGATCACCCAGGCCGGGCGTCAGGAACTGCGCGACTGGGAACGTGAACTGATCTCCACCCCGGAGCGGGAGACCTTCAGGTTCAAGGCCGCGCTGTCAGTGCTGGGCGTCCTCGTCCCCGACGAGGCGGCAAGCCTGCTCCAGCGGCGGCTGGACCTGCTGGACAAGCAGATCTCCGACCAGCGGGAGAGGCTTTCAGAGCATCTCCGGCAGCAGGTTCCTCGTCTGTTTCTCATCGAGGAGGAGTACGAGCTGGCCATGCGCGAGGCGGAGCTGGCCTGGGTCCGCGATCTGCTCGGCGAGCTCACCAGCGGTTCGTTCCCCGACCTGGCCGCCTGGCACGCCTACCACGCCGACCATTCCTGACACCCCTAGCCCGCCAAGGGCCTTCCCACCGAGACCGGCGGCCCCTGTGCGAGTAGGCAGCAACCCCCCAGGAGAGCCCCTTGATCGACAAGGTCGACGCGTTGACCGTCACCTCCGCCGACGGCACCACCATCGGCTACTACCAGCTCGGCCGAGGCCCCGGCCTGGTCGTCTCCCACGGAGGCATGGGTTCGGCCTACAACCACATCCAGCAGGCCCAGGCGCTGGCCGACACCTACACGGTCTACCTGCCCGACCGCCGCGGACGCGGCATGAGCGGCCCCTACCGCCCCGGCCACGGCATCCGGCAGGACGTGGCGGACCTGGAGGCGGTCATCGTCACGACCGGCGCTCGCTACCTGTTCGGCCTCAGCGTCGGTGGCGCCATCGCGTTGCAGGCGGCGCTGACGCTGTCCGGCATCGACAAGCTCGCCGTCTACGAACCCGCCGCGTTCACCGCCCCCACCGACTGGCTGGCCCGCTTCGAACGCGAACTGGCCGCGGGCAGGACGGCCGCCGCCCTGGTCACCGCGATGAAAGGCGCCCAGATGGGCCCGGCTTTCATGCGTGCCATGCCACGCCGGCTGCTGGAGTTGGGGACCAGGCAGGCGATGCGCAGCGAGGAACGCACTGGTTCGGGTGGCTATGTTCAGATGCGAGATCTGGCGTCCACCCTCCTGCATGACGTACGGGCACTCGTCGAGATGAAGGGACGACTGGAGGACTTCCGCGACCTGCGCGCCGAGGTGCTCTTGCTCGGCGGCTCGAAGACCGTCCCGTACCAGAAGGCGTCGTTGGCGGCGCTGGAGAGCGTGCTGCCCCGATCCAGGCGGGTGGAGTTGGCCGGCCTGGGCCACGAGGGGCCTTGGAACAAAGAGCGCGGCGGTCAGCCCGAGCGGGTGGCTCAGGAACTGCGGAGTTTCTACGCGCCCTGAGACCCGTCGCCGGTCAGCGGCGGCCCGGTTTGACCAGTCCGGAATCGTAGGAAAGGACCACCACCTGGGCACGGCTGGTCAGCCCCAGCTTGCCCATGACCCGGTTGAGGTGTGTTTTGACGGTGCTCTCGCTGACCGACATGCGTTCGGCGATCTCCTTGTTGGACAAGGCGTGGCCGACCAGACGCAGCACCTGGAGTTCGCGGGCGGTCAGACTGGAGAGCTCGGGCGGCGGGGCAGCCTCCGGCTGCTTGGTGAAGGCCTCGATCAACCGCCGGGTGGCGGTGGGGGCGAGCAGGATGTCGCCGGAGGCGACTGTCTGGATGGCGGCGATGAGGCGTTCGGGCAGGGTGTCCTTGAGGAGGAAGCCGCTGGCACCCAGCCGCAGCGCGTTGTAGACGTACTCGTCCAGATCGAAGGTGGTGAGGATGAGGACCTTCGGCGCGGGCGGCTCGGCGGTGGACAGGATCCGTTCCGTGGCGCGGATGCCGTCCATGCCCGGCATGCGGATGTCCATGAGCACCACGTCCGGTTTGACCTCGGCGGCCTGTCGCACCGCCTCCTCGCCGTCGGCGGCCTCGCCCACCACCGTGAACCCCGCCGCGCGCAGCAGCGCGGCCAAGCCGGCGCGGATGAGCACCTGGTCGTCGACCACCAGCACGCTGATCATCTGGTTCGCCTGACTCGACCTACTCGGGTGGTGGCAGAGGGAACATCGCGAGCACCTCGTACCCGCCTTGCGGGAGACGACCCGCAGTGATCGTTCCCCGGTAGAGGCTGACACGTTCGGTCATACTGATCAACCCGTGCCCGCCGGAACGGTTGCCCAGTGTGGGGAGGCCGGCGCCGTCGTCGGTGATACGCACGGTGAGGGACGTGGGGCGTACGCGATACGGACCTCCGCGCAGGCGAGCCCGGCGTGTTTGAGCACGTTGGTCAGCGATTCCTGGACGATCCGGTAGGCGCACAGCTAGGGGCTGCACCTGGCCCTCGATCTCCACCTTGAGGGGCAGCCCGGACGCGCGCATACGTTCCGCGAGAACGTCCACATTCTGGAGGCCGGTTTCGGTGGTGAACACCCCTTCGTTCTCGT
This sequence comes from Nonomuraea purpurea, assembly GCF_042650645.1. NCBI lineage: Bacteria > Bacillati > Actinomycetota > Actinomycetes > Streptosporangiales > Streptosporangiaceae > Nonomuraea > Nonomuraea purpurea. The sequence goes on from NZ_JBHSBI010000042.1 coordinate 12,947, forward strand.
CGTGCGCCTCGATCCGCAGGATCGACAGCAGGCGACGCATCTCGCTGAGCGCATCATGGCTGGTGTCGGCGATGACGTTCAGCGCGGCTCGCGCTGTGACGGGGTCGGACAGCGCGACGAAGCGGCCCATGCCGGCCTGGACCGAGATCACGGACATGTGGCAGGCGATCACGTCGTGCAACTCACGGGCGATTCGCACGCGTTCCCGGGTGACGGCCCGTGCGGCGGCGGCCTCCTTCTCCCTGCGGAGCCGGCCGGTGAGATCGGCCAGTTGCCTGGTGCGCTCGCCCAGCATCCGCATGCTGACACCCGCCCCCAGCGCGCAGGCAGTCAGGAGACCGGACTGCGACAGCGCCGACCAGAAGACGACATCCTCCTGGAGCGCCGACGCATACGTCCAGGCGGGCACCACCAACGCCGCCCCTGCCAGGCCGGACTTTCAGGAGCGGTGGGCGCCGACCGTGTAGAGCGCCACCAACAGGCCGATGTTGTTGAGCGCCAGGTGGTAGCCCAGCAGGTGGTACGCGAGCGAGGGCATCGTGGTGATCACCAGGACGGCAAGCGGAGCGCGCCTGCGCAGTGCCAGCGGCGCGTTCGCGACCAGGGTCAGCGTCGCGGAGAGCAGATCGGGCGGATGCCCGACATCGGGGCCGTAAAAGTCCCACAGCCAGGTGCCGACGACGAGGGGCAGCGCCAGCGCACCGTCGAGGAGCAGCGGGTCGAGCGCGGACAGCCACCGGAGCGGTGACCTGGTCCTGATGGGCATCCGCCACGCTAACTCCACGCACGGATGAAGCGCATCAGTGCGAACATGTCCATCGACGGGCACGGCTGTTCGCCAAGCCATCGCTCAGCGAGGTCAGGCCCCTTTGCCGCCGACGTCGCCATGAAGAAGGGCCGATTGATTCGGTTTCGTTGAACGTAGTATGGTCCTCCGTCATGAGATCTTCTCTCGTGCTGAGCGCGCTCTCTCTCGCCGCGCTCGCTGGATGCGGGTCCGCCACCGCCTCGGGCGCCGGCACTCCCGCGGTGGACGGGCAGGGCCGCGTCCACAAGGTTCAATCACTCAAGGCCGACTGTATGAAGCAGAAAGGCTTCCGGTACGTCCCGTTTGTCTATCCGGGGCCCGTCGGCGACGAGGAGAAGGCGCTTACCGGCGACTACGCCGCCATGAAGGCCGAACGCGGGAAACACGGCTTCGGAGTCTTCGCTCATTACGTCTACCGGAACCTCGCCAAGCCTGACAAACCCGATCCGAATATGGATATCTACAACAGGCTGTCCACCGCTCAGCGCAAGCCGTACACCGCCGCCAACGAGGCGTGCGAGATGCAGGCGACCAAGCAGGTCACGGGCAAGGACGTGAAGTCCTTTCGCACGTTGGGTGAGCAATACGATCAGCGGCTCACCCAGGCCAAGACGCGGGAGCTCGACGGCGACCCCCGGCTCGTCGAACTCGGCTCGGCCATGGCCGACTGCCTCGCGGGCAAGGGATACAGGGTCAGCTCGACCAAGCCGACCCTGCTGGCGACCCGGGGCCGCGCCGAGTTCGAGAAGCGGCGTGCCGGGATGGCCGACGACAGCGGCGACATGTCCGGCATCACCGCCGATCAGGCCCGGCCGCACCTGGGCAAGGAGATCAAGGCCGCGCTCGACGACCTGGAGTGCGGCCGGCGGTTCTACCCCGTGTTCGCGCCCAAGGAGCGGGCCGTCGAACGCACGATCAACGACGAGTTCGGGATGCCCAGCCTGTGACGCCGGCCTTCGGCGGCACGGCTCAGGGGTGCCGGCGGAGTGGGGACAGGACGATCGGGATCCAGCTCAGGGCCATGATCAGGGCGCCGGCCCACAACGCGGAGCGGCCGCCCACAACCACGGCCCCCGGTCCATGAACGGAATCAGGAGGGAGGCGGGCGCGGTGGCCAGGCTGACGAGCCAGGTGGCCCGCCCGGTGCCGAGGCGGCGGCCGATCAGGTGGGCGGACGACGAGCCCGCCAGCAGGCCGAGCCCGCCGACGGCGAGGTAGGCGCCCAGCACCCACTCCGGGTAGCCGAGTCGCTCGACGATGAGGACCGGCAGCAGCACCGAGCAGAGCGGGAAGGCCAGGTTGGCCATCGTGCCCTGGGCCAGGGCCGCCACGAGAACCTGGTTTCCGAAGAGAAAACGTACCCCGGCCGAGATCTGCCCTCTGATCGGCTCACGGGCAGGCGAGACCGCCATCAGGGGTTCGGGGACGCCGCGGAGACAGAGCGCCGACCACAGGTAGCTCAGCGCGTCCATGAGGATCGCCACCGGCGCCCCCGCGACCTGCACCAACACTCCGGCCGTGCTCCGTCCGGCCATGTCCATGCCCGCGCCCATCCCCACCAGCAGCGAGTTGGCCGACGTCAGCCGCTCGCGCCCCACCAGCCCGGGTACGAGGCTCAGCGACGCCACGTCGAACAGCAGCGTCCCCATGCCCACCAGGACCGCCACCGCGTACAGATGTCCCATGGACAACCACCCGCCCCACCACGCCACCGGCACCGACAGCAGCACCGCCGCCCGCAGCACGTCGGTGGCGATCATCACGGGCCGTCGTCGCACCCGGTCCACCCAGGCTCCGGCGGGCAGTCCCACCAGCAGCACCGTGAGGGTGCCGAGCGCCGACAGCAGCCCGACCTCGCCGGCCCCCGCGCCCAGCGTGGTCACGGCGAGCAGGGGGAGCGCGACGTAGGTGATCTGGCTGCCGAACTGGCTGACCGCACTGGCGACGAAGAGGTTGCGAAACCCGCGAGAGCGCAGCAGCGGCTCGTCCATCAGAGTTGCTGACATGTCCGCAAGAGTGCTGAGATGCGGATAAAGCGCGCTATTGATTAAGTGACGAGCGAATCCAATGACCCTGGACCTGACGTTCACCGCCGACGACATCGCCAACACCCGCTTCGCCATCTCGCCGCTCGGTGAGGTGGTGGCCAGCGTCCGGGTGGTGAAGGATCCGCCGGCGCACCCGCTCCTGCGCCGCTGGGCCGACCAGGTACGCCGTCGCCTCCAGGACGTCGACTGGCGGTTGCTGGCCGACCTCGTCCCCGTGCCGACCGTCGTGATCGCCGGCTTCACCTGCACTCCGCCCTCGACGTCCATGCCGGACCTGGACCTCGAACTCGCCACGATGCGGGGCGCGGCCGACCGGGTGCGCTCAGACCTGGACGAGATTCCCGGTCCACGGCCGAAACAGGTCCAGGCGCTCTATGACGACCCGGAACAGGGGCTCGAACGCCTGGCGGAGGAGGTCGGGAACTACTGGCGGGCCGCGATGGCCCCGTACTGGCCGAGGATCAGGGCACTGCTGGAGGGCGAGATCCTCTACCGGGCCAAGCTGCTCGCCGAGGGCGGCGCCCGGCGCATGCTGGCGGATCTCGACGACGCCGTCACCTGGGAGAACGGGACGCTTCGGGTCCGGCACCGCCACACGTCGGGTGCCCGCTCGCTGCGCGGGCTGGGGCTGCTGCTGGTGCCTTCCGTGTTCGTCTCGCCGAGGGTCTTCACCGTCACCACGCCGCCGTACCAGCCGACCGTCCGCTATCCGGCGCGCGGCATCGCCACGCTCTGGGAACGCCGCGAGCTGGACCCGCCAGAAGCCCTGGCCGCCGTACTCGGCAGGACGCGCGCCCGGCTGCTGGCCGAGCTCGGCCAGCCCGCCTCCACGCGCGAGCTGGCCCGGCGCGCCGGCCTCTCCGAGCCCGGCGTCAATCAGCATCTCACCGCGCTGCGCAAGGCAGGGTTGTGCTCGGCGCACCGTACGGGGAGATATGTCCTGTACGCCCGCACGGCGATCGCCGAAGCCCTCCTCGAAGGCCGTCACCAGGGCGCCTCAAACCGTGGTTGACACGCCATCAACCCACAGTTGACAAAGAGATACGGCAATTCCACCCGTGGGTTGACGACATCCTCCAACCATACTGAATAGATTTTACGAGCAACAAGAACTTGATGCGCTACGGAAAAGGATAATTCCGCTGAACGGCCTGATCTCTTGAAGACGGGGGTGCTGAATGGACGTTCTGGATCCTGCCAAGGTTGATGACATTCTTGCGCGGTCTGCTGGTGAGATGGTTTCTCTTGATGTGCTGAGGTGTGGGGATTCTCCTCGGTTGTCGGGGCAGGACGCGGGTCATGTGGATGTTCTGGTTGGTGTGGAGGTCGGGTTGCCGCCGGTTCTGGTGTGCCGGCGGACGATGCGGGTGATCGATGGCGTGCATCGGGTGCTGGCCGCGCGGTTGCGGGGTGATGCGGAGATCGAGGTGTGTTTCTTCGATGGTGATCAGCGGGAGGCTTTTGTTGTCGCGGTGCTGGCGAATGCGGCGCATGGGTTGCCGTTGTCGTTGGCGGATCGGTCTGCTGCGGCGACGCGGATTCTGGAGTTTTATCCGGAGTGGTCGGACCGGGCCATTGCTCGTATTACGGGATTGGCGGCGCCGACGGTGGGGGCGATTCGCAGGCGTGCGACTGTGAGTTTTGATCGGTTGAACGGCCGGGTGGGTCGTGATGGCAGGGTGCGCCCGTTGTCGACGGCTGAGGGGCGGATGCAGGCGGTTCGGTTGCTGGCGGACAGGCCGGACGCTTCGTTGCGGGAGATCGCGCGGGAGAGTGGGATCTCGGTGGGGACGGCGCGTGATGTGCGCCGGAGACTGGCGGAGGGGCAGGATCCGGTGCCGTTGAACCAGCGCAGGCCACCAGGGCCTGGTCTTTCTCCGGAGGCGGTGCTGGAACGGCTCTGCCGCGATCCGTCGTTGCGATTCAGTGAGACAGGGCGGGTGTTGTTGCGCTGGCTCACCACGCAGGTCAAGGACGTCGACAGGGGCAAGGACTTCGTCGACCTGGTGCCACCACACTCCACGACCCTGGTCGTGGAGGCCGCGCGGGGGCTGGCACACAGGTGGGAACGCTTCGCCAACGAGATGGAGCGCCGCCTCTCCTCCACCTCGGAAAGCGCCTGAGTGAACAGGGTCACTCGGCGATCGGGACGTTGGCGAACCGGCCGAAGCGCCCGGCGTCGAAGGTGACGGCCTTGACGCCGGGCGGCGGCGCGGGCACGTAGAAGAATCCGCGGTTGACCGTTCCTACGTCGGTGTTGAACACCGCCCAGCCAGGGTCCACGGCCATCAGGTTGAGCCGCGCCTCGCCCCAGTTCTCCGGGCCGATGCGGACCCGCATGTAGCGGACGTTCGTGGCAGGGTCCAGAACGGTGAACTCCTCGAACCTGCCGAAGTTGCCATAGTCGTCCACCTCGACGAGGTTGCCCGCGAGGTTGGTGATCTCGAAGACCGCCACCAGGTAGCCGCCGTCCCGGTAGAACGGCTTGACGTCCATGCGCCGTGCCTTCCTGGTGCCGAACGAGTCCTTCCACTCGTTCGTACGGCTGGCGACGGTGCCGCCGTCACTGGGGCGGAACGCCGCCGGCTGCCCCTCGGCCCCGCCGACCTGCTCGTGCTGCCCGCCGGAGGCGGTCGCGGTTCCCGGGGTCCGCTGCCTGATCTGGTAGGAGACCTCGACCCGGCGGTTCTTCTGGCGGGCCTGCTCGTCGTCGGCGCCGCCCTCCTCGGCGACCGGCTCGGTCTCGCCCTTGCCTTCGGCCTCATACCGGTACTCCGCGCCCAGCCGGGTCCGCAGTTCTTCGAGCACCGTCTGGGCACGCTGCCGCGACAGGCGGATGTTGTAGTCGCCGGTGCCCTTGCCGTCGGTGTGGCCCTCGATGCGGATCGGCGGCTTGGCCGGGTCAGCCTTCGCCTTGGTCTCGGCCGCGACGCCGTCCAGCACCTGTGCGGCCTTGTCCGACAGCTTGGCGCTGTCGAAGTCGAACAGCACGTCGGTACGCAACCCGACCTCCTGCTCCTTGCCGCTGGTCGTGGTCACCTTCACCGGATCCTCGACGATCCCGAACAGGTCGTACACCCCGCCGCTGACCTCGCCCTGCGGGGTGCGGATCGGCAGGGTGGCGGTGCCGGCACCGGCCGAGGCCGTGCTGGCGTCTATGACGGGGACGCCGGTGAATTCACCGGCGGTGCTCGGGGTGAGTACCGTCAGGGTCTTCACGCCCTCGGGGATCGGCGGGAAGTGCAGTTCCGCGTCGTACGTCACGCCCGGCTCGGCGGAGCGCACGGAAGGATCGCTGCCCACGGAGTCGTCGCGCTCGTCGTACAGAGGCGTGTATCCCTTGTGGCCGACCGGGTCGATCAGCTTGAAGTCGAAGTTGCCCGTGCTCGCGGCCGAGGTGGGGAAGTCGATGGACGCCAACCCCTTTTCCAGGTTGGTCAGCGTGAAGCGCAGCACGGACTCCTCCGGACGGCGCTCGATGCGCAGCATCTCCAGGCGCAGCCGCTTGGTGGAGAGGGCGGCCGTCGCCACCTTGACCAGCCGGTCGGACGGCTGGGCCGTCTGAGCTGGGGAAGCGGCCGGGCTGCTACGTCGCTGACTGGACGGCCTGTCCGGTTCGACACCGCTACAGCCGGCGAGCAGGACCAATGAGGCGACGACGCCGGCGCAGAGGACGCGGCGGAAACGCAAGATGCAACTCCTCGTGCTGGATTGTCGTGCCACTCCCCTGGGCACAGTGACGCGCTCATTCCTGAGCGCAGGGGAACCGTATCGCCACCGTCGTCCGATATGCACGTGTTCATGCTGGTGCCGTCCTCGTGGGCAGCGGCCCGGCGGTTACGCTTCGGCGAATGGACATAGTTTTCCCGCCCAAGCTGAAGAGGGGCGACGTCATACGGGTGGTGGCACCGGCCAGGTCCCGCGCGATGGTGACAGAGCACGACCACACCGGCATCATCGAAGCCCGTTTCGCCGATCTCGGCCTGAGACTGACCTACGGGCTCCATGTCGATGAACGGGACGCCTTCGACTCCTCCAGCGTCGCCTCTCGGGTCGCCGATCTGCACAATGCGTTCGCGGACCCCTCGGTGGCAGCGGTCATGACGGTTATCGGCGGCTACAACGGCAACGAACTCCTGCCATTCCTGGACTGGGAACTGATCCGCGCCAACCCGAAGATCCTGTGCGGGTACTCCGACATCACAGCCCTGCAGAACGCCATTCTTGCCCGTGCCGGGCTGGTCACCTATTCGGGGCCGCACTGGTCGACGTTCGGAATGCGCGACCATTTCGAGCAGATCCTGCGGTGGTTCACCGACGTCGTGTTCGGCGCCGATCCGATCGCCCTGACTCCGGCGGCCGAGTGGAGCGACGATCTGTGGTTCCTCGACCAGGACAAGCGCGACCTGATCCGCAATGAGGGATGGTGGCCGATCCGGCCCGGCAGTGCCGAAGGGAGAATCGTCGGCGGCAATCTGTGCACCCTCAACCTGCTGCAGGGCACGCCATACATGCCCTCTCTCGACGGCACGATCCTGATCGTCGAGGACGACTTCGAATCGCATCCGGAGACCTTCGCCCGGGACCTGACCTCCCTGCTCCAACTTCCCGACGCCGCCGGCGTCCGGGGGCTGGCGATCGGACGTTTCCAGAAGGCGAGCCGCATGACTCGCCCGCTGCTGGAACAGATCATCGCCACCCAGCCGGCTCTGACAGGTGTTCCCGTGCTCGCCAACATCGACGTCGGCCACACCTATCCCTTGGCCACGTTCCCGATCGGGGGCACAGCCCGGTTGACCGTCGACGGCGACAGGTCCGACCTGACCTTGCGACGCCACTGACGCGGCCACGCTCGCTTTTCACCGCGTGCGGGTGGGCGGAGGCGCCGCTGAAGATTTTCTCCTGACCGGCGATGAGTTCGGCGACTTGGCGGGGTTGTACCGGTGTCTGGACCGATACGACATTCGGAGGCCAAGTCATGCCGCTCACCGACAACACGGTCATGATCTACGGCGGGGGAGAACATGACTGAGCACCAAACCGCCACCGCGCCCACGATCCGGGGCCGCGCCCTGAACATCACGCTGTGGGTGCTCCAGGCGTTCTTGGCGTTCACGTTCGCCTCCGCCGGATATTCCAAGCTCAGCGCCGACCCGGCGCAGGTTGAACTCTTCGCGAACATCGGCGTCGGCCAATGGCTTCGCTATTCGACCGGCGTGCTGGAAATCGCCGGGGCGGTCGGCGTTCTCATTCCATTGTCGTCCGGGCTTGCCGCCTTCGGGCTGGCCGGGATCATGGCGGGCGCGATCGCGATCACCGTGTTCGTCGTACCCGAAAATCCGTGGGCTCCTCCGCTCGGCTTTCTCGCGCTGAGTCTGTTCGTCGCCGCGGGGCGATGGTCGCGAACCAACGCATTGATCGGCACGTTCAAGCTCCGTTGAAAGTGAAACAGAAGGACAGGTGACACGATGTTGCTGAAGGACAAGACGGCCGTGGTCTACGGGGCCGCAGGCGCGATCGGCGGTGCGGTGGCCCGCGCGTTCGCGCGCGAGGGAGCCGTCGTCTACCTCGCAGGGCGCACGAAAAGCAGGCTCGACACAGTCGCCGACGACATCCGAGCCGGCGGCGGCCTGGCGCACACCACGGAACTGGACGCCCTGCACGAGCAGGCCATCGACCAGTTCGTCGACACGGTGGTCGCCGCGACCGGGCGCCTGGACATCTCGTTCAACGCCATCGGCATCGAGGACGTCCAGCAGTCGCTGAGCGAGATCGCGCTCGACGACTTCCTCCAACCGATCATGATCGCGATGTGTACCCAGTTCTTGACGACCAGGGCGGCGACCCGGCACATGGTCAGTCGTGGATCAGGGGTGATCCTCGCGTTCGGCGGCGGCGACGAGTCCACGCTGCCGGGGCTGGGCGGCTTCAAGGTGGCCCTCGACGCGATCGAAGGACATCGCCGGCAGTGGGCGTGCGAACTGGGCCGGCACGGCATCCGATTCGTCACGCTGAAGACCGGCGGAGTTCCGGAAACCATCCCGGCGGACTTCCCCGGCCGTGACGCCATCGTCGCGAGCCTGGAGGAGTCCGCTCTCCTGCCCGGCGCGGCGACGCTGGCGGACGTGGGAAACGTGGCCGCGTTCGTCGCCTCCGACCAGGCCCGCACCATCACCGCCACCCAAATCAACATCTCCTGCGGCGCCATGATGGACTGACGACCTCATGCGGCCGCTGGAGCAGGTGCTTCGGTCAGGACGCACGATCTTCGGGGCCGGAATCGTCGCCGTGGGGGAGCCCTTCGAGCTCGCGTATCCGCTCGATCATCCCGGTGATCGTCTCCAGGCTTTTGGTCGACAGCCCGGAGGCACGCAGCGCCAGTTGCCGGACGGGCGCGTCTCGCAGGGCACTGAGCAACTCGAGCTCGGCGTCGATCCGCTCGGTTGCCTCGTCGTCGAAGAAATAGGCGGGGGGCACGCCGAAGAAGCCGGCGAGCGCTTCCAGGTGACGCTTGGTGGGGTTGTCCCGAATGCCCTTGCGAAGCTGCCAGACGTAGGTGGCGGAGATGGTCGGCCCGCCTCGGCTCCGGATGGCTTCTGCGACCTCTTCGAAGCTGTACTCGCCGCCGGCGCGGGGGTGGACCGTCTGAAACAGATGGTTGAGCTTCGCGGCGAGGGTCCGCTCGCCGCCGTCGCCCTCGGGCATCGGCCCCCCCTACGACATAACCCCTGGCAGGGGCACGACCCTGAAAGCCGATGTTACCAGGGCGTCAACTCACGTTGAGGCGTCGCAGGCATTGGAGTGCGCCTCAGTTGACGCCGTTGCAATCTTACGCTTATGCTGACAGTAAGGACATAAACTGAGATAAATGAATGAATGGCGATGCGTTTATGTTCCAAGCCGGCTCTTGATCGACGGGGTGTTCGGATTCGAGAGACTGCGTGCTTCTGCCGCCCGGGCGGGCGTGGTCATAGGTTCGGCTTGACCATTTGAAGACGGGGGTGCTGAATGGACGTTCTGGATCCTGCCAAGGTTGATGACATTCTTGCGCGGTCTGCTGGTGAGATGGTTTCTCTTGATGTGCTGAGGTGCGGGGATTCTCCTCGGTTGTCGGGGCAGGACGCGGGTCATGTGGATGTTCTGGTCGGTGTGGAGGTCGGGTTGCCGCCGGTTCTGGTGTGCCGGCGGACGATGCGGGTGATCGATGGCGTGCATCGGGTGCTGGCCGCGCGGTTGCGGGGTGATGCGGAGATCGAGGTGTGTTTCTTCGATGGTGATCAGCGGGAGGCTTTTGTTGTCGCGGTGCTGGCGAATGCGGCGCATGGGTTGCCGTTGACGTTGGCGGATCGGACTGCTGCGGCGACGCGGATTCTGGAGTTTTATCCGGAGTGGTCGGACCGCGCCATCGCTCGTATTACGGGATTGGCGGCGCCGACGGTGGGGGCGATCCGCAGGCGGGCGAGTTTTGATCGCCCGGACAGCCGGGTGGGTCGTGATGGCAGGGTACGTCCGTTGACGACCGCTGAGGGGCGCAGGCAGGCGGTTCGGCTGCTGGCGGACAGACCGGACGCTTCGTTGCGGCAGATCGCGCGGGAGAGCGGGATCTCGGTGGGGACGGCGCGCGATGTACGGCGAAGGCTGGCGGAGGGGCAGGACCCGGTGCCGTTGAACCAGCGAGGGCCGCGCGGGCCGTCGCGGCGTGGTCTTTCTCCGGAGCGGCGTTCGCCGGAGGCGGTGCTGGAACGGCTCTGCCGCGATCCGTCATTGCGTTCCAGCGAGACAGGGCGGGTCATGTTGCGCTGGCTCACCACGCAGGTCAAAGACGTCGACAGGGGCAAGGACTTCGTCGACCTGGTGCCACCGCACTCCACGATCCTGATCGTGGAGGCCGCCCGGGGGCTCGCGCACAGGTGGGAACGCTTCGCCAACGAGGTGGAGCGCCGCCTCACCTCCACCTCGGAAAGCGCCTGAGCGAGTTGCCCGCAGCGATCACCCACATCCCGGGGCTCCTCCGGTTCGTAAATTCGCGTTCTACACCGTCGCATTGACGGCCGAGCCCGCCGCGGCCCGCTCCGGCGTGACGTGGCGGCGCCGGGTCGGCAGCCCGAGCATCGGGTTGGCGACGCCCCAGGCCGCGCCCTTGCAGACCAGTTCCTTGTAGACGGCGGCGAGCCGGCCGGTCAGGACCGCCCGCACGGCGCGGTCGTCGGCGGTGACGTACTGGATCAGGCCCTCCTTGCGGCCCAGCGAGATGCACTGGTTGAAGTAGCGGAGCGGCGCGTTCGGGAGCTTCCCGCCGGTCAGGCGGGCCGCGATCGTGTCGGCGGCCTGCCACGCGGTCGGAGTGCCCGATGCGCACGACATCCGCAGCGGCTTGTCCCCAGGGCCCATCACCATGGCCGCGTCGCCGATGGCGTACACGTCCGGGTGTGAGACCGAGCGCATCGTCCCGTCGACCACGATCTGGCCGGTGCCGGTGACCTCCAGGGCGGTCGCCTTCGCGATCGGGTGGACCGTGAAGCCGGTGGTCCACACGGTGACCTCGGCCGGGATGGCCTCGCCGTCGGCGGTGGCGACGCGGTCGGCTTCGACACCGGTGACGGCGGTGTGCTCGTGCACGTTGATCCCGAGCTTGCCGAACACCTTCCGCAGGTGCTCGCGGCCCTTGGGGGAGAGCCAGTCGCCGAGGCCGTCGCGGGCGGCGAGGGCGACGTCGAGGTCCGGACGCGCCTCGGCGATCTCGGTCGCGGCCTCCAGACCGGTGAGGCCGCCGCCGACGACGACCACGCTCTGCCCGGCGTCGAGGCGGGCCAGGCGCTCACGCAGCCGAAGTGCTCCGGGGCGGCTGGCGATCTCATAGGCGTGCTCGGCGGTCCCGGGGACGCCTTGGGCGTCCCAGCCGCTGCCGAGGGCGTAGACGAGCGTGTCGTAGGCGAGTTCTTCTGCGCCGGGCTCGGGCGCGATGGGGGTGGTGCCGGGCTCGGGCGCGGTCGGGGTGGTGCCGGAGCCGTTCGTGTTGATGACGGCGACGGTTTTGCGGTTGACGTCCACGCCGGTGACCTTCGCGAACTTCAATCGCACGCCCGTGTCCGCGAACATCTCGCTGAATGGCCGGGGCCTGAGGTCCTGGCCGGTAGCCACCTGGTGCATGCGGACGCGTTCGACGAAGTCGGGCTCGGCGTTGACGAGGGTGATGGCGACGTCCTCGCGGCGCAGCCGCCTGGCGAGGCGGCCGGCGGCGATGGCTCCGGTGTATCCGGCTCCGAGGACGACGATGCGGTGCCTCATTTCCCTGCTCCTATCTTGCGCGGGTTTGCCCCTTGAACCGGACGGCCCGCGATTTCCTGACAGGAACACGATGTGAAGCGCCTCACACAGGGATCAGAAGGCGTTGAACAGCGGCTCCCCGTGGTCGGCGGCCGCCCAGCGCGCGGTCGCGCGTTCGAGTTTGTCGGGGTTGACCTGGCTGCGGAACGCGGTGATGCCCTCGGCGGTGACCTCCAGGCACATGACGCCGACGACCCGGCCGTCCACGGTGGCGACGACGGCGGGGTCGCCGTTGGCGGTCCAGGCGTAGACCTCGGGCGCGCCGCCGATCAGGGCGCGCTTGGCCTGGCTGGGTTTGAACAGTCCCCACAGGAACTTCGCGACCGCGACGGCGCCCTCGAACGGCTTGGCGCGGGCCGGGACCTTCCCGCCGCCGTCGCCGATCGAGATGGCGTCCTGGGTGAGCAGGCGTACGAGTGGCTCGATCTGGCCGCTGGTGGCGGCCGTCAGGAACTCCTCGACGATCCGCCGGGCGGCGGCCTCGTCGATCTCGGCACGGGCCTTGCCGTCCGCGACGTGCTTCTTGGCGCGGTGGAAGATCTGCTGGCTGGTGGCCTCGGTGATGTCGAGGATGTGGGCGATCTCCCGGTGCGGGTATGCGAAGGCCTCCCGCAGCACGTACACCGCCCGTTCGTTGGGGGACAGGCGCTCCATGAGGGTGAGGACCGCGTACGAGACCGATTCGCGCTGCTCGGCGGTGTCGGCCGGGCCGAGCATCGGGTCACCGGCGAGCAGCGGCTCGGGAAGCCACCGGCCCACATACGTCTCGTGGCGCGCCCGCGCGGAGGTGAGCTGGTTGAGACACAGGTTGGTGAGGACCTTCGTCAGCCAGGCCTCGGGCACCTCGATGCGGTCGACGTCGGCGGCATGCCAGCGCAGGAACGTCTCCTGCACGGCGTCCTCGGCCTCCCCGGCGGAGCCGAGAAGGCGGTAGGCGATGGCCTCCAGTCGCGGCCTGGAGGCCTCGAACCGGTCGACGTCGTTCGCGGTCAGGGGCATGGCCCGAGCCTAGCCGCGCGTCGCGAATCGGCGGTCAGCAGGCGGTAACGGTGGACAGAATATATAGATCGGTCTACTCTCGTGTTCGTGGCAATCAAAGGGGAGCAGACGCGGACGAGGTTGATCAACGCCGCGCGCACGCTGGTCGAGGAGCGGGGCTACTTCGGGGCCGGGCTCAACGAGGTGACCGAGGCCGGCAAGGCCCCACGGGGGTCGCTGTACCACCATTTCCCCCATGGCAAGGACCAGCTGATCGCGGAGGCTCTCACCGTCTCCGGCCAGGAGATCGCCGAACTCATCCGTACCCTTTCCGAGACCGCCCCCAATACCGGCGCGCTGGTCGAGGCCGTGCTGGACGCGCTGGCCGACCGCATGGAGCAGGCCGGCTACGCCAAGGGCTGTCCGATCGCCACGGTCGCTCTGGAGGTCGCGGCCACCAACGACGCGCTGCAGAGAATCTGCGCCGACGCCTACGGCGACTGGCAACGGGCGCTCGCGGATCGTCTCGTCGCCGACGGCCACGCTCCCGACCGTGCCGAGGGCCTGGCCTGGTCTCTGCTCGCCCTGGTCGAGGGGGCGCTGGTTCTGGCCCGCGCGCAGCGAAGCCGGATCCCCATCGACCGGGTGCGAGAGTCCGCGCGGGCGCTTCTCAAAGTCTGAGAGGCATCCACTCGGAGGCGCATACGTCTGCGCCAAGAATATGTAGATCGGTCTATTTTAAGAAGGACTTTCATGATCGAAGAGCCAGACACCTTGGTCGTCGGCGCGACCGGCCTTCTGGGCCGGTGGCTGGTGGCGGAGCTGCTCGCCCAAGGGCGATCGGTCGCCGCCACCGTCCGCGGCGGACCCGCTCGCGGGGACGAACTACGCACCTGGCTACGCGAACATGACATCGGCGAGCAGGCGCTCACTGTCGTCTCGGCCGACATCACTCAACCGGGACTCGGGCTCCTCCCTGAGGACCGGCGCCGGCTGAGCTCCGTCCGAGATGTTTTCAACACCGCCGGCCTGTACCGCTTCGGCCTGGGACGGGACGAGGCCCGGCGGGTCAACGTCGACGGCGCCATGAACGTCGCGCGCTGGGCCGCAACCCGGCAGCGCCTGCGGCGCCTGATCCAGATATCCGGATACCGGGTCGCAGGGGCGCACCCAGCCTCGGAGAACAGGCTCTATCGGCGTTACGGCGCCTATGAGGCGTCCAAACGCGAGGGCGACGCGATGGTACGGGCCTTCGCCGCGGCAGAGGGGATTCCTCTGACCGTGGTCAATCCGGCCGTCGTGATCGGGCACTCGATCACCGGCGAAGCCGAGCAGTACATCGGCCTGGCCGAGATGGTGGAGAACCTTTGGGCGGGACGGCTCCCGGCGCTGGCCGGCACCCGGCGCACGTTCGTTCCCGTGGTCACCGTCGATCACCTCGCCCGCTTCCTGACGGCCGTGCCCGAGTACGACCGCGGTCCCTACAGCGCCCACTACCTCCTTGACGACGCGACCCCCGAACTGCCCGAGCTGATCGCGCTCCTGGCGCGGCACCTCGGTCTGCGCGCGCCGCGCATGGTTGCGCCGACGGGCCTCGTACGACGACTGCCCCGCGCGCTCACCAGAACCGAACCCGAGACCCTGACCTTCCTGTCCGAGGACCGATACGACACCTCCTCGGCCGACGCACTGGCCGATGCCGCCGGGTTGAGCCACCCGCCGGTGAAGGAGGCTCTGCTCCGCTGGGCGGACCGGCTCGTCGCGGACCGGTTCGGCCGTGCCCGGCCGCCGGTGAAAGGCGGATTCCAGCGCGTCGGACAAACGCGGACCTACCTCGCCGGTGATCGCCTGTCCGCGGGGTACGTCCTGCTCCACGGCCTGCCCCTCACCGCCGAAGCCTGGCAGGGCGTCCTGCCGGAGCTGAACGGCACCGCGCTGGTGGCTGACCTGCCGGGGCTCGGGCGCTCGGCCCGATCCGCCGACGACCCCGCCGACTGGCTCGCCGAGCTGCTCGCTCCGCTACGGACCAGGCCGATCCTCGTCGGGCACTCGGCGGGCACCGCACCTGCCCTGCGCTACGCGCACGCCCACCCGGAACGGGTCACCGGCCTGGTTCTCCTGTCGCCCTACTTCCTCCAGCGGCGGCCGCGGTGGCACCTGCGCACCCCACCACTCGCCGGACCACTGCTACGGACCGCTTCACCCCGACTGCTCGGCAGGGCGTTGGTCGGCTCACACGAAACGGACATCCCCGCGCTGGACGACGCGGTCGCGCAGTTGCGGCGGCCGGGCGTCGCCCGGCGTACGGCGCGGTGGCTCGACCGAGCACAAAGTCAGACAGAACGTGCCGAGCTACGGACGCTGACAGCCACCTGCCCGGTGCCGGTTCACCTCGTCACCGGCGAGTTCGACCCGCTGATCGACGACCCCCTCGACGTTCCGGTGACGGTCGTCCCCGGAGCAGGCCACCACCCGCAACTCACCCATCCGAGCCACGTGGCCGCAGCTGTAAAGGATTGCTTGACATCCATGAGGGCGTAAAGGCATCCTTTACACATGGTCGACTCCCCCCAGACCCTCACCGCCCTGAGCAGCCTGCTGGCCGAGCAGGCCTCGGCGCTGGCCCAGGCAGTGGGCAGCCCGTTGGCGTCCCCTGCCTACCTCGACATGGTCCGGCGCGCTCAGGGCGTCGACGACCTGGCGGAACAGGTGCTCAAGCTGTGCGTGCAGCAGTGCAGGGACGCCGGCCACACCTGGCAGGAGATCGGAGACCTGCTCGGAGTCACCCGCCAAGCCGCCTTCCAGCGGTTCGGCAAGCCCATCGATCCCCGAACGGGAGAACCCATGGACAAGACAGTGCACATGACCGACGCCGCGGAGCGCGCGATCACGATCGTCACGGCGGTCCTCGAAGGACGCATGGACGAGGCCAGGCAGTCCTTCAACGCGCAGGTCCTGGAGGCTTTCACCGACGAGGTCCGGGGCAACGGCCTGGCCACGGTCGCCGGCATGGTCGGCGCGTTCGAGCGCTTCGGCGAGGGCGAGCCGTTCGTCCGCCGCATCGGCGATCGCACGGTCGTCGACATCCCGCTGCACTACGAGGCCGGCGACATGAAGGCCCGGGTCGCGTTCGACGCGGACGAGAAGGTCGCGGGCCTCGTCATCATCACCCCCGAAACCCCGTAAACCCTCATCCCTGAACCGGGCACTCGGCGCTCACCAACCAAAAGACGCCAAATAACCGGATATTGGTGACGAAAGCGTCGTAAGTCTGAATTTATCGGGTAAGCCCTCTTTCTGTAGCGGCCATGTATATGATCTTGGGCTTGTGCGGATCTCTTGACTCGGATTCGTGCACTCAGTCATGTACGTGGAGGGCATACGTGCGCAAAATCGCTATCGGTACCTTGATCGGCTTGGTGGCAACGCTCGGCGCGGCGCCGTCCGCCAACGCCAGTGCCCCGAGCCTGGCCGACCTGGTCAAGCTCAAGGACATCCGGGCGCACCAGTTGGCATTCCAGGTGATCGCCAACGGCAACGGCGGCAACCGGGCTTCCGGCGAGGCCGGTTTTGAGAAGTCGGCGAATTACGTTGTGGCCAA
The DNA here is from genome assembly GCF_042650645.1 of Nonomuraea purpurea. Lineage (NCBI taxonomy): Bacteria > Bacillati > Actinomycetota > Actinomycetes > Streptosporangiales > Streptosporangiaceae > Nonomuraea > Nonomuraea purpurea. Next base: position 29,709 of record NZ_JBHSBI010000042.1, read on the forward strand.
GCTCACACTGGCCGGATACAAACCCCAGATCCAGCGCTTCACATTTCCCTACTACAAAGAGGCCACACCCTCGGTCTTCGCGCAGACCGCCCCGTCCCCGGCCTCTTACGTCCATAGCACCGACTACCGCACCCTCGACTACTCGGGCGCCGGCGACGTGACGGCCGCCGCGGTGGCCGTGGACCCCGACTCGGCCGGAGTGGGCAGCGGCTGCGAGGCCGACGACTTCGCCGGTTTCACCACCGGCGGTATCGCGCTCGTCCAACGCGGCGGCTGCACCTTCGAGATCAAGGCGGACAACGCCCAGAAGGCCGGCGCGAGCGCGGTCGCCTTCTATCAGCGTCCCGATGTCACCGATGTGCCGGTGGAGGGGACGGCGCTGCGCCCGTTCGGCATCCCGCTGATCGGCTTCACCAACAAACTGGGCCTCGAACTGGTCCAGGCGGCGAAGGCGGGCGGCCTGAAGCTCCGCGTCAAGACCGACACGATCAGCGAGCAGCGCACGACGTCCAACATCGTGGCCGAGACCCCGTACGGCGACCCTGACCGGGTGGTCGCCATCGGCGCCCACCTCGACAGCGTGGCCGCCGGCCCCGGCATCAACGACAACGGCAGCGGCGCGGGGACGGTCCTCACCATCGCCCAGAAGATCGGCGAGATTCGCGGCCGTGTCAACAACCGGGTCCGCTTCGCCTTCTGGGGCGCCGAGGAGGGCGGCGACCTCGGCTCCAAGCACTACGTGGCGAATCTCGGCGCCGAAGAGAAGGCCAGGATCGCGCTCTACCTGAACCTCGACATGATCGGCTCCCCGAACGGGGTCCGCGGCGTCCTGGACGGCGATGACTCGCTCGGCACCAACAGCTCCAAGCCGCCCGCAGGCTCGGACGTGATCGAGAAGACCTTCACCGACTACTACGCCGGGCGCGACCTCGCGCTCAAGCAGGACGCGTTCACCGGTACCTCCGACTACCAGTCGTTCATGGACGCGGGCATCCCGGCGGGCGGCGTGCGGTCCGGCACCGACACCGTCAAGACGGACGAGGAGGCCGCCGTCTTCGGCGGCACGGCGGGGGTGGCCTACGACCCCTGCTACCACCAGGCGTGCGACACCTACGACAACGTCAACACGACCCTCCTCGACCAGCTCGCGGACGGCGCGGCCCACGCGACCGAGACGTTCGCCACCAGCGTGCCGACGGTGAGGCGCGACAACGTGCCGGCGCCCACCACCCCCAAGACCGGCCAGGGTCACACCCCCGCCAGCTGACGCGGGCGGGCATCACGACGTTCGGCAAGGTCGCCGTGCCGAACGTCGTGATGCCCGCTCCCGGCGCGACATTGCCGGTGGCGTAGATCCTCCGCTGATCCCGTGATGTGGGTCGTCGTCAGGCGTCGAGCGCGATGTGGTGCAGTTCCGGCTCGACGCGTGTCTCTTGACGTGCTCCTCGTCCTGAAGAGGCGAGGACTCCCGTGCTGCTTGCGCAGCAGTTCATGCCGCGAAGCAGCACGAGCTGTGGAACAGGATGCTTGACGCTTCACCGACCCGCCCACCGGCAAGTCTCCACGTCCTGTCACCGCCCGTCCGGCGGCCTCGTTGTACCGATGAATCCAGGAAGCGATCTCATGGCCAGCTTGGTTGTCGCTTGCCAGTTCGATCACGGAAACCTTACCGTACGTGGTTGAGACATCGCAAGCAGTTCCGGTCACTGCACGCTCGCGCCCTTGAAGGCACTCGCGCGCGGGCCTGCACCATCCCGCCTGAAGGTGGGAGCGCTGGCCCACATCTCGGTAGAAGTCGATCTGCGCCTGGAGGTTCGCCGGGTCGACGTCGAGAACTCAAGGACATCGATCGCGCCGTACGACGACCTGTTCTGCCTGCTGTGGCTGGCCGGCATCGCCAGCAGAGACCCCCACGCCCCCGCCGGCTGGCGGCGTGCGATCGAACGTTCTTTCGAGGCCGCATGGACGTCCTCAACCTGAGAGCCGGCTGCTTCAGGGCCGCGCCGGCACCGGCGTCTTGGTCGCAGCCTCGGGACGGTTGCCGAGGCCGGCCGGCCGGGGACGGGCGATCGCTCTCGCGACGGCGATCCCGTCGCGAGGCGCCCGTTCGATGGCGATCATGGCCGCGTCGTCGCCCAGGTGGCCGCCTACGTATCCGACCAGGTCGGAGCAGATGCGTTCCACGAGGGTCTGTGGTTCGCAGCCGGTCCATGTCGTGATCCGTTCCAGCAGGGGGTAGAACCGGCCTTGCGGGTCCCGGGCTTCGATGACGCCGTCGGTGTACAGCAGCAGGATGTCGCCCGCCTCGAAGTGGCAGGCCTGTGCCGTGTATTCCCGGGGGGCCGCCAGCGTGCCGAGCCCGAGGGGAGGGGCGTACCGTCCGGGGTCGAGTAGTTCGACGTCGTTCCCGCGGATGAGCAGCGGCGGTGGATGGCCGCAGTTGACCAGCACGCACGCCGGATCGTCGTCGGCGATGTCGAGCATCACCGCGGTGACGAAGCTTTCGCCCTCATCGGCCGCCTCCATGTTGAAGCTCGCGCTCTCGTCGAGGTCGGCGGCCAGTTCGGGCAGGGTGGGGCACCGCCGGGCGGCCTCGCGGAACGCGCCGAGCAGCAGCGCCGCGTCGGAGACCGCGCCCAGCCCCTTGCCACGGGCGTCCCCGATGATCAGGCGGGTGCCGCGGGCGGTGCGCGTCACCCCGTACAGGTCGCCGCCGATGTGGGCTTCCGCCTCCGCCGCCAGGTAGTGGGACGCGAGCCGTAGCGGGCCGGCCTGGCGCGGCAGGGGTCGCAGCAGCGCGCGCTGTGCCGCTTCGGAGACGGACTGCACCTGCACGAGTTTCCTGCGGTCGCGCTCGCGCAGCACCCTGAAGACCACGACGAACGCCGACACCGACGCGACGGCGACGATCTGTGCCTGCAACACCTGCGAGTCCAGAGTGCCCTCATGCATGCCGGTGAACGCCTGCGAGGCCACGGATACCGCGCCGATGCCGCCGGTGAGCCAGGGGCCCGCGAACGAGGCCGTGATGGCGGGCGCCACGACCAGCAGCGGGCCGAGGTGGATCTGGCGCGGCGTGAGGATGTCCGCTGCCGTGATCAGCACGATCAGCGCGAGTGGCACCAGGACCAGCCACCGGCTGGACCAGCGCGACCGCTGCTCTACGTCTAGGATCACCCCTGCGGCCCCCTCCATCGCCGCTGACCGGTTCGAACTCCGGCTCGCTGGCCTCGATAAGCGGATGCACGTGCACAGTAGTGCCATTCCAGGTCAAGGGAGGATGAAGAAAACGGCCTGTTTTGTCTGGGTTGCCGGTTTTTCCTTGTTTGTGGTGAATTCTGCAACCGATCGGGGCAGACTTCGGGCAGTCTGACTGCCACCTATGCCTGCCGGTCATCGGTGATCTCGCCGAACGGGGTGATCGATTGGCATGCGGGTTGGCAGGGTGAACAGACTGTCAGCATGGCAATCATTCGAGGCGCGCACCGAAGCGAGGCCGCCACGCTGTCCGGCCTGGCCCGTACAGCGTACGCCCACTACGTCGAACGCATGGGAGGCGCAGAACCCGCACCGATGCGCGAGGACTACCCCTCGCTCATCGACGCCGGTCAGGTATGGGTCGCCGAACTGGACGGCGCGGTTGTGGGCCTCCTCGTCCTGAAAGTCGAGGCGGACCACCTGCTGATCGACAACGTGGCCGTCGCGCCGACCGCTCAGGGCACCGGCGTCGGTAGGCAGCTGCTGAGCTTCACCGATGCCTACGCGCGTGAGCGTGATCTGCGCGAGGTGCGGCTCTACACCAACGAGGCGATGACAGAGAACCTCGCGTACTACCCCCGCCACGGGTTCGTCGAAACGCACCGCGCCGTCGATCACGGCTACCGCCGCGTGTACTTCACCAAGCACCTATAACACCCGCTTGAGTCGGTAGGGTAAAAGCCACTCACTAAGGGGGCGGCCGTTGGGTGGTGCGGAGTTCCGGCTGCTGGGGCCCGTGGGAATCTGGGCCGGCGGCAGGCCGATCGGGCCCTTGACCGCGCAGCAGCGCTCGGTGCTGGCCGTGCTGCTGCTCCACCTGGGCCGTACGGTGCCGCTCGACCGGCTGGTGGAGGCCGTGTGGGGCCAGGAAGCACCGCCGTCGGCCCGCAACGCCATCCAGGGATACGTGTCGCGGGTGCGCAGGCTGCTGGCCGGCGTGCCCGACGTCGAGCTGGCCACCTCTCCGCCCGGATACCGCCTCGACCTCGATCCGCTGCGCGTCGATCTCTACCTGTCGCGTCACCTGGTCGAGCGGGCGCGGGCGGGCCCCCAGGAGGAGACCGTCCTGCTGCTGCGGCGGGCGCTGGCCCTGTGGAGCGGGCCGCCGCTGGCCGGGGTCGCCGGCGAGTGGCTGAGTGAGACGTTCGGCGGGCCCTTGGAAGAGGAGCGGCTCGCGGCCGTCGAGGAGCGCATCGCGGCCGATCTCCGCCTCGGGCTGCGCAGAGAGCCGCTGGCCGAGCTGCCGGTGCTGATCGGCGAGCATCCGCTGCGCGAGCGGCTGAGCTACCTGATGATGGCGGCGCTGCACCAGGACGGGCGCAGGACCGCCGCACTGGAGGCGTTCCGCGACGCCAGGCGGCGGCTGGTGGACGCTCTGGGCATCGAGCCGGGAAGCGAGCTGCAGGAGCTGCACCAGCGCATCCTGCGCGAGGAGGCGGACGTCGAGCCTCCGGCGGCGTTGGCCGTCGAAGAGGCACCCGTTCCCGCGGAGCTGCCCGCCGAGGTGGCGTCATTCGTCGGGCGGGCAGAAGAGGTGGCACAGGTGAGTGCGGCGCTGGCCGGGGACGGGCCGGGCGCGGTGCGGATCTGCCAGATCAGCGGCATCGGCGGCGTCGGCAAGTCCTCCCTGGCGATCCACGTCGCGCACGTCCTGGCCGGCCACTACCCCGACGGCCAGCTCTACGTGAACCTGCACGGCGCCTCGCCGCAGGTCGCCCCCGTCAAGCCGATCGAGGCGCTGGGGCGGTTCCTGCGCTCGCTGGGCGTGGCAGGCTCGACGGTGCCCTTGGACCTGGAGGAGGCCGCGGGCCGCTACCGTTCGCTGACCGACGGCAAGAGGATGCTCGTCATCCTGGACAACGCCAGGGACGCCGCGCAGGTGCGCCCCCTGCTTCCCGGCAGCTCAGCCTGCGCCGTGCTGATCACCAGCCGCCGGATGCTCACCTCGTTCGACGGCGCCGTTCAGCTCTCGCTGGACATGCTGCCGGACGGCGACGCCCTCGACCTGCTCAGCGGCATGGTCGGCGAGGAGCGGATCGCCGCGGAGCCCGACGCCTCGGCCGAGGTGGTCCGGCTGTGCGGCGGCCTGCCGCTGGCGCTCTGCCTGGCCGCGGCCCGGCTGAGGGCCCGGCCGTCGTGGAAGGTGTCGGAGCTGGCCGGGCGGCTGGCCTCCGCCCACCGCCGCCTCGACGAGCTGCGGGCCGACGACCGGGAGCTGCGCGCCAGCTTCCAGGCCGGCTACCAGGGGCTGAAGTCCGATCCCGACGGGGCCGCGGCGGCGCGGATGTTCCGGCTGCTCGGCCTGCTGGACGTCCCCGACATCGGCCTGCCCACGGCCGCCGCGCTGGCCGCCCTTCCCGAGGAACGCGCCCAGCACCTGCTCGACCTCCTGGTGGACGCGCGGCTCGTGCAGGACCGCGCCCGCGACCGCTACAGCCTGCACGACCTGCTGCGGCTGTTCGCCCGCGAACGGGCGCAAGAGGAGGAGAGCGAGCCGGACAGACGGCTGGCCGTGGAGCGCACGCTGCACTACTACCTGGCCACCGCGCGTACGGCGCTCAGCATGTTGAAGCCGGCCTCCGCGTGGCGCAACGGGGTCGGCCCGAGCTCCCTGTCGCATCCCGGTCTGGCGCTGGAGACGAACGAGGACCTACGGGCCTGGATCGACGCCGAGGAGGACAGCCTGCTCGCGGTCGTCGGCCAGACGCGCGGCACGCCGGAGGCCGAGCTCGGGGTCGCGCTGGCGGCGGCGTTCGCGGTCCCGCTGTTCTACGTGGGCCGCTGGCGCGGCCAGATGGCCCTCAGCGAGGCCGCGTTGCGGGCCGTCGCGGACAGCGCGGAGTGGCTCCACGAGGCCCTGATCCACGGCGACCTCGGCTGGGCGCACGTGTGCGTGGGCAACCAGGCCGTCGGCATCGCCCACCTGCGGCGCTCGCTGGCCATCTACCGGCGGCTGGGGAACACCCGCCGCGCGGCCGCCCTGCTCGACCAGCTCGGCATCGCCTACCGTGGGGCGGGCCGCTTCGATGAGGCCGCCGACCACCACCGGCAGGCCATCGCGCTCACGGACGACCGCCACCGCGAGGGCGCCAGCCTCACCCATCTCGGGCTGGTCCACCAGCGGGCCGGGCGGTTCTCCGAGGCCATCGAGGCCGGGGCCCGATCGGTCGCGCTGCTGGAGGAGACGAGCACGGCGGTCGACGTCGTGAGCGCCCTGGTCAACCTCGCGGAGGCGTACCGGCTGGCGGGCGACCCGGACGAGGCCATCGCACACCACCACGAGGCGCTGGCCCGCTACCGCGCCGCGGGCCACGGCGGCGACTACGTCGAGGCGGAGTGCCTGTGGGGGCTCGGGCACGCGCTGAACGACATCGGCGAACGCGGCGAGGCCCGCCGGCTCTGGCGCAGGTCGGCCGTCATCCTGCACGGTCTGGGCCTGGCCACCGCCGAGGAGAGACGCTCGCTCGAAAGCGACGACGTGCCGGTCACGCCGCAGGTCATTCAGCGCCAGCGCTGATCCCCGGAGTCGCCGGCCGCCGACGGGGGCATACAAGGAGCGAGAGCCCCTGATGGAAGGCGAGCCGATGCCTCCAAACGGCTACGCGGTCATCGACACCGAGACGACCGGATTGCGTCCCACCTGGCATGACCGGATCATCGAGCTGGGCATCGTGCACCTGGACGCCTCCGGCGAAATCACGCGCGAGTGGGGGTCGCTCGTCAACCCGGGACGTGATCTGGGGCCGCAGCGGATCCACCGCATCATCGCGGCCGACGTGCGGCACGCGCCGGCCTTCGCGGAGGTCGCGGGAACGGTCGCGGACCTGCTGCGCGGCCGGGTCGTCGTCGCCCACAACCTCCGTTTCGACCTGATGTTCCTGGCCGAGGAGTTCAGACGTGCCGGCGCGGACGTCCCGCTCGCTCCCGAGTCGGGGGTGTGCACCATGGCCTGGGCGCCGCACTTCTTACCCGGTGCCCCGCGCAACCTCGCCGGCTGTTGCGCCCTTGCCGAGGTGTCGCTGGACGGGCATCACGACGCGCTCGTCGACGCGCGGGCCGCCGCGGGGCTCCTGCGCCACTACATCGCCCTCGCCAGGGCGCGGGTTCCGTGGCAGGACCTGCTCGACGCGTCCCGCCGACCGGCTCAGTGGCCCGATCTCGCCGACGCGGGGCTTGCTGAGGTGCGGCGTGGCGTCTCCGCCGAACGTGACGCTCATTTCCTCGCCCGGATCCTGGACAGGATGCCGCGGGTCGCCGAACCCGCGGGGGCCGATTCGTACCTGGCCCTGCTCGATCAGGTGCTCCTGGACCACCACATCTCACCCACGGAAGCCGACGCCCTGATCAGGTTCGCCGAGGCGGTGGGGCTGGGCAGAAGCGACCTCGAACGCCTGCATGCCGACTACCTGGAAGCGCTCGTCAGGGCCGCCAGGGCCGAGGGGGCCGTCACGCGGTCGCGGCGGGAGGAGCTCGCGAGCGTCGCCGGCCTCCTCGGGTTGCCGGATGGCGCCGCGGAGCGGGCTCTCGCACGGACGGATGGGCAAAAAGCCCGTTCGTTCACCATGTTCCAGCTGAACAACGGCGATCTGGTGGCCTTCACCGGTGAGATGGGGGCCGGGCGGGAGTCCTTGGAGGAACGGGCCCGCACGGCGGGCTACGTTCCGCATCCCCGTGTCACCAGAAAGGTGAAGCTGCTGGTGGCCGCCGACCCGGACACCCTCTCGGGCAAGGCTCGCAAAGCGCGCATTTACGGGATCCCGATCGTGACCGCCCAGGCATTCCTGCGGTTGATCGGTCAATGACGGCCCTCGGGCATCGCCACGTGGCAGCGCAGATCGGGGGACTCGCGAAGCACGGCCTCCAGCCGGTCGGCGTCGATCGTCGTCACGTACTGCATGCCCTCCTGCCCGCACACCTCCGAGGCGAGACGCAGCGCGGCGGCGGCCCTGCGGGCATCCACCTGATCGAGAAGATGACCGTCGTGGACGAGAAAGTCGGGACCGTGACCTGCGCGCCGCGCCGTGACCGCCATGCACAGGTCGAAGCAGAACAGTGTCATGGCCCGGCCCTCTGGGTCGGCCGCCCCGCCGATGAGGGGGACGAACTTGTATCCGGACTGCCTGGCCTCGATGGTCAGCGCCGCGGGCCGCTGGTCGCCGTAGAGCCGGTGCGCGAATGAGGCGTACCGGCGCGAGACGGCCGCGAGATGATCGCGCCGCTCATGCAGGTCGGCGCTGACCTGCATCTCGAGCTCGGCCGAGCGGAACTGCAGGTGCCGGCTGGTGTCCATCCAGCGGTCGACGATGGAGCGGCGTTCGACCAGCTCGGTGAGCCTGCCGTCGACGATGGACAGTCGTCGCTGTAACTCGCTGTACGTCTCCAGCGCGCCGCCCGCCGTCAGCAGCCGCATCAACTCGGCGCGTTCGTTGTCGAGCGCGGCGAGTTTCTCGTGCTCACGGGAGGCGTCGTGGACCAACCGGACATGTTCTGCCTCCAGATAGCGGCGCCGATTGGCCACGACCGAGTCGTGGAAGGCCGCCACCTCCTCGAACCGGCGCGTGACGAGGTCCGGGAGCACGACGTTGAGCTCCTCGAAGACCTGCCGGAGATAGGCGTGGTCGGGGAGACCTTCCTCGCTGTCGGAGATCGCTCGCAGGACGTCCTTGACCTGGCGCTCGACGACCATCAGATGGTCGTTGACTTCGCGGATCCGCCTGCTGAGCTCGTCGGCCCGCTCACGGTGCCGGGCATAGCGGTCCACCACGCGGAACTCCGCGATCTCGCCCGCGAGGGCCTCGCGCTCCATCCGCAGGGTCCCGATCATGGCGTCGAGGTCGTGGCCCCTGCCCAGGGTCAGGCTCATGATCGACTCCTTCGCGGCCTTGCGCAGCTCGCGAAGGTTCCTGTCGGTCTCCCTCACCTCCTCCACCTTGGCCATCAGCTCGACGTCCAGCGCGAAGAGATGCGCGAGCGCCAGCCTCGTGTCGAGCCCGCGCTGCTTGCGGTACGTCTCGGTCGGAGAGGCGAACCCGCCGGCGCCGGCGTCCCTGAGGTAATAGGCCACCACGGTCCTGAAGGTCGGTTCGTTACCCGCTCCTGTGAGCCCGAACAGCGCCTTGCCGAGGTAGGCGCGGAACTTCGGCACCGTCATGCTCGCCTCGTTCACCTGCGCCGACAGCGGGCCGTCGGCGCTGCGGGCGATCGTCCTGGGCTGGCCGAAGAGGTCGAGAGTGAGGCCGAACTCCGCCTGCGCCGGCTCCACACGACGCAAAGGGTGCGCGGCGCGGACGTCGGATCCGAGCAGGAAGTCCAGAACGCGTACGAACCCCGCCTTGCCGAAGGCGCCCCCGCCGTCCTCGTCGGCGAGCGCCTCGCTGGTCCGGGCGACGACAAGGTTCACGCCTTCTCCGAAGCGCGTGGTCCTGAACCCGGGCAGCCGGCCCTTGAGTTCATACAGCACGGCTCTTCCTCACCAGCTCTCCGTCGTGCAGTTCGATCACGTCGATCGTGTAGAGGACGTCGAGAGCCAGGGCGAACCACGAGAACGGCAGCGCGGATCTCATGCCCTGATCGGTTCGCCACCGTCGCAGTCGTTCCCACGTCGCGCTGACGCTGCCCGGACGTTCGAGCTGGATGAGTATCTGGGCGCTCACCGCAAGGAGCGCCTGGTCGGCCGGTATCGCTTTAGAAGGAAGCAGCACGCCGTTGCTCCTCAGGCGCCTCGAAAATCTCACAATTCTCGAAGAAATGGGTGACGACCATTAACGCCGCGCTGCGCTGCTGGGCCGTGTCAGGAAAACCGCTCCTGCCGAACGCCTCCGCGATCAGATCATCGCAGAGCGCGTGAAAGACGGCGTCAGGGGATTCGTAGCGGGCACGATGACCGGCGAAACGGGCCTGGAGATTCTCCGACACCTGCGCCTGCTCCCCTGGCGAAGCGTACCTGAAGTAATAGCGTACATGTCCGGTCTGAACTTGAAAACGTTTGATCAAATCGGACACCTCGGGGCTGAAGCCGTTATATTCGATCTTGCCGAAGGCTACTTCGGGAACCGGATCCAGATCGGGTCGCAGCCGCGTCCTGGCCAGCGATTCCACACAACGCGCGATGTACGACATCCCCGCGGGATGATCGGAGGGCGGATAACCGATGATCCGCGCGAGGCGCTCCCGCGGAAGGAACGAGCAGTGATTCCACAGGATCTGCGGCGGCCACACCTCGATCCGCACCAGGCCCCGATGCCGCCGCCGCAGCTCGATGACCGCCCGCGCCGCCATCTCCGGCAGCCCGTTGGCGTTGTTGTGCACGAAGGCCCAACTGTCCATGCTGTCACCCCAGTATTTCAGGGCGGTGGCGAAATCACTTTCGACCTTCTTCGTCACGTACCGCTGATTCGGGCTGGTCGCCCCGTAGCAGGCCAGCATGAGCCCGTCCACCCAGCCGTCACACCCCTTGTCGCCCCGCCCGCCCGGATCGACCGCCACGAATTCCCCCGGATGCACCGCATGCATGAGATCGTTGACGAACGCCTGCCATTCGAAGCCGGTCTTCCTGGTCGACAAGGACATGAATTGGCTGTGGAACCAAGCCCTGTCCTGGTCACCGTATGAGCTCATCGTTTCCTCGGATAGCACCGTCCGGCGGCAGCGCCGACCATGCCGACTTGCACGTTATATTTCCCTGCCGGGTTACCGGGCCGGGTGTCCGCAGTGAAGCCTGCAATTCGCTTCGGTTACGGTTTTCTGCCGCGCCGATTGGGCTGGTCGGCAGGTGACCGGTGGGCCGCGTTCCATAGCCGCTCCATGAACCGCCTTTGCCAGTCTGGACCCCGTCCGTCCACAAATCGGATCGAAGAACCTCGGCCGGCCCCTGGGGTGTGGCTGCCTGTGGGAAACGGGTTCGAGCTGATGTTCCGCTACCAGCAGACCGTCGAGACCTGCCTGGACGGCTTCCGCAAGAACGATCAGGCGCAGATCCTGAGCTGCCTGACCGACGACATCGAGTGGGCCGTCTTCGGCGCCTTCCACCTGACCGGCAAGGAGGCGTACGACGCCGCCATCGAGGGCCCGGGTTTCATCTCGCCGCCGCGACTGGAGGTCGTGCGCATGGTCGAGGAGGGAGACGTGCGCGACGGAAAGATCTGCGAGCGCCGCGCCTGGGTGATCGAGCTCAAGGAGAACGACCACCGCTGAGGCGGGCGGTGGCGCGCTCGCCCGCGTTCCTAGGCGGTGTCCGGGCCGTAGAGCGCGGCGATCTCCTGGGAGCTGGTCCCTCGGCTGTAGGTGGGGAACTGCGGCCAGCCGTCGGGCGAGTCCTGCCACTCCTCCTGCCGCCCGTACGGCAGCAGGTCGATCAGCGCGAAGAAGTGGCTGAGCTGCTCGGTGCCCCGGCCGTTGGTGTGCCAGGTGCGGTACACGGTGTCGCCATCACGCAGGAACACGTTGACGGCGAAGCCTTCGCCGGGCGGTGCGCCGACGTCGGTGCCGAACGGGCTGTTCGCGGTGGAATACCAGGCCATCGTGTTCCCGACCCGCCGCTTGTAGGCGAGTGCCTCGTCGATCGGGCCCTGGGTGACGACGACGAAGCGGGCGTCGTAGAGGTTCAGGAACTCCAGCCGGGTGAACTGCGAGGTGAAGCCCGTGCAGCCCGGGCACTGCCACTCCTTGCCCTGGAACCACATGTGGTTGTAGACGATCAGCTGCCTCTTGCCTTCGAAGACGTCCGCCAGCCGAACCGGCCCCTCCTCGCCCTCAAGGGTGTAGTCCGGCATCCGCACCATGGGCAGGCGGCGGCGCTGGGCGGCGATGGCGTCGAGTTCCCGGGTGGCGGCCTTCTCCCGGGCACGCAGCGCTTCGAGCTGACGCTGCCAGGTCTCGGCGTCGACGACGGGCGGTAGTGCGTTGGCGCTCATGGTCCCTCACTGATGTCTGCGAACCTTGCGGTGCGCAAGGGTAGACCTGCCCCGGTCGCCGAATTCATCGGTGGCCGGCTGATCCGCACCGCCGGGCCCGCCTCATCGAGGCGTCGCCGGCATGATCAGCGCCGTTCGAGCGTGAGCAGCGGCTCGGAGAACACCGGCGCCGGTGCGTCGGGATCTGCGGCGACAGCCTGCTCCAGGCGGCGGAAGCCGACCTCCAGGTCGTCGGGGCTGAGCTGGGCGAAGAACGAAAGGGTGCGCAGGCGCAGCCGTTGGAGCATCTCACCGCGGGTGCCGTAGGACGGCTCGGTTACCGTGCAGAAGCCGGCAACGCGCCAGCCGGCCGACGTGAACATCTCGATGACCTCGTGCAGGGGCTGAAACAGCGAGGCGTCCACCTCAAGGCCGCGGGGGAAGTGCTCCAGCCACCACGGGCCGGGATGGTGGTCGCTGAAATTCGCGCGCAGTAGCAGCCGCCCGGCGGGCCTGAGCACCCTGGCCAGCTCCCGGACCGCCCGCGGCTTGTCCTGGACGTGGTGCCAGGACAGGAACATGAGAGCGTAGTCGGCGCTGCCGGACGGCACCGGCATGTCCTCGGCGGAGCCTTCCAGATACCGCACATCGGGATGCGGGGACTGCGCCTGCGCGATCTCGCGCATGCGGACCGACGGCTCGACGCCGGTCACCGGCCCGAACGCTCGCGCCAGCGCGGGGGTGAACCTGCCGGTCCCCGACCCGACGTCCAGCCCCGCAAGCGGACGCCGCTCGGGCAGCGCCGCTCCGAAGGCGCTGATCCATGTCTGTTGCTGCTGCTCGGTGAGCGCGCGGCCACGCGCGTAGTTCTGGTACTGCTCCGTGTCGTAGTCGATCCGCCTCATCGCGACTCCCGCGTCAGCTGGGCTACGGCAAGCCATCGCTCCGATATATCGAGCTGATATATCGGCACGATATGCGGTGTCGCGTCATGCCGCAAGGCGGGCGGGCGTGCCCGCACTGACGCCCCACCCAGGTCTTTCAGCTGCCGGCTGCGCTCGGTGGCGCCGGCTTACGCCGTGCCCCGTCGCGGGCGGATTCGAGCGGAGGTCGCGGTGACTGATGGCGCGGAAGCTGATGTCAGAACCAGTACCGCCGGCCCCCGATTGGACGGCCGATGGCGCCCAGGATGAGCAGGATCACTCCGACGATGATGAGGATGATGCCGATCGTGTACAGCACCGCGATGCTGAATATCCACCCCAGGATCAGGAGGATAATGCCAAGGATTATCATGATGTCCTCTTTTGAAAGAATTGAACATCTGTGACGCGGTCACGTTCTTCTCGGCCTCGGATGGGCTGTCGAATGTCGACTACCCGGTGTGTTCGCCGTAAACGGCCTGCACAGTAGAGCCTCAACCGCCGGCAGCGCTCGACCGGAACAGTCAGCTTGTAGGCGCGCGCCGTGTGGCGACGGCTCGGCACCCTCCTGCCCGAAGACCGGTGGCGGCGCTTTGGCGAAAGCCCGCCTGCACGGGCTTCCGCCATACTTCGAGGCGTTATCTCTTGAAGGCGTCCTTCACCTTCTCCGCCGCCTGCTTGAGGTTTGCTTGGATTCTCTCCAGTCGACCCTTGGTCTGGAGAGACGAGTCGCCGGCACCCTCTCCGACGCGCTCTTTTGCCATGCCTTTGACTTCTTGAGCCTTTGCTTTGACCTTGTCTTCCTCGCCCATTACCAAGTCTCCTTTGCGAGACGCGTTATCTCTAGTCTAGAACGTCGTCGAAAAGGGCTTATGTGATTATGGGCGAGCCTGATCACAGCAACGGGCGCGGTGTCGTGCGATCTTGATGATGACGAGCGCGGCGGTCACAGCCAGACAGGGGACCAGCAACCGGGCGGCCGGGTGCCGCCGGAGGGCACGCCTCAACCAGTGCGGTGGCTGGGGTGGAGTCAGGCTGTCGGCGATGATCGCGGCGGTCTGGACGGCGGCCTGCTCGTCGAGGTCCTGCTGCGTTTGCCGGCTCGGCGGCTGTGTGCGGTCTGCCTGCATGATCCGTCCCAGAGCTGACCGGCTACACGCCGGGGGCGGCGCTCTGTGGGTAACCGGCGTCCATGGAGTATTCGATCGCGCTCATGATTGATCCGTTGCCCGGGTAATGGCCGGGTTAACATCTGGGCCTAGGTTGGGATGGGAATGCGGGCGGTGACCGTGAAGCCTCCCTCGCCGTCGTCCCCTGCGCTGAAGGCGCCGCCGAGCAGCGTCACCCGGCGGCTGAGCCCGGTCAGGCCCATCCCGGACCCGGTGCCGGCCAGCGCGGGATCGACGCTGCGCGCGGATGGCGCGTTGCGCACCTCGACCTCGGCCCGGTCACCGGGATAGACGACGGTGACGGTGACCGGCGCCCCGGGGGCGTGCTTGCGGGCGTTGGTCAGCGACTCCTGTACCACCCGATAGACGGCACGGGCCACGACCGCGGGCACCGTACCGGGATCACCCTCGACGCTCAGGGCCGCGTGCCCGGCCGCCGTCAGCGTGGCCAGGTCGCCGCCGACGTCGTCGTCGGGACGCCCCGCGGGCACCGCCCGCACCCCAGTGGTGATCACCCGCATGAGGTCGCGCAGCTCGGTGAGGGTGCGCGTGCCGGCCCGCCGGATCTGATCGGCCGCCACGCGGGCGTCGTCATCGCGGGTGGTCACCCGCAGGGCGTCGGCGTGCAGGACCATCTCGGTGACGTGATGGGTGACGATGTCGTGCAGCTCCGCGGCCAGGCGCCGCCGTTCGGCGGTCTCGGCCCGCTCGGCGAGCAGGCGACGCTCGGAGTCGGCCAGCTCGGCCCGCCTGCGCAGCGATCGCACCAGCTCGAAGCGAGCCTTCAGGTAGAGGGCGACCAGCGCGGGCAGAGTGGTGGACGACAGCGCCCCGTACAGCGTCCCCCACGAGGGCGCCCAGATCGGGATCGCCGTCAGCGCCAGAACCGCGGCGAAGGCGAACGCCTGCCGCCACGGCAGCAGGATGACCAGGAACGACACCGTGAGCGGGGCCGCTACGGGCGTCACGTCCGGGTCGATCCTCGGCCCCACCACGCCCGGCGCCAGGGTGGCGCCGAGGGCGAGCACCGTCGTGATCACGATGGCCAACGCGCCCACGCTGCGCGGGAAGCGGACCACCAGCGGCAACGACGCGTCGAGCAGGAGGTTCAGGGCCAGCTCGGCGAGCGAGCCGGGGCCGCGGTCGTGCACGCCTGTGGCATACAAGGCGATCTGGACGACGGCGACCAGCACGGCCACGCCGAAGGAGCCCAGGAGCATCGTCCTGCGGTCGCTGACGATGAGCTCCGGCCTGGAGAAACGTGGCAGCACAGCGGGCACCTCACAAGGCCGTCGTGGTGTCAGGGGGCTGGACGTCAGCCGGGCTCGTCGAGGAGCCCGGCCTGGTGGGCGAGCAGGGCGGCCTGCGTGCGGTGGGTGAGGTCGAGCTTGACCAGCAGGCGGGAGACATAGCTTCGGACGGTCGTCTCCGACAGGAACAGCCGCTGCGCGATCTCCGGATTGGTGAGCCCCTCACCGAGGCAGGCCAGCACCTCGCGTTCCCGCTCGGCCAGCTTGGCCACTTGGGACCGTGCGCCGTCGCGCCGTTCGTCGCCTCTGGACGACTGCGCGACCAGCCTGCGCGCCGCGATCGGTGACATCACGACGCTCCCGGCGGCCGCCACCTTGACCAGGTTGATCAGGTCCTCGGCCGGGGTGGCCTTCACCAGGAAGCCCCCGGCTCCGGCCTCCAAGGCACCGAGCACGTGCTCGTCGGAGTCGAACGTCGTGAGCGCGATGACCGCGGGCGGCGCGGCCAGCGCCGCGATCTCCCTCGTCGCGGTGATCCCGTCCACACCCGGCATCCGCAGATCCATCAGCACCACGTCGGGCTGGTTGCGCAGGACCTCCTCGACGGCCTCCGCCCCGTCTCGCGCCTCGCCGACCACCTCGATCTCCGTACTGGAGCCGAGGATCGTCCTGAGATGCCGTCGGACCATCGGATCGTCGTCGGCAAGCAGCACCTTTATCACGTCCGGATACTCTTTCACAGCGCGCTCGTTCGCGATGGCTGGCCCCAGGGAGGGGCCGGCCATTACTGCGCGATCAGTCGCCGAGTCCGCTCCAGAAGCCGCATCGGTGCCGCTTGCCCAGGTCATCCGGACCGATGCCGCCCTGCCCTGCCGGCTTCAGGCTGAGAACGGTCTGGCCGGACGGCTTGAAGGCGGGCCAGGCGGGTGCGCCCTCGGCACGGGGCCGTCCCGTGTGGGCGAAGGACGTCCAGTAGCCGATCATCTGTTCCGCCAGCCGCCACTGCTCGGACGTGAGCCCGTCCCATGGCCGGCCGTCCAGGTCGAACAGGTAGGGCAGGTCGCTGGCGTGCTGGGCGCCCAGCGGGAATTCCGAGGGGGTCTCGAAGATGTTCGGGGCCTTGGCGTCGGCGAACTCGTAGGCGTACACCGTGGTGTGGGCGGCCATCGCCTCGTCGCCCTCCAAGGTCGGGCAGGCCCAGCCGCGGTCACTGCTCACCGTCGCCCAGGCCAGGCCGGGCGAGGAGAAGTCGGTCAGCGGATATTCGCGCAGCACCTTGTCGGCCTGCTCGCCGAACGCGTTCTTCATCAACGTCGGATAGTTCTCGGCGGTCACCCGGATCCCGGCCTGCGCGGTGCCGGCGACGTAGCCGTTGCCCTCGCTCCTGGTGCCGCCGGAGATCACCGGCACGCGCAGGAATTTGCCCGTGCGCAGCGCCTGCGCCGGCTCCAGCGGCAGCAGCGGCGTGCCGTAGGCGAGGTTGAGGCCGAAACTTTCGTGGACCTTCATCAGCTCTGCGACCGGTTTGGCCCGCAGGCAGTCCAGCTCCTTGCCCGCTGCGCAGCCGAGCTGCTTGGCCGCGGCCAGGCTGAAGTCCCGGCTGGTCTTCAGCGAAGGGTACGGCGTCATTGACGGCATGTCCGGGACCGGGATGTAGGTGCCGGCCGGCCAGTTGAGCGTGCATGTCCCCGACTGCATGACGGCCTTGTCGATCAGACCGCGCGCGGCCGGGGAGGTGAGCAGCGCGCAGGTGCTGATCCCGCCGGCGGACTGGCCGATCAGCGTCACGTTGCCCGGGTCGCCGCCGAAGGCCGCGGCGTTGCGCTGCACCCATTTCAGGGCTTCGAGCTGGTCGGCCAGCCCGAACGTGCCAGAGCCGGGCAGCCCGGGCAGCGCGAGGTAGCCGAACGGGCCGAGCCGGTAGTTGGGCGTCACCACAATCACTTCACCCTGCTCGGCCATCCGCCGGGCGTTGTACATGCTGCCGTAGCCGGTGAGGAAGCCGCCTCCGTGCAGCCACACCATCACCGGCAGCGGCTTGCGCGAGGCCTTGGCCGGCGCGGTGAGGTCGAGGAACAGGCAGTCCTCCCCGCCGACCTGCTTGCCCCCCTCCACCTGCGTGCACGGCCGGCCGGGCTTGGTGGCCTCGGCCACCCCCTGCCACGGTGCGACCCGCACCGGCTCCTTCCAGCGCAGCTTCCCCACCGGGGGTTGCGCGAAGGGAATGCCCGAGTACGTCGTGACCGTGCCGTCGTCCGAGCCCCGGATCCGGCCCGAGTCCAGCTTCACGATCGAGGGCTGCGGCTTCGTCTCCGCATGTGGCCGCGCGGCGGCTTGGGCCACGCCCGCGGTCATGGTGAGACAGCCGCCCGCGATCACGGCGAGCAACCGCCTCGCCATTGACGTGCTAAAACGCGATCTCTTTCCGATCATATGGCCAGCTTCGTGTCATTGGCCGCCTCGCCGGGACGTGTGAATGTTGCCGGCTCGCGATCGGTTGTTGCGAATCGGGTGACCAAAGAACGAGTCAGGTCGTCGACATCCCCTTTTGCCCTGCCCCAGGAGGGTAGAGGGTGGCATATGGGTTCCATCCTGGTGGGGACCGCTTCCTGGACCGACAGCACGCTGCTGGCGTCGGGCTGGTATCCCAAGGACGTCACCTCTGCGCAGGAACGGCTCGCCTACTACGCCAGCCAGTTTCCGCTGGTGGAGGTAGATTCCTCCTACTACGCGCCACCTGCGGAGGCCACCGTTTCCCTGTGGCGCGATCGCACGCCTGCCGGTTTCACCTTCGACATCAAGGCGTTCTCGCTGCTGACGCAGCATCCCACGCGCCCAGGCGCTCTGTACAAGGACCTGCGGGAGCGCCTCGGGGAAACGAAGAAGAACATCTACCTTCGCGACTTGGATCGCGACATCGTCGAGCAGGTATGGGACAGGTTCCTCACGGCGCTGACGCCGCTGCGCGAGGCGGGCAAGCTCAGCGTGGTCCTGTTCCAGTTTCCGCAATGGTTCCCGATCGCCAGGCGCAACAAGCAGTACATCCTGGAGTGCAAGGAGCGTTGCGCTCCGCTGCCGATCTGCGTCGAGTTCCGCAATCACACCTGGATGAGCGAGGAGAACCAGGACGAGACTCTGAGCTTTCTCGGCGCGCACGAGATGCCCTACGTGAGCGTGGACATGCCCCAGGGGTACCCCAGTTCGATCCCGCCCGTGCTGGCGGCCACCGCTGGGCTGGCCGTGGTGCGATTTCATGGTCATTCGGCGAAGTGGACCAGCAAGGACGTGCACGAACGGTTCGGCTACCTCTACAGCGAGGATGAACTCAGGCACTGGGCGCCAAGACTGCGCCGGCTCGCCGAGGACGCCGAGACGACGCACGTACTCATGAACAACTGCTATCGCGACCATGCCCAGGTCAACGCCGCACAACTCGCCCGCCTGTTGCCACACGACTGACGGAATCTCCGCAGCGTATGGTGCAAGTCTCGACGAGACAGGAAATGGAGAAGCTTGTGGCTGATTTCCCACCCTCCGATGCTTCTGCGCTCAATGGGATCGACACCACGCGTCCGAGCCAGGCCAGGGCGTGGAACTACTGGTTGGGCGGCAAGGACTACTACCCGGTCGACAAGGAACTCGCCGACATCGTCGAGCGGACCTATCCCGGGATGCGGCAGATCGTCTTGCACGCGCGGGCTTTCCTGCGCCGCGCCGTCCGCCACCTGGCCGAAGAGGAGGGCGTCCGGCAGTTTCTGGATATCGGGTCCGGTCTGCCGACCGTGGACAACACCCACGAGGTGGCTCAGCGGGTGGATCCGGCCAGCCGGGTCGTCTACGTCGACAACGATCCCGTGGTGCTGGTGCATGCCCGCGCTCTGCTGACCAGCCACCCGGAGGGGGCCAGTGACTACCTCGACGCCGATGTGCGCGATCCCGCCGACATTCTGCGGCGGGCGGCCCGGACGCTGGATTTCACCCGGCCGATCGCGTTGTTGATGCTCGGAGTCCTGGGCACCGTACGTGATGACGAGCAGGCCCGCGACCTCGTCGGCCGCTACCTGCGGGCATTGCCGGTGGGCAGCTACCTGGTCGTCGAGGATGGCACCAACACCGTCAAGCCGCAGGCGGCCGCCCAGACCGAGCAGTTGCGCGACGAGGGCCAGGTGTATTCCTACGAGCTGCGCACACCCGGCAGGATCGCCCGCTTCTTCGACGGCCTGGAACTGCTCGAACCGGGCGTCGTGTCGGTGTCTCGCTGGCGCTACGAGGATGAGGCGGTCGACGGCGTCCCGGACGAGGTGGACGCCTTCTGCGGTGTGGCGCGCTGGGGGAGTGAATAACGGTCTTCCCCCAGGTGCGGTGACGTGGGGCGGACGTGTTACAAGCCAACCCGATGATGGGGCTCGTCGGCGAGGTACGGTGGGGCGGGCTCGTACTGGATCGCGCTCCGGACCGCGCGGGCGTGGTCGCGGCCGTGGATGCGCCCGACGAGCCACAACGCCATGTCGATCCCCGCGGAGACACCCTGGCTGGACACCAGATTGCCGTCCACCACATACCGGGCGTCACGCACCACCGTGATGTCCCCAAGTCGCGCCAACTCGTCCTCGAGGGCGCGTTCGGTGGCCACCCGGCGGCCGTGGGACACACCTGCGGCGTGCATGAGGAACGCGCCGGTGCACACGCTGGTGACCCACTCGGCGCTTGAGGCCGTGCTCTTGATCCAGCCGGTGACCGCGGGGTTCCGCATTTCCGCCTCGATCCGCGAATGGGCGCCGCCCGGGACCAGCAGCACGTCCAGCGGCGGGTGGTCGGCCAGAGTGTGGTCGGGCATCACCCGCATGCCGTTGCCGCAGCGGATGAGGTCGGGCCGCTCCGCGATGAGCACGACCGAGTCGACGCGGCCGCGGCGTCGGGAGGATCCGTGGAACACCTCCCAAGGGCCGACGAAGTCGAGTTCCTGTACCCCGTCGAAGACGAGGATCCCGTAGGTTGTCATTGGACTTCCTCTCCTTTGAGTACAACGTCGTCTGTCTGGGCGCTCGACGCGTCGGCGACCAGGCTGCCGACCACGAGCGCGCCCCCGGCGAGGTCCAGCCACGTCACCTGCTCTCCCAGCGTGAGCACCGCGCCCAGCACCCCGAACACCGGGATCAGCGTGAGATAGGTGGCCGCGCGCGCCACCGGCATCCGCGTGAGGGCGGTCAGGTAGAGCCAGAACGGCAGCGCGTAGTTGAGGATGCCGGCCGTGGCGGCCAGCAGCAGATGGGCGGGTTTCGCCGAGGGCCACAGCAGCGGTCCGGCCAGGACGAACTGGGAGACGATCACGAACCCCAGCGCCCACACCTGCTGCGTGAGCGCCGCAGGAAGCGGCGCGACAGTCGTGACCTGCTTGGAGGCCACCACGACGTAGAGCGCGGCCGCGACGACGCTCGCGACGACGAGGCCGTCGCCCGCCCAGGACCCGGCGCCGCCGTCGGCTGAGAACGACACCAGCACCGATCCCACCGTCGCACCGGCGATGACGACGACGAGTCGCCGGTGCGGTCGCTCGCGCAGCAGCACCCAGGCGATGAGCGGGACCATCACCGGTTCGAGGCTCCCCAGCACGCTGGCGTTGGTGGCGCTGGTGAGCGCGAGCCCGGCAAGGCCGAACTGGTAGGCGATCCCGGGCTCGAGCAGCCCGACCCAGCCCTGCCGCCACGCACCCCTGAGCGAGGCGCCGGTGACCGCGTACGCGGCGGCGAGCGTCCCGACGGAAGCGACGAGCTGGACCACCAGCACCGAACCGGGCGCCGCACCGGTGGTGTCGAGCGTGACCTTCGTCAGGACCAGACCGGCCGCCCAGGTCGCGGCGCTGGCCACCATCAGGAGCGGCCCGCCGGCCCTCATGTGCTCGTGGTGGTCGCGAGGGTGACGGGGCACCGGTCCTGTGGGCAGCGGTACTCGTCGCACAACCGGCAGATCCGTTCCGCCGAATCCTCGTCACCGGTGATCACGGTGAGGAGCGCCGAGACGATCCGCTCGATGTCGGCGCGCTCACTGACGGCCAACTGCGCGATCGTCCGCTCCAGCCATCCGAGGCGGGCGTCAGTCTGCCGCTTCCACACCTCCTCGCCCGCCGCGGTCAGGTACAGGGAGACCGTACGGCCGTCCACACCGGCACGGCGCTCCACGAGCCCGGCGGCGGCCAGGCGGTCGACGGTGCGTACGGTGCCGGGGTGTGTGATGCCGAGAGCGACCCGCACCGCGCGGATGCTGCATCCGGGCGCCACTCCGACCGCGTTGAGCGCCGCCGCGTCGGTGGGCGCGAGGCCGGACGCCGCCGCCAGTTCTGCGGTCTGCGCATCGGCGAGGGCGATGCCGAGTGCGCCCAGGAGGTTGGCCGTACGAGAATGCATGACTCATTTATATAACTCATGCACATGTTGGTCAACGCCGAGGGGCTGATCTCGTCTGCCTGCCTCACCAGTCGTGGATCGTGCCGTCCAGCAGCCGGTTGATCGGCAGGTACGCCGCCTCGTACGGGTGAGCGGCCGCCAGTTCCTCGGTGGATCGCGGCGGCCATGCCGACGGGGGAGATGTCCTCCGGGCCGTGGATGGCGCTCTTGATCTGGTGTTGCGCGGCGAAGTCGAACAGCTTCCTCAGCGGTGAAACGCCCCCGAAGTGGGTGACGGCGGAGCGCACGTAGTCGATGAGTTGCTCGCTGAGCAGCGTCTGGTCTGCTCCTGGATCCGGCACGGCGGGCCCCGCTGCCCGGCGCGCTCGGCGCGCTCGGCGTGCTCGCCGGCATCCGGGGCTCAGGCATCAGCGGATGGCCGCTCGGAAGAAGCGCGGACGGTAGATGCCGGTGTCGCGGTAGAGGTCGGCGTCGGCCGCGATCCGGTTGTCCAGGCTGTTGACGTTGTAGGAGATCAGCAGTGAACTGTCGGAGCTCTGCTCGGCGTGCACGTGCGCGTTGTAGGCGATGATGTCGCCGTCCCAGTAACTGCCGTACGGGCCCGGCTCGGGCATCCGGTAGACGCTCGTCTTGTTCGTGAAGCCATCGAAGGGATCACACGAGGTGAAGGCGTTGATCCAGCCGCTGAACGCCTCGGTGCTGTCCTGGCTGACCAGCAGGAACTGGCCCTTCCACGGGGTGACGCTGTACTCGTTGGCGATGCCGGTCAGCGTGTTCTGCGCGTGCTTCTCGTTCTCCGTCCAGCCCCACGAGGTGAAGTACTGCCACCGTCCCTGCCGCAGGTCGTCACCGCGGACGCGGGCGATGCGCATCTGCTTGTGGGTCGGAGCGTCCGACACCCCGTAGACGTAGGTGTAACCGTCACCGCTGCGGCTGGCGGGCAGGATCGCCGACCCCCAGGCCACGCCCCCGTCCGAGGGCAGCTTCTCGACGCTGGTCGGCGTGGTCAGGTCGCTCAGCGAGAACGTGGCCACGACGTTCTCGTCGAACTTGAACGGCATCTCACCGGTGCCCCACCTCATGTACTTCTGGTAGATCACCTGGAGCCGGTTGCCGACGATGAAGCCGTCGCCGCTCCAGTACCAGTGCGTGCCGTCCGGCGGCGGCAGGAGTGCCTTGGGCGCGGCGGCGGTGCCGCCGTGCACGGTGGTGAGCTGGCTGCCGTTCTGGATGACGAACGAGTTGTTGATCAGCGGGGCGGTGACGGGCCGGGTGCCGTCCGCGTTGAGCGGGCCGAGGAAGGTATCGGAGAACAGCCAGAGGATCCTGCCGTCCGGCATGCGCATGGAGTAGGTGGAGTCCGCGCCGGTCCAGCCGTTGGGGGTGCCGGCCGCGTAGGCGTTGAACGTGCTCTCCGGCGCGGCGCCGAGCTCTGAGACCGTGATGTCGGGCTTGCGCAGGTCACAGGTGCGGTGCTGGATCGGGACGTAATTGCGGATGGTCCAGATCGCGCCCTTGTCGTCGGTCATCGCGACGCTGGAGACGGGGTTCAGGTCGGTACGGGTCGCGACCAGCGTGGCCACCATGGGGTAGCGGAAGTTCTCGACCTTGATCGTCCCCGTGCCGTCCGGCGGGAGGCTGCCCTTCAACTGCGGGTACTCGAGCAGGTCGGCGGTCCCCTCGCCGGTACGCGCCCAGACCAGGACACTCCATGTGATCGGGGGCAGAGAAGCGCCAGGGGACGGAGCGCCGGGCCCCTGGAACGTGAGCGTGGCGGCCGCCGCGCCCTTCTCGGCCTTGAAGTCGAGGTACGTCGATCCGCCCGGATAGAGCACGCCGCCACGCACCTCGTTGTAGCCGACCCCCACCGTCTCCGAGGCCCTGGCCGGCCGGGCGCCGCCGAGATCGTCGGCCCCGGTGCCGGCGTGGGCGGCGAGGTTGCGCCGCCAGAGCCCGACATCGGGATCCTTGTAGCCCATCGTCTCCATCAGCGTCTGCCTGCCGGCAAGCCGGTAGTTGGCGATGGCGAACGCGTGCAGCATCCAGTCGAGATCGCGTCCGGCGAGCACCGACTTGAGCGCGTCGATCGGCAGGGCGTCGGCGCTGCGGATACGCTCCCACGTCTGGCGTACGAAGTTCGCGCCCACTTGCTCGGTCAGGTACGTGGGCAGCAGGAACGCCCCGTACTGGCGTGACTGGCCCAGCCCGTCCCAGGCGTTCAGTGCCAGGTTCGGGGCGCCGAGGAAGGCGCCGACGCTGCGCGCGTACATGTCCCGCTGGTTCGGGTCCGGTACGTGAGAGGGGTTCTCCACGTACGTCTGGTGCGCGGCCCATTCCGCGGTGGCCTCCATCCACCAGTTCATCGACCCGAACCGGTCGGAGGCCACGAACTCCCAGATGACGTCCTCGGTCACCTGGCCGACGTTCCAGTAGGAGTACTGGAAGACGTGGAACAGCTCATGCCGCGGGTGATAGTCGTAGTAGATCGGGTCGGACGGCATCAGCACGGTCGGCATGGAGTTGTAGCCGATCGGCAGCACGAACGGCGCAGTCACCGGCTGACCCGCGAGGCTGTCGACGCCGAGGAAGATGCCGTGCGGTAGCGATGGATTGTTCGTGATGTCGAAGCCCATCGACCGGTAGGTGGAGGCGGTGATCGCGACGGCGTCCACCATGTTCTGCACAGCAGTGGGACGGCCGTTCGGTTCGACGGGCGTGGGCGGCACGCCACCGGTCACGTTGTAGAAGACGACGAAGTTGTCGACGTTCACCCAGCAGCGGTAGTCCTTGTTGAGATACCTGTACGGCTGGGCGCGGTCGCAGTCCGGATTCGCGGCGGCCGCCCGGGTGCCCGCCTGGGCCTGGGACAAGGCATGCTGCGCCGGGGACAAGACCTGGCGAGCCCCCGCCGACGCCTTCGCCGACATGGCCGAGAGATAGATGAGGTAGCGCTGCGGGTCCGTGGACAGCGGCCCCGAAGGGCGCAGATCCGCCGGGACCGATTCTGGCGCGGTCAGCGCGGCGATCCCGTGCCTGACCATGTCGTCCACCGACAGGTCGCCGTCGGTGTAGGCCTTGACGATTTTCTCGTCAGGGCCGAAGCCCTCGGCTCTGGACGCGGAGTGGGCTGGGGGCGTAACGAGGACCAGGGGTAACAGGAGAGATATCAGGCCGAGCACGGCCGCGCGTTTCATGCTCGGAGTATCACTCGATCATGCGCTCGCTGGAAGATCCAAGGCACCGTCCCCGTCTTCGTTCCTCAGTGGGCGGCGGCCACGGAATAGACCCGCCGGATGAACGGGCGCTCGTAGAGGTGGTAGAAGGCGTAGATGCCGAGTTGGAAGAGCGCCGCGCAGGCGAGGCCCTCCAGCGAACGCGACCACAGGGCCCAGCCGTACGCGTGCAGGTTGCCGACGCTGTACATCGGGTTGCGCAGATAGCGGTACGGCCCGGAGATGACCAGATCTCCGGGCGTGGCGCTGCCGCGGAACATGTCATGGCAGTAGTACGTGTCCAGCCCCGTCGTGCAGGCGGCCCACGTTTTGCACGTCAGGCCGACCGCCATCAGGGCGCCGCCCGCCAGGAAGCTGGCCCAGAGCGGCACCGCCGACGGGAAGCTGTCGCCGAAGGCGTAGATGATGACGGCCTGCGCGAACCCCTGGTTGCAGAACAGGACACCGAGGCCGATCTCGTAGATGGTCAGCGCCCGAGCCTCGCCGAAGCGGTCGATGAGCAGCCGCCGCCCAGGCCCGCCCAGCACCAGGCTCAGCCCGCCGTAGTACAGGATCCAGACCGCGCCCGCGTACCAGCAGGCCACGGAGGGGGTGACGGCCAGTGGGCCGGCGAGGTAGTACACCGCGAGCACACCCACGAACAGGGCGGTGCGCGCCATGCGGTGGGAACCGTCCAGCCGCAGCCCCGACATGCCGACGCTGACGATCACGAAACGCCACAC
Organism: Nonomuraea purpurea; assembly: GCF_042650645.1. Lineage (NCBI taxonomy): Bacteria > Bacillati > Actinomycetota > Actinomycetes > Streptosporangiales > Streptosporangiaceae > Nonomuraea > Nonomuraea purpurea. The sequence goes on from NZ_JBHSBI010000042.1 coordinate 55,559, forward strand.
GGAGGCGAGCATGGTGACACCCTTCATCGGTGGTAGGCGACGACGCGGCAGCCCGCGCAACCTCCTCGCCGGCCGGTCGACCCGCCTCCACGGTACCGTAACGCACGGTCGTCAAACGATCTCATAGAGTGAGCAGTGGCGCGGGTGCGCTTGAACGCTCAGCCCGCTCTCCCACGTCGCTGCACTCCTCCTGAGCCCCGCCCGACTGGCCTAGGCATCCTTGATGATGCCCGAGAGGCTGCGGCACATCCTGTCGGAGCTGGCCAGCCATACGACCCTGAACTGGTAGCCCTGGGCCTCCCGGAGCACGGTGTCGGCGCAGAACGTGGGTGTCGGCGGCCCCTCCGCCCGCACGCCGACGTCTGGTATGAAGGGCACCTGCTTGGTCAGCAGGCAGATCGCATCCTCCGCCAACGCCTCCACGTCGCCTCGCACAACGGCTACGACGCCCAGCGACCAGCCGAATCTGGGGTCTTGGTAGACCGAGACCGCGAGGTGGTCGTTCTCGTACGCGCAGTCCACGGCGTCCGCCACCAGGACGACCTGCTTGGCGAAGGTCGTCAGCCCCGAGCGGAACTTGCGCAACTCCTCCTTGCCGGCCATCTCCTTTTCCGGGATGCCGTCGAGCACGAGGCCGAGGAAGTCGTTCACGCCGAGGCAGGGGTTCGTGGCGATCCGCGCGACGCCCTCGGGCGAGGGCAGCAGCGAGCGGGTGATCGGCCCGGCCTCGGGGCAGAAACCCTTCTTGGCCGGTGGCGGGTTCTTGGGTTGTGTCTGGGGCGGCTGTTCGGTGCTGGGCGGATCACTCCAGGACTCGCACCCGGTGGGGGCGTTGAAGGAGAGGATCGCGATCAACAGCGCGCTGGCAGCGGAGCGACGGTTCATGGAACCAAGGGTGTTGTCCCGATCGCCGGATCGTCATGAGCAGCCCCTACTCAAGCGCGGTGGCAGGTCCTGCCAGGCCCAGACGATCGGCGTCAGGCGGTCAGCAGGGGAAGCGCTTCGAAGGTGTGGTTCTGCCACAGGCGGCGCGAGGTCTCTTCTGGGTACGCGGTGACGGATGGTGTCGTGTCGAAGACCTGGGTCAGGCGCCGGCGGGGGTCGTACGCGGGCCAGCCCGGGTCGCCCGTGGCAGCGAAGGAGGTCCAGGCCGTGCGGATCTGGGACGTCAGGACGCGGGCCTCGGCGGTGTGCTCGGGGCCGATGGTCACCGGGCCGAGGTGGGCGTCGTAGGTGCCGAACAGCAGCGGGCCGTCCAGGCCGTGGCAGGCGCGCAGCAGTCCGCCCTGGCCCGGGGACTGCCAGACCAGGTCGTACAGGTACGCCCGCCCGCCTCCGGCGGCCTGTGCCTCGGCCAGGTGGAGCGTCGGCATGCGGAACAGCCAGTCGGACTGGACGAGTTCGAACAGATCCTCGGCGGACGCGTCAGGGAACGCCTCACGGTATGCGCGTTCGCCGTCCTCGCCGGGGCCGAAGTGCCGCAGCACCTCTGACGCCCGCTCTTCGGTGATCTTGCCGAACAGGTTGCCGAAGAGGAAGAACGTGCGCCACTCGTCGCGGTTGTGGCCGATGATCAGTTCGACGTTCCGTCCTGCGCCCCGTGCCAGTCCTTCCCAGGGCGCGACCGGCAGCACCTCGCCGTCGACGACGGGAGAGTAGAGGGACAGCGTGTCCGCGAAGGAGCCCCAGCGGTCCTCGTGCTGCCGCATCTTCGAGGTCAGCGCCTGGCCGATCGCCGGGAGTTCCCGCGGATCCACGCCGGACAACTCCTCGGCCGTCGGGCGCAGGCCTGCCTCGGCGGCGATGGCCCTCGCGACGTCCCTGGCCAGGGAATCGGAGAGGAATGTGCCGGGCAGGCTCTGTCCGACGGCTCGCTGGAACAGCCCCGCCGCGCTCGGCATGACCATCAGCGAGGCGACGGACCCGGCGCCGGCCGAGTCGCCGAGTACGGTCACCTGACCGGGGTCGCCGCCGAACGCCGTGATGTTCTCCCGGACCCATTCCAGGGCGGCGACCTGGTCGAGCAGACCGCGGTTGGCGGGCGCGTCGTCGATGTGGGCGAAGCCCTCGATGCCGAGGCGGTAGTTCAGCGACACGAACACGACGTCGCCTTCGCGGGCGATGTCCTGGGCGTCGTAGCCGGGGCTGCCGGACAAGCCCTGCTTGTAGGCGCCGCCATGGATCCACACCATCACCGGGCGACGGGCGGCCGGATCCGGATCGGGCGTCCAGACGTTGACCGTCAGCCAGTCGTCGCCCGCGCCCTTGAAGAGGTCCCCGCCGCTGCGGCCACCCATGTTCGCGTCCTGCGGGGCGGGCGGGCCGAACTCGTATGCCTCTCGTACACCGTCCCAGTGGCGCGCGGGCCGGGGTGCCTGGAAACGGGCCTCGCCGATCGGGGGTTGGGCGTACGGGATGCCGCGGAAGACGGCCAGGCCGTCCTCGGCGCGTCCGCGCACCACGCCGGCGGTGGTACGGACCTCGGGCTCCGGGACTGCGGACATGGATCTCCTCACTGAGGACTTTAACAATTGTATGTTTTTTAACATTTGTCTAATATCCTAGAGTATGCAAGACCGACAAGATCGCCGAGTGCTTCGCTCCCGTGCCGCCCTCATGGCCGCCGCCGTACGCCTGGTCACCGAGCGCGGCACCACGGCCCTTCCCGTCGGCGATCTCTCCGACGCCGCGGACGTCAGCCGACAGCTGGTGTACCTGCAGTTCGGGGATCGTGACGCGCTCCTTGTCGCGGCCGCGACCGACCTGGTCGAACGGGAGCTCATCCCCGAGGCGGGAGACGACGACGCGCCGCCTCGCGCGCGGATGCTGGCGATGGCCCGGCACTTCGCCCGGCACCGGCCCTTCTACCGCGCGATGCTCACCGGCTCCTGCGCCTTCCCCATGACCCGGGCCCTGAACAAGCTGTTCGGCTCGCTCATCACCATGACGAGCCTGCGGGAGGTGTTCGGCGACCTTGACGGGACCACGGCGCAGGACCTGGCGGCGATGATCACCGGCGGGACCGGCGCGATCGTCAACGACTGGGTGATCGACGCGGACGATCCCCTCGATCCCGAGGAACTGACGGACCGTCTGCTGCGCCTCTCGACGGCCTTGACCCGCAGCCACCCCGCCCTCGCACCCGGAGGCCGCCCCCGATGAACCTGAACAGCCACCTCCTCCAGCGCATGCTGCGCCTGCCTCCGCCCCTCACCAGAGATCTGACGGTCGTAGGCGACCTACGCGTGCCGATGCGCGACGGGGCCGTCCTGCTGGCCGACCGCTGGGCCCCGAGAACCGGCGGCGACGGCCTGCCGACCGCCCTCATCCGCCTTCCTTACGGCAGGTCCGGCATGACCGCGGAGCCGACGGTCCGTCCGCTGGCCGAACGCGGTTTTCAGGTGCTCTACACCACCGAGGCCCTCAATTTCAGCCTGGCCCTGGCCCGGGGCGAGGAACCGGCCGAACGTGCCCCGGTACGCCTGTTCGTCATGGGCGAGGAGAAGTGGCGCGACTTCCCGTCCTGGCCGCCGCCAGGGTACGAGCCCCAGCGCTTCCACCTTCAGCCGGACGGCGTCCTCGCCGCCGAGACGTCCCCCGAATCATCCCCCGACGGTTACCGCTACGACCCGGCCGACCCCACCCCCGCCGTCGGCGGCGTCCGCATGGCCTTCGGCGAGAAAGCCGGCCGCGTCGACAACACCGCCCTCGAAGCCCGCCCCGACGTCATCACCTACACGACTCCCGCGCTGGACGAGGACGTGGAGGTCGTCGGCGACGTCAGCGCCGAGATCTTCTTCCGCTCCAGCCTTCCCTTCGCCGACGTCTTCGTCCGCCTCTGCGACGTCGACGCCGACGGCCGCTCCACCAACGTCTGCGACGGCCTGGTCAGCATCGTCGACGCCGACAGGGTCTCCACGGCAGAGGTGAAGATGTGGCCGACCGCGTACCGCTTCAAGCGCGGGCACCGCGTCCGAGCCCAGATCTCCAGCGGCGCCTTCCCCTGCTACAACCGCAACCCCGGTACCGGCGAACCCCGCGCCACCGCCACCATCCTCCGTGCCGCCGACCAGCAGATCTTCCACGATCCGGCGCATCCGTCAGCGGTGGTTCTCCCCGTCCGCCGGGGAGCCTGACACCGGCACGGGACCTCAGTATGGCTCCGCGCCCAGACAAGTCCCGATCTCGTGCACTTGGACCGACGGTGGGGGATCTATGACCACATTGGCGCCCCAGTCGGTGAAGTCGACCTCGATCACCGCGGTCTTGGGCTGGTCGTCCTCGGCCGTGGGATAAGTCTCGGTGAGGTGCACCCGACGGGGAAGCCGGTCCGGGCCGACCCACAACTGCCAGGAGACCTGTGCCAAGTTGTTCCGCTCGCGCAATTGGTCGGCGATCGCGGGGTCGTCGTTGGGAGCCGCGATGGCGAACTCCGCCAGCGAACTGCTCCCGGCGTGCACCACGGTGGCAACTCCGTCGATGGCCTCCCCCGAAGAGGGAGCCGGAGCCGCCAGCTTACGCAGCACCTCCGGTGAGACGAGGTCCCGGACGCCGATGGCACGCGACGACTGCTCGCACTCGGAGCTTCGGCCGTGGAGCCAGGACTTGCCCGCGGGAACGTCCTGCCGATCAGCCCGCCACCTGTAGGCGCCGGAACCTGCGATCGAGATCGTCCTGGTCGTCATGAAGGACAGGTCAGTCGGGACAACGCCTTTCAGGCCATCGGGGACATTGGTCCGGTAATAGGTCGCGGTCAGGTCGGAGGCGGTCGCGCCGAGGACCCCAGTGGTACGGCTCTCGCTGTATTCGCCGATGTCGACCGGCACGACGAAGCCGTCCTCCGCTGAGGGGGCGCCGTAGTCCAGGCGGACGAGCCTGGTGATCATAAGGGTTGCCCAAATGAGGCATTTGCCTGAAAACCGGCGTTGCAGCGCGGGGGCGATCATACTGCCGACGCCCTCGCGCCTTGCCGGCACTCAAGACAGCTCGCGAAACCTCTTGCCTTGGCAATGTGATTACAGATAGTTATTTGCCAACTACTCATAGTGAGGATGGCAAGTGAACCCCACCCCGCGTTCCCGGCGGCGCCTCGCCGGCCGAGCCAAGGCCATAGCGACGGCAACCCTCGGGGCCCTCATGATCCCCCTGCTCGCGGCAACCCCCGCAGCATCCCAGGCGCAGACAGCCGCCGACACCGCCACGCGCAAGCCCGTCCACCAGAGCGCCGGTACGCCCTGCGTCCGGCACGGACAGGCGGACTACCCGGTCGAGTACTACTGGAAGAACGCGGTCGGCTGGCGGCTGGGCAGCGGCTCCATCTCGGTCACCACCTCACCCCGCCTATGGGGTGGCCAGATCGCACCGGGCAGCACCTTCACCCTCACCCTGGCGCACAGAACGGCGCAGTGGCCGACGCTGGTCCGCACCTACACCACCACGTGGGACCTGGCGTCCCTGCTGGCCAACGCCGACGTCATCGCACAGTCGGGGGTCGGCAACATCAACGGCAACACCCTGACGATCCAGTCGCCGGGCACCAAGACCGACCCCGCGCCGAAGGCCATCACCTTCCGGGTCAAGCAAGGCACCGTCGGGCGCAGCATGACCATCCGGCCCACCGGGATCAGCAGCGTCCTGGCCGCTCCGGGCCAACTCGGCAACAACACCTCCGCCCCCGCCATCCAGATCGTCAACGGCCAATCGATCTCGCCCACCAACGCCGCCGACGACACCGCCACCACCACCGAGGACACGCCCGTCACCGTGCCGGTCCTCGCCAATGACACCGGAACGGCACCCACGATCAGCAAGGTCACCCAGCCCGCCCACGGCACGGTGAAGATCTCCGGCGACAAACTGATCTACACCCCTGACAAGGACCGCGCCGGCACCGACACCTTCACCTACACCATCGACACCGCCTGCGGCACCAGCACCGCCACGGTCACCGTCACCGTCGCATGCACCCGCAAGCCCATCAACCTGGCCAACAACAGCTTCGAGACGCCCGTCGTGAACCGCTACGACTGGAACATCCCCGACGCCTCCACCAACCCCGCCGTCGGCTGGCACACCACCGCCTCCGACCGCAAGCTGGAGTTCTGGAACAGCTCCAGCGGCGTCCCCGCCGCAGACGGCCAGCAGTTCGCCGAACTCAACGCCAACGAGCCCTCCACCCTCTACCAGGACGTACCCACCGTCCCCGGCACCACGATGACCTGGTCGCTCTACCACCGAGGCCGCGCGGGAACCGACGTGATGCAGGTCCTCATCGGCACACCGGGCGCCACCACCGCCCAAACCCCCGACGGAGCCACCACCCCCGACATCTCCGACGGCAACACCGCCTGGGGCCACTACACCGGCACCTACGTCGTCCCTGCCGGTCAGACCATCACCCGCTTCGCCTTCGAGTCCGTGTCGGCTGCCGGCGGAAACCCCGCGATCGGCAACTTCCTCGACGGCGTCGTCTTCCAGACACCACCCTGCCTGCCCATGACCGGCAAGGCGGCGTCCAGGGTCACGGCCAAGGCGCATCGCCCCTGACGCGCCGGACCACACTCCAGCGCTGATCTACCCGTTAGCCGGACCACACCGCGACAACCCCGACAACGATGCGCGGCGTTGTGGGCGCGGTTGGGGGCCGACCACAAGTTGAGGGGGCGGCGTGCGCAGACACCGCCCCCTCTTCCCTCGGTCATAGGCCGCACATCTCGTTGGTGACCGGGAAGCCCTGAGCGCGTAGCCGCTTCAGTGCGGCGTCGCACAGAAAAGGCCGCATTGAACGCCAGGCTTGAACTTCCTTGCGGTGGTTCGAATATTCGGCTGACGCGGTGGCCCGGAGCTCACCGAACCGGACTTATCGGATGTGATACGTTAAACGAGTCGTTTTACCCTGTTGCGGCATAAGTCGTACAGAAAGGTGGAATGTGCAAGCCGACGATCAGATCACTGACCGGAAGCTGATGAAAGCCGACTTCAACGACATCTACGATCGCCCGGACCCCCGCGCCTACTACGACCGGCTCGGCAGTCTCGATTACGCCGTCCCCCATCATGGACAGCGCGTCTTCCGCCAGGTGCTCGACGCTCTCGACGTCGACACCCCGACCGTCGTGGACCTGTGCTGTTCGTACGGTGTGAACGCGGCGCTGATGAAATGCGACCTCACGCTCGACCACCTCTACGACCACTACGGCGCCGAACACGTGGCCGCTCTGGCGAGCGAAGAGTTGGCCGACGAGGACCGCGCCTTCTACGAGAGCCGCCGACGGCGCACCCCTCCCCGGGTGATCGGAGTGGACACCGCCGCGTCAGCCGTCGAGTACGCCGTACAGGTCGGCCTGCTGGACACCGGTTCGGTCGAGAACATGGAACGCGACGACCCGTCACCCGAACTGGCGGCGGCCTTGAGCGAGGCCGACCTGATCACAGTCACCGGCGGCATCGGCTATATCACCGACCGGTCCATCGACCGGCTGCTCGACTGCACATCGCCCGATCATCGCCCATGGTTCGCCGCCCTGTGCCTGCGGACGGTGGACTTCACGCCCGTGGCCGACACACTGGCCCGCCACGGGCTCGTCACGGAACAACTGGAGAACGCCACATTCCCCCAGCGGAGATTCGCCGACGACCGCGAACGTGACTTCGCCCTGCACAGCCTGGCCGAGCAGGGCCTTGACCCCACTGGCAAGGAGGAAACGGGTGAATATCACGTCAACGTGTTCCTCTCCCGTCCGAGCGAAGACGTCGCGACCGCCCCGATCGACACCCTCCTCGAGAGCATGATTCCCACCCCGTCCGCGATCCACCTGCCCGGCTGAGCCCGGCCTCCGGGCGGAATCGCCCCGGGGCCTGGAACTCAGCTCATCTCCCGGCCTGCTTGAGACTCGGCTCGGCCCCGTTCGCCGGGTCCGAGCCGAGTCGGTGACTCAGCCGCCGGTACGGGCGGCTGCGCAGTGCCAGGGCGGTGGCGATCAAGCCGATGACACCGGTCAGCATGAAGACGAGGGCGAGGCCGCGGTCGGCGCCGGTGCCGAACAGATGCCCGATGCCGACGGGGCGAGCGCGCCCTCGATAGCCACATTCCTGGCCACGCCGCGAACGCAGCCTGGTGGTGTGCTGTCCGGTGAAGTACGGCTGAAGGGCGGTGACGCCGACACCCTGATCGACCGGATCGGCCTCGGCTTGGTCGCTTCGACACGGCCGGTGCGGGAAGACAGCGATCACGGCATCAGAGACGAGTTCTCGCAGGTTCAGATTTCGGGCGCCGTCATCCTTCGGCCGGGTGAAGAAGAGGCGATCGCCTTTCAAGTCGCGGTCCCATGGGGGATTCCCCTCAGCGAGATCAACGGTCTGCGTCTGCCTGACATGGCGCTGGGCGTGTGTACTGAAGTGGTGATCGCCGCGATCGTGGGCAGAAGCGATCTCGACCTGGTCGCCGTCACGCCGGTGCCTTCGGAGTCGTGCTTGGTGGCGGCCTTTCGCATGATGCGGCCGACGTGTTGAATCACCCTGCCTTTGAAGGAGATCGGCATCGCGGTAGTTGCCATTTTAGAACCATCGCCAGGTAATTTTCTGCAAAATGGTTTCGGCCTGGATCGGGCCAGGGTCCTTTCGTTGGATACAAATCATTTTGGGCACGAGAGTGACCCCGTCTGTCGCCAACAGGGGAGGTGTGCTGCGGATGCGATGGTTCGCGCTATTCGTGCTAATGCTTGTCGTATCGGGTGTCGTTGCACCGACGCCGACGGTTGCAACCGCAACAGCGATCCACGGTTTCGCCGACTGGGGGAACGGCAAGCGCAATAAGAGCTACATGGCAGTGAACAGCCCCACCAATATGCGCGGCGCACAGCAGATATCGGTCTCCATCAGCGGCAAGACCAGAACGCAGGCCGCTTACTGCAAAAGAAGGGCCCGGATCTGCAAGATCTCCCAGCGAATGGGGTACTGAACGCCTGATCCGCAAGGATTTCGTCGGAGAGGAACCTTTCCGCACTGAAGCGCACCCTTTTGCTGTAAAGGTTTCGCAATAACTTGGCAAAGGATGGCAAGAAAGAATGACTCATCTGGCTCGCGGGAGAGCGGTCAGGCCGAAGCTTCTTGCGGCCCACTTCCTGGCCTTCGCATCTGCTTCGACGATGCTCGCCGGGTGTATCGAACCTTTTCCCGCGTACGCGGCCACATCGAACCTCCAGCCGCTACGCGAAGCAAGGAGCCTCGATATCATGTCGGATATGGGCGGAGACCCCAGCCCCTCTGAAAACGACTCCGACGCCAACAAAACGATTTCCATAGAAAGTCCTACCAACAACCAGGGCTACCAACACACGTCAACCAGCACCCCTGGCGGGGCAACCAGCGTTCAGAATGCCCTCTGCAAGAGGGCTCCGGTGTGCCGGATAACTCAGAAGGTGATCGTGGTAGCCCCCGGCAAGGCCAATGAGGGCGCAGAATTGGCGACGAACGCTGCCATGTCAAACAATGCAGAAGATCAAGAGCGAGAAGGTGTCGAAACGGCCACTGCTGAACGTGTGATGGAACCGGGGCGAATAGAAACCGAGCCCGTCCTTGGCGAGAGATCCTTCTCGTCCGTTTACAAGATGGCGCTGTTGTCGGAGATGATCGCGGCTGTCCGTGGTGGCAGGCAACCGATGGAGCCTGATCCGGTCGGCAAATCGAGCGGAGCGCTCAGAGGCTGCAGAACCGCATCCCCGCCTGCCCGGTGCCAGAACTGACGCAGAGGGTCTGACCTGGCCTTCTAGGCTTGGCTCTCGCGGTTATGCCCAGGTCCCGGGCCACCGACGCGTACGTCCGCGCCGGGTCAGACAGGTACAACGCGACGGCGTCCACCTTGAACTCCGGCGGATACGACTTCATCGCCACGAGGAACTCCTTGTCTCCGGATTTCCATCATCCGGCACTCAAGATGTCCTCACGTCGGGGGAGGGCCCGTGATCCCACGCCAGGTTGTCAGTGACGTCTGCGACCGTGTGCCGCATGGGTGAGCTGATCGAGCGGGTGGATGAACAGGACCGCGTGCTGGAAGTCGTGGAGCGCGCAGAGGCGGTGCGTCGGCGGTGGATGCATCGGATCGCGACGACGATCTGCCGCGATCCGATGGGGCGGATCCTCGTGCTGCGCCGAGCCGAGGGGCATGTTCCCTTTCCCGGCCACTATGACGTGATGGTCGGCGGCGCCGTGGGGGTAGGCGAATCGTATGAGGACGCGGCGGCCCGCGAACTGGTCGAGGAACTGGGCGCCAGCGTCGCGGTCGGCTTTTTGTTCAAGTTCCTGTGCCAGGACGGGATCAGCCCTGTCTGGTTCGGGGTGCACGAGGCCTTGATCGCCGAGCCATTGGCTCCAGATCCGTCCGAGATCGCTTGGCATGCCTGGCTCACGGAGCCCGAACTGCGGAAGGTGGTCAATCGAGGGCCCTTCGTTCCAGGTGGGCGAGAAGCCCTGCGCCGATATCTTGGCCGCTCAGCTCAGTGACGAACAGCCGCTCCCTGGCTGATGCTTCCTCAGTTCCAGGACGGGGTAGCGGCTTCAGCACATTCGTGAACAGCTCCGCCACGGGCCGCGGCCGGAGCAAGCCAGCGAGGATGTCTTCGCACGAAGACAGGCACGGAGAACAACGACGGGCACTTCGCCCCTGACCTTCTCCTGGGGCCGGGCACCTGGGTGCTTGCCAGTAAGATCAACAGTGCGGGCAAATCGAGCGGGGGGATCGCGAAGCTTGCGCTGGTGTTCAAGACCTTCATGTGCGATCACCGGCGTCGACAAGGCCAGCAGATCAAGAACCCTCCGATTCCGTCGAACCTCGTGGTGATCGGCCCCGTACCTGTCAACGTACAGGCTAGAAGGTCTGATGACGGCCTTCTCATCGGGTCGCCGGGCTGGAAGGATGAGTGCCGTGTCCGCCCTGGAACGGGTCTCGCGCCTGACCCGCGCCGCCGTCTTCGCGGCGGTGTGCGTGGTCATGTCCGCGGGCGGCCATGTTCTCGCCGGTGGCACGCCGGTCACGGTGTGGACGTTGTTCGTCGGCATGGTGGCGGCCTTCGCCCTGGCTTACGCGCTGAACCGGCACGAGCGGGGACCCGAAATCGTCGTCACCGCGACGGCGGGCGCTCAGCTCCTGCTGCACGAGTTGTACACCAGGAGCGTCTCCGTCTCCATCACGCAAGCTGATCACGTGCATGCGGGCACGAACGGCGTCGGCATGTCCGTGGCGCATCTCGTGGTCGCGGTGATGAGCGGATGGTGGCTGTATCGCGGGGAGAGCGCGTTCTGGCTGATGGTGCGGCTGTGGGGCATGGCTCCGCTGCCGAAGCTCCGCCGGCTGCTCGTCGGAGCGGTCGAGCCGTTCACGCCACCGATTCGGGTGGTGCTCGCCGCGGAGGCGAAGACGTATCGCGGCCCTGAACTCGTCCGGGCCATTCCGCGACGGGGTCCGCCCGCGCTGCTGAACGCTCGCTGACGACCGCCGACCGGGTTTTCGGAGGCGGCTGCCTTTCGTGTTCCGAACGTGCCTCCACGGAAGAGGCGCGCTGGAGCCTGCCGCAATGACGGCATTCGACTCATCGCAGTGCCAGGCCCGCACCATGGGGTGACAGCCGAAGCATGCCCGCCGGACTGACGTTCCGTCTGATTCGCGCCACGGCCTTCGCCGTGGTGTGCTTTGGGCTGGGCGCGTTGGCGCACCTGCTCGGCGGCGGGAACGTGTCGGCGCCCACGGCGGCGACGGCTCTGGCGGTCTCCTTCGTGGCGGCGGTGCCGGCGACCGGCCGTGAGCGGGGAACTGAAGCGATTCTCACCCTCCTCCTCGGCGTGCAGGTGGTGTTGCACCTGCTGTTCTCCGCCGCCCCGTCACTTCTCGCCGCGCCGGCTGTGACCGGCGATCACCTGCACTCCGGGCTCGTCCCCAACGTGGGGATGCTCGTCACCCACGGCTTGGCGACCGTGATGACGGCATTGTGGCTGTCGCGGGGTGAGAGCCTTCTCTGGGCGCTGCTGCGCCACCTCGGGGTGCGCCTGCGCCTGTGGATGTGCGTGCCGCACCGTACGGCGTACTGGGCTGTGGCGGTACGCGGTTTCGAGACGACGCCCCTTCTGTCCGCCTTGCTGGAGCACTCGCTGAGCGGGCGCGCTCCGCCGGCCGGCTGACCTTTCCCACCTGTTCCTTCGCTCCATTGGACGGACTCGCACCGTCCGGCTGTCGTACGCCCAAACGGAGTCCTTCATGCCCGAACCTGATGTCGCCGTGCCCGCTTCCTTGCATCTGACCGATGTGAGCTGCTCGGGCGTCGCGGTGGACCGACTCAGGCCGATCGTTCCAGCCGCATTCCCCATTTCCTCCTGTCACCAGACGCAAGGAGCGATCGATGTGAATTCCCATGAACGCGTCGCCGACGACCGGCGTCTGACCTTGCTCGCCCTGGCCGCCCGCGACGGCGGCCCTGCCGAGGTGGAAGCCTTCACCAGGGCGGTGTACACCGACGTGCGCCGCTTCCTCGCCTACCTGACCGACGTGCAGTCGGCCGACGACCTCACCCAGGAGACGTTCGTGCGAGTTCTGCGCAGCCTGCCCGGGTTCGCCGGGAGGTCGTCGGCCAGGGCCTGGCTGCTGTCGATCGCGCGACGGGTGGTGGTCGACCGGTTCAGAGCTGCCCGGGCACGGCCGGTGCTGGCGGACTTGGCGGACTGGCAGGCGGCCGTGGAGCGCTGCCAGCCACGTGACCTGCCCGGCTCCCAGGACGGCGTGGACCTGGCCGAACTGCTGGCCGAGGTGCCGCCCGAACGGCGGCGGGCCTTCGTGCTGACCCAGGTCGTGGGCTTGCAGTACACCGAGGCCGCCGAGGTGCTCGGCTGCCCGGTCGGCACCGTGCGATCCAGGGTGGCCCGAGCCCGGAACCAGCTGTCAGCTTCCTGGCTCGCCGCCTGAGCACTCGCGGTGGGGCCGGAACACGTGGGTCCGGCCCCACCGCGTCCGGCCGGTCATGAGCCGTTCGCGTCCGTCGCGCGCCAGGTCCTTCGCTGACCGGCTCCGAACCTTTGATCACAACACTGAGGAATCTGATGACATCTACGATCCAGCTCGTCATCGGCGGGATGACCTGCGCGTCCTGCGCCGCACGAGTGGAACGCAAGCTCAACCGGATGGGAGGGGTGAACGCCAGCGTCAACTACGCCACCGAGAAGGCGACCATTCAGGCGAGCGACGTCACCGTCGAGGAATTGATCCGGGTGGTCGAGCGCACCGGCTACAGCGCCGAACCGCACACACCGCACACCTCGGCGGAACCGGACGACGCCGACGACCGGCGGGTGCGGATGCTGGGGCGGCGCATGATCGTCGCGATCGGGCTGGCCGTGATCCTCATGGATCTGTCCATGGGGATGGCGTTCGTGCCGGAATGGCGCTTCGCCGGATGGCAGTGGGTGCTGATCGGCTTGACCCTGCCCATGGTGACCTGGTGCGCGTGGCCGTTCCACCGCAACGCCTTCAGAGCCGCCAGGCACGGCACCACCTCCATGGACACCCTGATCTCGACCGGAATCATCACCTCCACCTGCTGGTCGGTGTACGTCATGCTGTTCCCGATCGACGCCGAACCGGCCGGGTCGGGCCTGTGGGCAGTGCTGAGCTCGCCCAACAGTGCGTTCTACCTCGACGTCGCCGGCGGGGTGACGATGTTCGCGTTGACCGGCCGGTTTCTGGAGGCCAGGGCGCGGCGGTCCTCGGGTGCGGTGCTGCGCCGCCTGGCCGAGCTCGGGGCCAAGGACGTCAGCGTGCTGCGCGCCGATGGTAACGAGTACCGCATCGACGTGGCAGATCTTCGGGCGGGCGACCTGTTCGTGGTCCGCCCGGGGGAGAGCATCGCCGCCGACGGTCAGATCGAGTCGGGGCACGGCGCCGTTGACACCAGTGCCATGACCGGTGAGCCCGTGCCCGCCGAGGTGGCCGAGGGTGACGTGGTGACCGGAGCGACCGTCAACCTCAGCGGGCGGCTCGTGGTGCGGGCCACCCGGGTGGGTGCCGATACCCAGCTCGCCGCGCTGATCCGGCTCGTCGAGCACGCGCAGGCGGACAAGGCCGCCATCCAGCGGCTCGCGGATCGGATCTGCGGCTGGTTCGTGCCTGCCGTGTTCGTGCTGTCGGCGCTGACTCTGGCCGGGTGGCTGCTCGCGGGGGGTGAGGTGCACCAGGCGGTCACTGCCGCGCTGGCCGTCTTGATCATCGCCTGCCCGTGCGCGCTCGGTCTGGCCATCCCGACCGCGCTGCAGGTCGCCTCCGGTACCGGCGCCAAACTGGGCGTGTTCATCAAGAGCCACCAGGCCATGGAGTCCGCCCGCGTCATCGACACCGTCGTCCTGGACAAGACCGGCACCCTCACCCAAGGCCGGATGAGCGTGGTGGACCTGGTCACGGCCGACGGCGTCACACAGGATGATGTGCTGCGCTACGCCGGAGCCGTGGAGGACGCCTCCGAGCACGTCATCGCGGCGGCCATCGCCGCCCATGCACGTGGCGAGCTCGGCGACCTGCCTGCGGTGAGCGAGTTCGCCGCCCTGGCCGGGCTGGGAGCGCGGGGGACCGTCGAGGACCGGCGGATCCTCATCGGCTCAGCCCGGCTGCTGGCTCAGGAGGACATCGCCGTCCCTCCGGCGCTGAATCAGGCACGGTCAGACTGGGAAGGGGAGGGCCGTACCGTCGTCCTGGTCGTGGCAGACGGCACTGCCGTGGGGGCGCTCGCTCTCGCCGACGTCATCAAGCCCTCGGCAGCTGAGGCGGTCGGCTGGCTGCACGAGATGGGACTGCGCACCCTGCTGCTCACCGGCGACAACGCCACCACCGCGCGGGCCGTCGCCGACCAGGTCGGCATCGTCGAGGTCATCGCCGAGGTGCTGCCCGCCGACAAGGAGGCCACCATCGCCCGCCTCCAGAGTGAGGGGCACCGGGTGGCCATGGTCGGCGACGGCATCAACGACGCCCCCGCGCTGGCCCGCGCCGATCTCGGCCTGGCCGTGGTCGACGGAACCGACGTCGCCCTGGCCGCCGCCGACCTCATCCTGATCCGCGACGACCTCAACGTCGTCCCCACCGCCCTGACCCTGGCCCGCGCCACCCTGGCCACCATCCGCGGCAACCTCGTCTGGGCCTTCGGCTACAACGTCGCCGCATTGCCGCTGGCCGCCGCCGGGATGCTGAACCCCCTCATCGCCGGAGCCGCCATGGCTCTGTCATCGGTGTTCGTGGTCACCAACAGCCTGCGCCTGCGCCGCTACGCCCCGCCGCCCGCGACCGGCGACTTCCTCACCGAACATCTGGACGATGTGGACGATCCCACCAGGGCAGTCAGCCGGGCACACGGCTAGCGAGCGGCGTCCTCGAGCAGTTTGAGGGCGAGTTTTTGCAGGTCGGGTCCGGCCTTGTCGGGGCTGCCGGTGTCGAAGGGCGGTTGCGGGTCGTACTCGACCGCCAGTTGAAGCGCCTGTGCCGTCCGCTCGTCGGCGAGCTTGGCGGCCAGGTGCAGGGCCATGTCGATGCCGGCGGACACCCCGGTGTCGGTGCGTACCTGTCCCGCCTGCTTGGCCACGGTGACCACCGATGCGTCCGGCACCCGGCACAGCACCTCGTACGGCCCCACCGCGTCGAGCGCCTTTCGCTCGGAAACTGCCTTGAAGTGGTCGCGAAAGCCGCTGTGAAAGTTCCCGGGAACCGGTACGACTACTCAGGTCACCTTCCCCTCGCGCATTCGAAGCACTCGGTCGGCATAGGAACGAAGCCGCTGCTCATCGTGACTCACCACGAGTACCGCGGCACCTTCATCCGCAAGCGCCCGGAGAAAGGACGCGATGTTGGCCGCGGCCTCAACATCGAGGCTTGCCGTCGGTTCGTCCGCGACGATGAGCCCGGGGTTGGCGATCACAGCGCGTACGATCGCCACTCGCTGGCATTCTCCGACGGAGAGCGATCCCGGTGTCCGGGTGACGTTGATGTGTCCGAGTCCGACCTTCTCCAGCGCGGCAGCGGCATGCTGTCGCCGCTGCGAACGGCTGAGACGCCCGCCTCGAAGTACGAGCGGTTCGGTGATCGTTCGCCATAACGGCCAGCGAGGGTCCAGACTGGTGACCGGATCTTGGAACACCGGCATGATCCAGCCACGCCGGGGGACTCGCGGCGATCGTTGCCGCGGTCCGCGCCACAGCGGCTCTCCCTCTGTGAGGACGTCTCCGCCGTCGGGTCGTTCCTGCCCGGACAGCAGCCTGAGCAGGGTCGACTTGCCCGATCCTGAAGGGCCGACGACGCCGACGATCTCGCCGCGGTGGATGGTGAGATCTGCGTCGACGATGACCGGCGTGCGATGCCCCGCGACCGCGTACTCCTTCGAGACCGAGCGAAGCTCGACGGCCGCGGGGGCGCTGACCGGCGAACGACGAAGCGGTTGAGGGTTGGAGGATTCGAGCAGCGATCTCGTCACCGTGCTGCGCGGTGAGGAGAGCAGCGCTTGCGCTTGTCCGGCTTCGACGACTCGTCCGCGGTCGAACACGACGAGTTGATCGGTGTGCCGCGCGACGGAGGCCAGATCGTGGCTGACGAGCAGGAGGGAGCGGCAACTCTTTCTGAGCAGGATGAGCGAGCCGTCGCCAAGGTCGGTGTCGAGCGCGCTGGTCGGCTCGTCCGCGAGGGTGATGAGCGGGCGATGGGCCGTCGCGGCGACCGTCGTCGCACGCTGTAACATCCCACCTGACCACTGATGCGGGCGCTGGCTCGCACGCCTCGCCGGATCGGCGACGCCCAGCGAGGTGAGTCCTTCCGAGACCGCGTCCGCCGGTGGGCGAAGCCGGTGAACGTACCAGGCCTCCTCGATATGATGGCGCACGCTGCGCAGCGGATCGCAGGCTCCGAACGGATCCTGTCCGACATATCCGATGAGGCGACCCCGCCACGCGCGCATGATCGCGTGATCAGCATGGAGCACATCGTGGCCTCCAACGGTGATCTCCCCGCTGACGTGACATCCTTCCGGAAGCAGCCCGAGGATCGCCCTGATGAGGGTTGACTTGCCACATCCTGAGGCTCCGACGATGCCGACCGCGGCATCGACGGGCACGGAGAAGGAGACGTCGCTGAGCGCTTCGAACCCGTTCGGGTACGTCACGCTCAGGCTCTCGATGCGAAGGGCGGAATCACTCAATGCCCGGCTCCCGGGCTCGTCACATCTCGGAGCGCTTCGCTCAGCATGGTCGCGGCCAGCACGGTCGCGACCAATCCCGTTCCGGGGCCGAGGATCTGCCAGGGGGCGTAGGCGAGGGTCTGCCTGGCGTCCGCGAGCATCGTGCCCCACTCCGCCGTGGGCGGCTGCGCACCGAGTCCGAGGAACGACAGGCCCGCCAAGGCGATGACCACTTCGCCGATGCCGAGGGTGGCGACGACCGCGACACCGCTCGCGGCCGCCGGGAGTACGTGTTCGAGCGCGACGCGTCCCAGAGAGGCTCCCGCCATCCGTGCGGCCTTGACGTGACCCAGATGCATCGTCTGCCGGCTTGTCGCCCGTGCCAGTCGTGCCAGAACCGCCCATCCGGTGGCGGACATCGCGATGGTCAGATTGAGGAAGCCCGGGCCGAGCAGTCCGACGATGGCGAGGGTGACGATCAGCCCGGGAAGGCCGAGCAGGACGTCGATCAGGCGTGACACGATGGTGTCCAGCACCCCGCCGGCACAGCCGCTGAGCACTCCCATGAGGAGGCCCGTGACAGCGGTGATGGCGGTCACGAGCAGCGCGGAGCCCAGCGAGATCCGGGCGCCCCACAACGTCCGGGCGAGCAGGTCGCGACCGGCTTCGTCCGTGCCAAGGAGATGGGCGGAGTCGGGCGGTACGAGGGAGTTCGTGTAGTTCGGGACATCGGGATCCCCTGTTAACAGGGGCCCGAGGAGCGCCGCGCCTCCGACGAGAGCGAGGATCAGGATGGCCATTCGGGCATCCCAGCGCCGTAGCAATCGTGAGAAGGCCCCCGATGTGTCGATTTCCGCCGGCTCCCGTCCGGGACGGAGAATCGCTGAGAAGACGGTCATGTACGCACCGCCTTGCGCGTGCGGCTTTGTCGCTGCCTCGGGTCGACAGCCATGATCAGCAGGTCCACGACCAGGCTCATTCCGACGTAGGCCAGGACGGCCATCATCGTGAACGCCGTCACCACCGGCATGTCCCGCGCGGTGATCGCCTCGATGGTGTGCTTGCCGACACCGGGCCAGCTGAACACGGTCTCCACGATGGGTGCGCCACCGAGGAGCGTGGCAGCCCCGAGGCCGACGACCGTGAGGAACGGTGGGAGCGCGTTGGGCAGGCGGTGGACGAACATGTTTCGCAACGCACTCGCACCACGCGCGGTGGAGACGCGAAGGAAACCCGCGGCATCGAGGTCGAGCAAGGCGGAGCGCAGCACCCTGGACCACACCGCCGCGGAAGCGAGCGCGAGAGTGAACGCGGGCAGGAACACGGTTTTCCAGGTGCCGTCGGCGATCACACGTCCCCAGCCAAGCCGTACCGCGATCAGGTCGAGCAACAGGACCCCGATGAGGTATGTGGGAAACGCCAACGCGACGGTGCTCAGAGCTCGCGAGAGGTGATCGGCCCAGCCACGAGGCCGCCACCCGGCGAGGATGCCGAGCGCCAGCGCGAGGCCGACGGCGATCAGCAAGGCCGCCACCGTCAGGATGACCGTCGCGGGCAGTCGCGACGCGAACTCGCTCGCCACCGGATTTCCCGTTCGCCAGGACAGCCCGAGGTCTCCGCGGAACAGCCCGAGGAACCAGTCGAGAAACCGGACGGGAATCGGCTGGTCCAGCCCGAGTTCGGCCCGGACCGCCGCGATCTCCGAAGAGTCGGGCTCCTCGATGCCCCTGATGTTGAGAATGCGTCGTGCCGGATCACCGGGGGCGGCGATGAGCAGGACGAAGACGACGACGCCTCCGCCCAGCGCGCTCATCGCCGCCTGGCCGACGCGCCGCAGCGCGATCGCAAGCACGGCGTCAGGTCGTCGGCGCGGTCTTGTAGTCGACCCACAGGTTGGGCACCGGCACCCGGTATCCCTTCCATTTCGGGCCGACAACGACGGTCAGCAAGCGTTGCGCCGCGACCGCGTAGTAGCCGCGGTCCCAGATCAGCGTCTGGATCTGCTTCAGGATCTCCGTCCGTCGCCTCTCGTCCACCGTCTTTCCCAGTTCGGCAATGAGCGAGTCCAGCTTGGGGTCGGCGATCTTGGCGTAGTTGTTCGTGCCGTCGGACGCCAGAAGTTCCGACATGGCCTGATCCGGGCTTCCGCCGAACGACAGCAGCGACGAGGAGAGGGAGACCTCCCAATCCTTGCCTTTCCTTGCCGCGCCGTGGTCGTCGACCTGGACGACCTTGACCTCGATGCCGACCTCTTCGAGCTGGCTCTGCATCGCCTCGGCGATGGTGATGCCGTCCGACAACGCTGGAGTGCAGAGAACGCGAATGGCCAGGCGCTGACCGTCCTTCTCGCGGATGCCGTCATCACCGACGGCCCATCCAGCGGCATCCAGCCCGCTCGCTGCCTGTTTCAGGTCGGTCACCTGAGTCTCCAGCGTGTACGGATAGGTGGGCGGGAACACCGCCTTGGCGTAGCCGGCGTGACCCTGGAGCACGTCATCGGCGATCGCACGATAATCCGTTGCCGTGTAGATCGCCCTTCGCACAGCCTCGTCCTGCATCAGAGGGGACGCCATTCGTGAGATCAGTCCGAACACGAGACCGCTCGGCTCGCCCTGGAGGAAATACGCGTCCGAGCGACCCTGCAGCGTGCGCGCGGTGCTCACCGGCATGTACAGGGCCAGATCGACCTCGCCTGCCTGAACCGCCTGGGCCCGCGACGTCGCCTCGCTGACGAACCGGACGTCGAGCGCGTCGAGCGCGGGTTCGCCCTGCCAGTAATCATCGACGGGAGTCAGTTTCGCGCCCTGGACGTCGAGGCTCGTCACCTTGTACGGCCCCGTGTACAGACCGGTGTCCAGCAGCGCCTCGGCCTTCTTCCCGGAGGCCTTGTACTCCTTGTACGCCTCGACGTCCATGACGAGCACATTCGCCTCATCCGCGAGAAGGTTCGGCATCGTCGGCGTCGGCGCGGTCGTCTTCAGCGTCACCTCGAGTGGGCCGGTGACCTCCGCCGATGCGAAGTTCGCCGCCCCGGAGAAACCCGATTGGTTCTCGGCACTCCACGCCAGCGTCGCCGCAAGCGCTTTCGCGTCGAAGGGCTTCCCGTTGACGAAGGTCACACCCTTGTTCACCGTGAGACGCCACGTGCGGTCGTCCACCGCGTCGAGCTTGGACAGCACCCATGGTGTCGGAACACCGTCCGCCGACGCTCGCATCAGCAGTTCGACGTAACCGAATTCGACGCCCCAGTAGCCGCTCGTGACGGGGTCGAGGTCATCGATCGTGTAAGTCGTCGCGATGGTCAGCTTCGAGCCTGCGCCTGATTCGACGCCGGCCGGGCTCTGGGCTTCCCAGGAGCAGGCGGTCAGCAGAAGCGCTGACACCATCACGAATGAGGCCAACAGCCTCCCGCGTCGCATTCGCATCATTGCTTGCTCATCTCACAACTATAGATGGTGCGTTCGAAAAGATGCCGAAGCCGCCAGTTCGGCCGATTTCCGGTACGTGGAGCGGACGTCTCAGTAGTCGGCCGCCGGGCCCCGTCGGTTCCCGGCGATCTGATGTTCCCTCCTCGGCCCGCATGTCCATTTACGGGGCTGACCTGGGCATGTGGCACGATCTCTGACTGGGCACTCTCCGTGCTCGGACTCAGGCCGCGGCTCGTCCCGTGGCCATCTCCGCGTGGCCCTTGAGAACCGCCTCGCGTTCGAACTGCCTCGCGAGACGCCGCGTATCTGCGGATATGCGCGGTTTCGCAGAACGGAGAAACACCCGAGCTGACCACACCCGTCGGCCAGTCCCGGCTGCCCCTGGACCAGCAGATCGCCGCGGCCCGCGCGGCAGAGCCCCGAGGCAAGGTCAGCGCCGTACAACCGGGCGTGGAAGCCGCCCAGACCACCAGAGTCCTGCTCGACGTCCCGGGCCTGGCGGAGAGCACCGAACTGGCCGTCTTCGTCGACCCCTACACCGCCCAGGTACGTGGCACGCTGGAGAGCTACGGCAGCTCCGGCGCGCTGCCCGTACGGGCCTGGATCTCCAACCTGCACCGCCACCTCCACCTGGGAGAGCCCGGGCGGATCTACAGCGAACTGGCGTCGGTCGTCGTGGGCGTCGGCGTCTTCCTGCCGCTGATGGGCATCTCCCTGGCCGCGTTCCTCCTGATCGACGCTCTGCTGGGGCAACGCTCGCGAATTTCCCTTGCCCGCCGACATAGTTGACGGGCCAACTTTTACGGTTGCGTGTGAGCCGGTGCCAGGGAGATGTTCCAGAAGTCGGCGTAGCGGCCACCGCGGCGCAGCAGCTCGTCGTGGCTGCCTTCCGCGACGATCCGGCCGCCGTCCAGGAAGACGATGCGATCGGCGCGCTGGACGGTCCGCAGCCGATGCGCGACCATCACCACCGTCCGGCCCGCCATCAGGCGCTCGATGCCCTCGTGGACGGCCGCCTCGTTCACCGGGTCCAGCGCGGAGGTCACCTCGTCCAGCAGCACGATGGGCGCGTTCTTCAGCAGTGCCCGCGCGATCGAGACCCGCTGGCGCTCACCACCTGACAGCAGCGCGCCGCCCTCGCCGACGTTCGCCGCCCATCCGCCGGGCAGCCGCTCGATCACCTCGTCCAGCCGCGCGGCGCTCGCCGCCGCCCGCACCTCGGCGTCGTCGGCGTCGGGACGGCCGAGGCGCACGTTCTCCTCGATCGTGCCGTCGAAGAGATAAACGTCCTGGAAGACGATGGCGATCTGCGCCATCAACACCTCGGCGTCGATGGAACGCACGTCCACGCCGCCCACACGCACCGCGCCCGCGGCCACGTCGTAGAAGCGCGCGAGCAGTTGCAGCAGCGTGCTCTTGCCCGCGCCCGACGGCCCGACGACGGCCAGCCGCTGTCCCTCCGGCACGGACAACGACACCTCGTCGATCACCGTGCGATCGCCATGCCGGAAGGCGACGGACGCGAACTCCAGGTCATGGCCCACCGGCTGGATCGGTTCGGGGGCTTCCGGCAGCGGCTCGGTGCGCAACACCGTGTCGAGCCTGGCCAGCTCGGAACGCGCGCCGCGTACTCTGCCACCGATGTCCGACAGCGACAGCAGCGGATCGGCGCAGCGGGCGGCCAGCACCAAAATCGTCAGAACCTCCGCCGCGCCGATGCCCCCGCCGAGCGCCAGATAGGCGCCCAGGACCAGCAGCACCGTGAACATCGCCTGCACCGTGAGCGTCAGGCCCAAGGTGCCGGACAGAGCCGACAGCACGGTACGGCGGGACGCACGCTGGACCTCCCGCAACGAGTCGTCGAGCAGCCGGAAACGTTCGGCCGTACGGCCGCCGGCCCGCAGCACCGGCTGGGCCTGGAGATATTCGATGACTCGCCCCGTGGCCTCCTGACCCCGTTCGGCGCGCTCCGTGTCGGTGGCGGCCATCGAGCGTCCCGTCCAGATCTGGATCCCCGCCACGACCGGGACGGCGACCAACGCGGCCAGCCCCATCTGCGCATTGACGGCGAGCATCACGACGACGATCGTCAAGGGGGTCACGCAGGCGGAGACGAACGGCGCCAGCAGATGCGCGATCACGCTCATCGCCTGCAGGACACCCTCGCTGGCCAGGACCGACACCTGCCCGACGCGACGGGCGTCGTACCAGCCGATGGGCAGCCGGGCCAGATGGCCGCCGAGCCGGTGATACATGCCCCGCAACAGCGTGGTCCCGACACGGAAACCGGATAGATCGCTGCGAAAGCGCAACGCCGCGTAGACCGCGACCACGGCCCCGAACGCGATCAGCCACGGCCCGGCATCCGCGGGCGTGCTCCCGAACAGCGCCCGCAGCACCGGAACCAGCAGCGCGTAGGACAAACCCTCGACCACCGCGGTCGTCGTCATCAGGGCCACGGTGCGACGCACCGGCCGGGCGTACTCGTGTCCCAGCACGCGCAGCAGCATGCGAATCATCGGGGCTCGTCTCCTTGCGATACGCCGCCGTCGGCGATCGCCGATCGGTGGGATTGCCAGAACGCGGCGAACTTTCCGTCCTGTGCCAGCAGCTCAGCGGGACTGCCACGCTCGACGATCGACCCGTCCTGCAGCACCACGACGGTGTCGGCGTCGGCGATCGTCTCCAGGCGGTGGGCGATGACCAGGATCGTCCGATCGCCCTCCAGCGTCGCCAGAGCCTGACGCACGGCCTGTTCGGTCTGCGGGTCGGCGAAGGCGGTCGCCTCGTCGAGCACCAGAACGGGCGTGTCGGCGAGCAGCGCGCGGGCGATCGAGATCCGCTGCGCCTCGCCACCCGACAGTCCGGTGTCTTCACCGATCACCGTGTCGTATCCGCGCGGCAGCTCAAGAATTCGATCGTGAATGTTGGCCAGCCGGGCGGCACGGACCACGTCGTCGAAGCCGGCCTGCGGGACCGCCAGCGCGATGTTGTCCGCGACCGAAGCGCGCAGCAGGCGGACGTCCTGGAAGACGAAGGAGACCGTTCGGTAGAGTTCCCGGCTGCGGACCTCGCGCAGATCGACACCGCCGAGGAGGACCGAACCGTGGGTCGGGTCGAAGAACCGCGGCAACAGCTGGACCAGCGTGGACTTCCCGCTTCCCGACGGCCCGACGATCGCGGTGATCGTCCCCGGCTCGAGCACCAGGTCGACCCCGCGCAGCACCTCATGATCGGCGTCGTAACCGAATCGAACCTCCCGCAGTTCCACCCGGTGACCCCGTGGTACGACCGGGCGCGCGGGCTCCGCCAGCGCCTCCACCGCGAGCACGTCCCGGATCCGGCCGGCCGCGCGCCCGGCGGCCTGCATGTCGTCGAAGCCATGGCCCAGAGCCGCCACCGGAGCGGTCAGACCCAGCCCGAGAAGCAGGAAAGGCAGCAGGTCGGCCGGGGCCAAGCCACCGGACGTGATCAGCACCGTGCCGCCGATCAGCACCACCAGCAGCACGAACGGCGGCGACAACGCCACCTGCATCCCCGCGCCGATCCCGGACAGACCGCGCACCAACCGGGAGAAGATGCCGACGAAATCGTCCACGGCCGTCAGGAACCTGCGGTGGGCGCGTCCGGACCCGCCGAAGGCCTTGACCACCGAGATCCCCTGGACGAACTCGACGACGGAACTCGCGATCCGTCCCATGGCCGCGTCGAACTCCCTCTGCTCGCGCAGCCGGGTCGGGGTCATGAACAGGGGGACCAACGCCACTGCCAGCACCACCGGTATCAGGGTGATCAGCGTGAGCCGCCAGTCGACGGTGAACAGGTAGATCAGCGACACCAGCGGCACCACGAACGCGGAGATGAGCTCGCCGGGGGTGTGGGCGATGAACGGGTGCACGGCGCTCACGTCGTCCCCGACCACCTTGGCCAGCTCGCCGCTCCGGCGCCGGGAGAACCAGCCGATCGGCACGTTCCCCAGCTGCGCGGCCAGTCGCCGGCGAAACGACAGCTGCACCTGGCCGTCGACAAGATGGCCGATCCCGGACGACGCGGCCGTGAACAGCAGCCGGACGAACAAGCCGACCGCGCCCGCGGTCACGACGAACCAGACATGCCCCTGATCGATGGGGCCGGGCGCCAACAGAGCACGCCCCAGTTCGACGACCGCCAGCAGCGGTGCCAGGCCCGCGACAGCGCCGATCACCTGCAGGATGACGACGGCGGCGAAGCTCGGGGCATAAGGGCGCAGCAGCCCTGCCAGGCTCTGTCCCGCCACGGAGCCCGGTGCGGCTTGCTCCCTCGCCTCGGCGAGGCCGGTGGTGGTCATCACTCTTCCCTCTTCGTCAATCTCGCCGTGGTCAGGGGCCTGTCCTACGCTTCGGCATGGAAGTCGGCGTCGCTCTTCGCACGAAAGGCCATCACCTGCCAGCCGTCATCGTCGTCCAGCCACCGCGCAGGGGCGTCCTACAGGCGGAGTCATTTGCCGTTACCGCATCAGGACCAACGACCGACGGGACTACGACGCCGGGAGTAGTCCCATCGGCCGTTGGCAGGGATGATGAAGCCCGCCAATCCGGCCCAACCCGTGCGTGATCGCCACGCTGCGTTCCGATGGGGCGCCGGTGACCGGGTGACCCGGTACCTCTGGGAGGCCGGCCGCGCGCTGGTCAACATGGATGAGGCTCGCGTACGGCTGCGGCACCTGCGCCGGGACGGGCGGGTTTCGCTCACCGTGCTCGACAGCTCGGACTGGTACACCCATGTCACGCTCATCGGGCATGTCTCGGAGCTGTACGAGGACCAGGGCCTGGCCGACATCGACCGGATCGCCCGGCACTACCCCGGCAGCCCGTATCCGACTCGGAGGTCGAGGCCGGCGTACTGCGGCACGTCCTCGGCGTCGCAGCGGGGGAGGGGCTGTCCGTGCTGGTGCATCCCATGCAACTCCCGCGCCCGGAGTGGCGTGACCACTACCTCGCGAACCTGGTCGGCAACCCGGTCGAGACGGCTACCGCGGTCGCGGCGCTGTTGCTCGGCGGTGTCGTCGAGCAACTGCCGGGCCTGCGGATCTGCTTCGTCCACGGCGGCGGGTGCGCGCCCGGCCTGCTCGGCCGCTGGGACCATGGCTGGCGGGTCCGCACGGATGTGCGGCTTGATTCTGCCCACCCGCCAGGCGAGACCATACGCTCGTTGTGGTTCGACACCGTCACCCACGACCGCGCGCTGCTCGACCTGCTCATCGCGAAGGTCGGAAAGCGGGCCGTGGTGTGCGGCAGCGACCATCCCTTCGATATGGCACAGCGCGACCCCGTCGGTTTCGCTGAGGCGGGTGGCCTCGACGCGGCCACGCTCGCCGCCAACGCGCGCGTTCCTGGGGATGTCGGCATGAACAGCGAATCAGCACAGAAGGCCGCCCGATGGCGGTCCACATCGCTTTCCTCGAACCCACTGAAGTACAGGCCCCCGGTAAGCGGATCAACGTGCCGATTCCGAGGCCCCGCCCGCGGGGCGGTCAAGCGCGATGGTACTGGACGGGGGTGCCGACCTGACCCCCGAGTTCCTTTGCGGCCCGGCGGGCCCAGAAGGGGTTGCGCAGGAGTTCGCGGCCCAGGAGGACGGCGTCCGCCTGGCCTGAGGCGATGACGTGCTGGGCTTGGGCAGGCTCGGTGATCATGCCGACGGCCGCGGTGGGCACTCCGGCTTCGTTGCGGATCTGCTCGGCGAAGGGCACCTGGTAACCGGGGCCCGTCACGATCTTGGCGCCGGGGGCGTTGCCGCCAGTGGAGACGTCCACCAGGTCCACGCCGTGAGCGTGGAGTTCCTTGGCGAAACGGACGGTGTCGGCCGCGGTCCAGCCGTCGCGGTCATCCTCGGGGTTCTCGGTGAGCCAGTCGGTGGCGGAGACGCGGAAGAAGATCGGCAGCTCCTTGGGCCACACCGCGCGTACGGCGTCGACGACCTCCAAGGCGAAGCGGGTCCGGCCCTCGAACGAGCCGCCGTATTCGTCGGTGCGGTGGTTGCTGTACGGGGAGAGGAACTGGTGGATCAGGTAACCGTGGGCTCCATGAATCTCGGCGACCTCGAATCCGGCCTCGAGCGCGCGCCGGGCGGCGCTGGCGAACTCCTGGACGATCGCACGGATGCGGTCCGTGGTGAGTTCCTCGGGCGTCGTCGAGGAGGGAGCGAAGGAGATCGTGCTGGGGCCCAGCGGAGTCCAGCCGTACGGCTCGTCCGGGGCGATCTGACGCCCGCCGTCGACCCAGGTGCGCTCGGTGGACGCCTTGCGTCCGGCGTGGGCGAGCTGGATGGCGGGGACGGTGCCCTGCGACTTCAGAAACGCCGTGATGCGCTGGAACGCGGCTGCCTGAGTGTCGTTCCAGATACCGAGGTCATAAGGGGAGATCCGGCCCTCGGGGCTGACAGCGGTGGCCTCGGTGACGATCAGACCGGTCCCCCCGGTGGCGCGCGCGGCGAGGTGGGCGATGTGCCAGTCCGTCGGGACGCCCACCGTCTCACCCTCCGGCTCCGCGCTGTACTGGCACATCGCCGCCATCCATATCCGGTTGGGGATGGTCAGCGACCTGAGGGTGACCGGGGTGAACAGAGAAGCCATGTCGAATCTCCTGGTACGCGCCTGAGGGTCGGCCACCGGGCGAGAGGCGCGTCACCCGCACACGGCGTCATACATAATTGCACACGCTGACTAGTTATTCCTGACGATAACACGCGTATGCAACCATAGAGTGCGGGAAACCCGCCGCCGGGATCAAGCACGACAAAAGATCACCCTGTCCACGGACTCCGCTGACCCGCCTCAGCACTACCCAGGCCGAGCCGGTGTCCGAGGCCGATGCCGCGCCGGTAGAGGGCCATTCCCTCGGCGAGTCGGTCCTCCTCCCACGCCCGCAAGGCGCCGTCCAGGGACGGAACCTGCTGCAGGGCGGTGAAGAGGGTGATGGCGTCGGCGGCGGCCTTCTCCGCGCTGGCCGCGGTGTGCGGCCGGACCACGAAGGCCGCGTCCCCGGTGAGCAGCATCCGGCCGCTGCGCATCCGGGAGACCCGCCCGTCGAGGATCGCCTGTGCGAACGGCTCCCGGGTGTGCTCCACGAGCTTACGCATGGGCTCGGGAAGCAACGCCCCGGCCCGGTCCAGGAGTTCGGTGTGCACCTGCGGGGCGATCAATCCTGGGGGCAGGGACAGCCCGTGGGCCGTGCCGTTGCGGTCGGTGGTGATGCGATCCAAGCCGGCCGCGTCTGCCCGTATGTACCACACCCAGTTCATCCGGCGCCTTCCCGGCGTGGTCGCGCCGAAGTCGCCCGGGATGAAGTAGCACAGGAACTGGGTGCGGTCCCCGTCGTAGAAGCTGAACCGGTCACGGAAAACCTCGCTCAGCTCCTCGGGGAGTTCGGCCTCGTCGATGACGCCCCGATAGGCGACGTACCCGGCGTAGCGGGGGCACCCTCCGATGCGACGAGCCGGCGATGGCGGGAGGCGGAACCGTCCGCGATGATCGCGAGGTCCACGGAACGGACGGCGTCACCGAGATGGACGTCGACCCCGTCGGGCCGGGGGGCGAGCGCGGTCACCTGCTGCCGTCCTGGTAGCGCGCGGGATCGAGGCGCTCCCGCAGGGACGTGTAGATCGCGCCCCAGGAGATCATCTGCTGTCGCATGAGCGTGTAATGGCTGTGCCCGTCCTGGCCGACGAACTGCCGATGCGTGACGGGAACGCTGATCCGGTCGGGGTCGACGCCACAGAACATGCTGAGAAACCACGCGACGCTCGGCTGCAGCACGATCCCCGCGCCGCGGTCGTTCGCCGACCCCGCCTACCGCGGCAGTGACCTGGTGCACGTCGCCGCCGAATACCCCGACCCCGACCACCCTGTGCGCGTTGCCATCCGCGACCACAAACGTGAAATCCTCCGCTACCTGGCAGAGCTCGCAGCCGCAGCGGAGGAGACCGACCCTGGGAAGACCGCGGCCACTGTGCTCACGCTGGCCGACGGAGCCGCCTGCGTCCGCGTCAGCCTCGGCGACACCGGTGCCGCCGGCCTGGCGCGGGAGGCCGCGGCGCGCCTGCTGGCACATCACTGATCGGCACGCGATCACTCTGCGGACAGGGCTTCGACCCGCTCTTCGAACCGAGGCCCCGCAGGGCTCTTGAGGGGTCACCAGTACGAGAGAAAGGGGCAGTAGGCGCTGCTCCGCTGGCCAAAGTGTGGGGGTTCGAAGTCGGCGGGGAGCGTGCTCGGCGATAGCGGCGACGCGGGCGCGGTCGTCGCCGAGGCGGGCCCGGCAGGTGTGGGCAGACGTCGGAGGCGGCTGGGCGCCCCCTCGGTCCCACCGACGCCGAGCGCCGCCGGGAAACCCCGGACGAGAGCCGACTCCGCATCAACGAGTACCGGAGCGCCAGCTGATCAGTGGCCGGCTGACAGCACCCGCGAATTGGCAGGTCAGACACCGCATCCTATTTTTGAGCCCCACAGGACCTCGTACTCGCCCCAAAGGTCGATGGCATCGGCAACGTTGATGAGTCCCTGGCATTCCTGAGGAGTCAGCAACTCTCGCTCGACGTACATCGCAAAATCAGGCACAGGGTCCTCGCTCGCTCGATTCGCCGCCAGCCTGGCACGAGCACCTGCCGAAGGCATGTCCCCGATTCCCGCGACTGCGCGGCGTTTGACGCCCTTGGAGCCGGCGGTGTTCGGTGGCGCTTGTCGCTCGCTTCAACGAACATGTGTCGCTCGTGCCAACGAACGTGCAGGCGTGCCAACGAACGTGCAGGCGTGTCAGAGAGCGTGCAGAAAGGGAGTCAGATGTCCACCACCGCGCACGTCCGCCCGTTGTGAAGGCTCTGGTGCTCGCCGGGGGCTCCGGTACGCGGCTGCGGCCGATCACTCACACGCTGGCGAAACAGTTGGTGCCCGTCGCGAACAAACCGGTGTTGTTCTATGGTCTGGAGGCGATCGCGGCCGCAGGGATCGAGGAGGTCGGCGTGGTGGTCGGTGCCACCCACGCCTCGATCACGGAGGCGGTCGGAGACGGTTCCGCTTTCGGGCTCAGAATCACGTACCTGCCTCAGTCGTCCCCTCTGGGGCTGGCGCATGGCGTGCTGATCGCCCGTGAGTATCTGGGTGATGACGACTTCGTCATGTACCTCGGCGACAACTTCATCGTGGGAGGGATCACCGGCCTGGTGGACGGCTTCAGGCGTGATCGCCCGGACGCGCACATCATGCTCACGCGGGTCTCGGATCCCCGGCAGTTCGGCGTCGCGGAGCTCGACGCACGGGGGCGGGTCGTCGACCTGGTGGAGAAGCCGCAGGAGCCGAAGAGCGACCTTGCTCTGGTCGGGGTCTACCTCTTCTCGGCGGCGGTCCACGACGCGGTGGCGCGACTGACGCCGTCGCGCAGGGGCGAACTGGAGATCACCGATGCCATTCGGTCGATGCTCAGGTCGGGACTGAAGGTGAGATCGTCACTGGTGTCCGGGTACTGGAAGGACACCGGGAGCGTCGCCGACATGCTGGAGGTCAACCGGTTGGTGCTGGAATCGGTGGAGGCGCGGTTCGACGGCACGGTGGACGAGCACAGCGAGCTGATAGGTCCCGTCGTCGTCTCGCATGGGGCTGTGATCGAACGCTCGCGGATCGTCGGCCCGGCGGTCATCGGCCAGGACGCTCATGTGCTCGACAGCATCATCGGTCCGAATACCTCGATCGCGGACAAGTGCCGGGTCTTCGGTAGCGAGATCCAACACTCGATCATCCTGCCCCGCGCCTCGCTCGAAGGCGTTCGCTGTGTCGAGTCATCGCTGATCGGCCAAGACGTCGCGGTCACGGCCGCCCCGGGCGTGCGCGGAACGCATCGACTCGTGCTGGGGGATCACAGCAAGGTGCGGATCGACGTCTAGTGAGCCGGTCTTGAGAGTCGGTCGCAAGTAGCGGCAGATCGGTAACTGTCAAACTGTTTGAGACGTTTTAGGCGACTTGTTCTGTATCGGAGTTGGTTTCCTCCTTGGCGGGTTCGTTGATCCAGACGGCTTTGG
>NZ_JBHSBI010000043.1:0-82598 GCF_042650645.1 Nonomuraea purpurea
GGCGGGGCATCGGGGTCCATGCGGCTTGCGGGTAGTCGTAGGAGGGGGTCATGCCGGTCTTCTGCTCGTTGCTGACCGTGTCCATGATCGGGGTGTCCTCGTTGTTGTTGCTCAGCAACCAGGACGGCCGCCGCTCCCTGATCTGCTCGTAGAGGCGGTTCTGCTCCCAGTACTCGTTGTCGTTGTCGATCCAGAACCCGGCCAGGTCCGGATATTTCTCCATAACCTCGAAGAACAGGTCATAGCTATACATGCCAAAGCCCGGACGGGTGGTCAGGTCGACCTGACGTCCCTTGTAGGCCGAGTACGCGGCCGAGTCGAGCGTCTCGACGCCCTGCTCGTTGTGCCACTGCGGGTCGTCGGTCATGTAGAGGATGATCCGGACGTCCTTCGCCTGCCCGGCCTTCACCAACTCGCCGAGAAGATCCCGTTTCGTGGCGCAGCTCCCGGGGATCGCGGACGGCCACGGGCGCGCGTAACCGAGCCTGCTGTGGAAGGTGGCCAGGACGATGTACGAGGCGCCGAGCTTGCGCGCCTCGTCGACCCAGTAGTCGGCGCTCCAGCCGCCCTCGGTGACGTCACGCTCCCAGGCCGCGCAGTCGAGGTGGCGGGGTGCGGTGAACATGCCCCAGTGCAGGAACAGGCCCGCGGTGGAGTCTCGTAACCACTGCTGGCGCGGATGCTCGACCTCGGCGCTGACGGCGGGAGCCGTGATCAGGCCGGCGATCATCGCCAGGATCAGGGTCACGGCGGCGGTTCGGGCTCGAAGTCTCACAGGATCGCTCCCTCGGCGGGGGTGGTCAGCAGGACGACTTCCTCAGACATCCGACGACTATCGCAGCTGAAGGGTGCCGTCAAGGGGCTCCTTCACTGGATCCCTTGACGAGCGGTGAGCCAGAGTGGTCCTATGAATCCGAATAAGAAAGAACTTTACTAATTCGGGAGGACTGATGCGATTACGCCTCGCGGGCGCGTCGGCAGCCGGGCTGCTGGCGCTCGCCCCCGCCCTGCCCGCCGCGGCCGATCCCGTGGAGTCCGGCCCGTGGACGTCGTACTCGCCGACGTTCAACGTGCAGGAACGCGGCTGCGGCGACGTCAACGATCTGACGTTCACGCTGACCTGCTCCACCGACAGCGGCGACCAGCGGGCCGAACGGCGCTACGCCACCTACTCCAGCGGCACCCGCCAGTTCCAGGGCAGCTTCAGGATCACCAGCCTGGAGGGCAGCCGGATCAGCCTGAAGCAGACGTTCAAGACGACCGGCCCGTTCTTCATGCTCGCCGTCGAACGCGGCGGACGGCTGTACGCCGTGCACGGCGGCACCACGATCGCCACCGGCGCGACCGTCGGCACCACGGTCCGGGTGAACACCGTCCACGTGGTGGGCAGCACCCATCGGACCTACATCAACGGCTCGCTCAAGCACACGGTGTCCAGCGAGAGCGGGGACTTCTACGACAAGTTCGGCGCCTACCGGACCAGCAGCGGGCAGGGGCCCGCGACGGTCCAGTGGAGCGGCGTCCAGTTCTGGCGGAAGTAGCGCGCGCCGATGAGGGGTGGGGTGGTCTGGTGGCGATGATCCGGGTCCTGCCCCCGCTGCTGGCGCTGGCGCTCGCCGCAGGCTGCTCGGCCCCTCACCCGGTTCCCCTCGGAACGGCACCCCCGAACGCGGCTGCCCCCGGGACGGGAGCCTCGGGCGCTCCCGCCGCGGGGCCGCAGCCCCCGAACGCGGCTGCCCCGAGCGGGGCCGTCCGGCTGGAGGCCGCGCTCACGTCCCCGACCGACATCGCGCTGCGCTGGACCGGCCGCGACCCGGCCGCCGCCGGCCACGTGCTGGAGTTCGCCACCGCACCCCAGGGCCCCTACACGATCCTGGCCTTCCTCCCGCCGGGGGAGACGGCCTACACCCACCCCGACCTCATCCCGCAGACCACCTTCCACTACCGCCTGCGCCCCTACTACGGCCGGGCCTCGGCGCCGGTCGAGGTGACGCTCGGCGACGGCCCGCACCCGCCGCCGGGGCCGGGCTGGTCGCAGCCGCGCACGATCAGGACGGGGCCACCGGGCACGCTGCCCACCGGGAGCGGCCGTGCGGCCCCTGCCGAGCTCAAGGCCACCGTGAAACAGGCCGACGGCGTGGCCTTCACCTGGACCGACCGCACCGGCGACGAGGAGGGCTTCCTCCTGGAGAACCGGCCGGAGGGCCGGAGGGATTTCCGCGTGGTGGCCGCCCTCGACCCCGACGTCAACGCCTTCGGCCTGATCACCCTGCCAGAGGAGCGGCGCGCCGCCTACCGGGTGCGCGCCTTCCGCTACGGGACCCCGTCGAACGTCGTCCAGCTCACGACAGGCGGCACCTGAGACCACAATCCTCCTACCTTTAGATGGGACATGAGCACACGCGCGAATCGGCCCGCCCTCTATCGGCGGCCCAGCAATGATCGGATGTTCGTGAAGAGGGGAGCGACGGCGCTGGCCGTCGTCCTCGTGGCGAGCGGCTGCGCCGGCGGCTCACCGAGCACGCCCGCCTCGGAAGGGGGCAAGCAGAAGGTCTCGTTCCTGGTGTTCCCGTCGCCGAACCTGCCGGAGTCGTACTGGAAGGGCCAGGTCGACCTGGTCACCAAGGCGCACCCCAACCTGGAGGTGGAGCTCGTCGCCGCCCCCTCGGAGTCGGAGCGCAACGACTACGCCAAGCAGCTCGCCGCGTCCGGGCAGCTCCCCGACGTGCAGATCGGCATGCAGGACCTGACCGCCCTGGAGCCGAGCCTGGCCGCGTGGACCGAACAGGAGCTCAAGGACTTCCTCTGCCCGGCCTGCGGCGCGGTCAACGGCAAGGTGGTGCAGCTCCCCGCCAACACGCAGACGATCCCGAACGTCTACTACAACAAGAAGCTCTTCGCCAAGGCGGGCATCGCCGCGCCGCCCAAGACGTACGCCGAACTGCTGGCCGCCGCCGACAAGCTCAAGGCCGCGGGGATCACGCCGTTCGTGAGCGGCGGCGCGTTCGTCACCTCACAGCCCTGGACCGCCGCCCTGGCCACCGACCTGTACGCCAAGGCGCCGGACTGGATGAGCAGGCGGCGCAAGGGCGAGGTGAGGTTCGCGACGTCCCCGGAGATGAAGGCGGCCACCCAGAAGTTCGCCGACCTGGCCGCCAAGGGCTACCTCGACAGGCGGCAGATCGGCCAGGACTACCCCAAGACCCAGGAGGCGTTCCTGAGCGGCAAGGGCGCGATGTACCCGATGGGGAGCTGGTTCGCGGCCGCCGCCGACGCCTCGGACATGAAGGCCGACATCGGGGTGTTCGCCTGGCCCGGCGACGACGGCAGCCTGCGCCTGCCGGCGTTCACCGGCGGCGGCCTGTCCGTCAGCGCCACGGCCGCGAACATGGCGGCGGCCAAGGAGTTCGCCCTGGCCTTCCAGCTCACCAAGGAGAACCTGGACGCCTCGGTCAAGGCCGACGCGCTCTTCCCCGCGATCAAGGGGTACACGCCGCCGTCCGACACCGGCCCGGTCTTCAAGAGCGTGTACGAGCTGTGGCAGCAGGCGCTCGACCGGCAGGCGACCGTGCCCGCCTTCGGCTGGGAGGCGGGCGACGCGGCCATGCTGCCCGGCATGCAGGGCAAGTTCTGGTCGTCCGCGCAGGACCTCGTCAGCGGCAAGAAGAACGTCGACCAGGTGCTCTCGTTCCTCGACACGGAATGGGAGAAGAGCGGCTGATGGCCGTCGGCACCACAGAACGCAGACCCGGCCACGCCGGCGCCGCGGCGCGAGGGAGCCGCGCCAGGCGACGGAGGTGGCCGGGCCTGTGGCACTTCCTGACCTTCGCCGCGCCGGGCACGCTCGTCTACCTCTGCCTGGTGCTGGCGCCCATCGTGCTGAGCGTCGGCTACAGCCTCACCAACCAGGCGCTGCTGCGGCCGAAGACCGAGTTCGTCGGGCTGCGCAACTACGAGCTGCTGCTGCGGGACGAGACGTTCCTGAACTCACTGCGGGTCACCACGATCCTGACGCTGATCGTGGTCATCGTCCCGAACGTGCTCGGCGTGGCCATCGCGGCCCTGCTCGACCGGCGCGGCTGGCTCTACAACGCGTTGCGCAGCGTCTTCTTCACCCCGATGGTGATCAGCTCGGTGGTCATCAGCGTCATCTGGACGCGCATCCTGGCCGACGACGGCCCGATCAACCAGGCGCTCAGGGCCCTGGGCGTGCGTGAGCCGCCGGGGTGGTTGTCGGACCCGGACATCGCGCTGTACTCACTGGCGTCCATCGTCTGCTGGCAGATGCTCGGCTTCTGCGTGGTGGTCTACCTGGCAGGGCTCCAGGGTGTGCCGCAGGAGCTGGCGGAGGCGGCCGCGATCGACGGCGCCGGTCCGGTGCGGCGCTTCCTGAACGTCACGTGGCCGCTGCTGGCCCCCGCGCTGACCATCAACACCGTCGTGTTGCTGATCTCCGCCTTCAAGCTCTTCGACCACGTCAAGGTCATCACGAACGGCGGGCCGGGCACCGGCACGACCGCGAGCGTGGCCTTCGTCGTGCTGCAGGAGGGCTTCGTCGAGAACAGGATCGGCTACGCCTCCGCCGAGGCCGTCGTCATGCTCATCGTCATCGCCGCCCTGTCGGTGATCACGCTCCGGATCCTGCAGCGCAGGGAGGTGCAACTGTGAGCCGTTCCAGCGTGCCGTGGCTGCGTCCGCTGGTGGCCCTGGCAGCGGGCGCGATCTTCGCCATTCCGCTCTACATCGCGTTGATCAACGTCTTCAAACAGAGCGGGCAGGTCGCCGGCGGCGTCATGTCGCTGCCCTCGCCCCCGACCATGGACAACCTCGTTCGCGTGCTGACGGGCCCCGACAGCCTCTTCTGGTCGTCGCTGCGGACCAGCGTCCTGGTCACGTCCCTGTCGATCATCATCCTGACGGTGTTGTCGGCCATGCTCGGCCACTACCTGGCCAGGCACGGCGGCTGGTGGCCGAGGGCCATCATGGTGCTGCTGCTGTGCGGGCTGATGATCCCGCCGCAGGTCATCCTGATCCCGGTCACCCAGGTGCTGAAGTCGTTCGGGATGATGTCGACCCTGCAGGGTCTGGTGCTGTTCAACGTCGGCTACTACGTCCCGTTCGGGGTGTTCGTCTTCTCCGGGTTCATGAAGGGCGTGCCGCGCGAGCTGGAGGAGGCAGCGGCGATCGACGGGGCCACGCGGTGGCAGACCTTCTGGCGGATCGTCTTCCCGCTGCTGCGGCCCGCCACCGCGAGTGTGATGATCTTCCTCGGCGTGTGGATCTGGAACGACTTCATCAACCCGCTGATCATCTACGGACCTCGCGAGGGCACCACGATCATGACCGGCGTGTACAAGTCGCTCGGCCAGTACGCGGCCGACTTCGGCGGCATGTTCGCCCTCATGTTCCTGGCCACCCTGCCGATCCTGGTGTTCTACCTGCTGCTGCAGAAGCAGTTCGTCAAGGGCCTCACCGGGGGTGCGACGAAGGGCTGAGCGGGCGGCAACCGGTTGTAGAATCAGCGGCCCGCCCCATGTATCACCCCGGGTCTGACGAGCTGTGATGACGCGCCGCCGGTTCGGACGAGCACGACCGGCGGCTCATGGGTCCGATCTTCTTTGCGCTATTCCGGCGTGTTTCCTGGCTCAGCCCTTTCTACGGGTCGATTTCATCCGATGTATCGACCACAACAGGTTAGGAAAGTTTCCTAAAATATGGATCGTTCCAACTATTGACGCCCATCCGGGTTTATGACAAACGTTTGGAAGCTCCACTTTTCTTACTCAAGGCATCACTCTCAGCCAGGAGCGCCCGATGATCTTCAGCAAGTTCCGGGCCTGCGCCATCGCCTGCTTACTCGCCCTGGGAATGACAGCCGTCC
Source organism: Nonomuraea purpurea (assembly GCF_042650645.1). Taxonomy (NCBI): domain Bacteria; kingdom Bacillati; phylum Actinomycetota; class Actinomycetes; order Streptosporangiales; family Streptosporangiaceae; genus Nonomuraea; species Nonomuraea purpurea. The sequence goes on from NZ_JBHSBI010000043.1 coordinate 5,882, forward strand.
CGGCGAACGCGGCACCCACCCGGTACGAGGCCGAGACCGCCACGATCTCCCAAGGAGCCGTGGAGTCCAACCACGCCGGCTACTCCGGCACCGGCTTCGTCAACGGGGACAACGTCGCCGGCTCGTACGTCGAGTGGACGATCAACGCCCCCGGCGCGGGCACCGCGACGCTGGCCTTCCGCTACGCCAACGGCACGAGCGCCGACCGGCCCAGCGACATCGCGGTCAACGGCGCCACGGTCGCCCCCGCCCGTTCCTTCCCCGCCACCAGCACCTGGACCGCCTGGACCACGGTCACGCTGACCGCGCAGGTCGTCGCGGGCGCCAACACGGTCAGGGCCACCGCCACAGGCGAGGGCGGCAACCCGAACTGGGACTACCTCGAAGCCGACGTGCAGTCCACGAGCTTCACCGACTACCAGGCGGAGTCCGCGACGATCTCGCAGGGCGTCGTCGAGTCGAACCACGCCGGCTTCACCGGCTCCGGGTTCGTCAACTACGACAACGTCGTCGGCTCCTCCGTCGAGTTCGCCGTCAGCGCCGCCGGCGCCGGCGTCCAGAGCCTGACCTTCCGCTACGCCAACGGCACCACCGCCGACCGGCCCATGACCATCGACGTCAACGGGACCACCATCACCGTGTCCTTCCCCGGCACCGGCGCATGGACCACCTGGCGCGAGGTCAGCCTCAACGCCACGCTCGACGCGGGCGGCAACACGGTCAGGGCCACCTCCACCACCGAGGGCGGCGGGCCGAACCTCGACCGGCTGCGGGTCAGCGGCCCCGGCGACACCGACAAGCCGACCGCGCCGGGCCAGCCGACGTGCTCCGACCTCGCGCACAACGCCCTGACCCTGGACTGGTCGCCGTCCACCGACAACATCGGCGTGGTCGGCTACGACATCTACCACCAGGGGCAGCAGATCGCGACCGCGACCGCGTCGCCGTACCGGCTGAGCGGGCTGAACCCCGACTTCGCCTACCAGCTCTCCGTGTTCGCCCGCGACGCCTCCGGCAACGTGTCGCTGAGCAGCCCCGAGGCGAACTGCCGCACGCTGCCCGCGCCCGCCGACGACCCGCCGTCGCAGCCGGGACAGCCCACCGTCAGCGGCGTGCAGGCCACCTCGGCCACCGTGACCTGGGGCGCCTCCACCGACGACAACGGCGTGCGCGCCTACCTCGTCCGCGACCACGCCACGGGCGCCGTGCTCGCCACGGTCACCGGCACCCCGCCCGCGACCACGGCCAGTGTGCCGCTGGAGTGCGCGCGCACGTACCAGGTGCACGTCGTGGCGCGCGACACGGTCAACCAGCTCTCCACGCCGAGCTCGCCGTCCGCGTCGTTCACCACGTCGGCCTGCGGGAGCGTGCCGCAGACGCCGGCAAACGTCGCCGGCGGCTGGGACATTCCGTGGGACATCTCCTGGGCGCCCGACGGCACGTACGCGCTGGTGACCGAGCGCGACACCTTCCGGGTGTTCAAGGTGACCCCGTCGGGCACCAAGACGCAGGTCGGCACCGTGCCCAACGTGCAGACCACCGGCGGCGAGGGCGGCCTGATGGGCCTGGACTTCTCGCCCACCTGGAACGGCACGACCGACCAGGAGGTGTTCTTCATGCACACCGCCTCGGAGGGCAACCGCGTCGCCAAGATGAGCTTCAACGGCACCGCGCTCAGCGGCTACGCGAGCATCCTGCAGGGCATCGACAAGAACAGGTACCACAACGGCGGCCGCATCAGGTTCGGCCCCGACGGCTACCTGTACCTCACCACCGGCGACGCCCAGTCCTCCGGCAACGCCCCCGACCTGGACTCGCTCAACGGCAAGATCCTGCGCATCACCAAGACCGGCGCGGCCGCCCCGGGCAACCCGTTCGGCACCCGCGTCTACAGCTACGGCCACCGCAACCCGCAGGGCCTGGCGTGGGACTCGGCCGGCCGCCTGTGGTCGTCGGAGCTGGGCAACTCCTCGCGTGATGAGCTCAACCTCATCCAGCCGGGCAAGAACTACGGCTGGCCCACATGCGAGGGCACCTGCAGCACGTCGGGGATGACGAACCCGAAGCAGACCTGGAGCGTCTCCGAGGCCTCGCCGAGCGGCATCGCGATCGTCGGCAACACGATCTTCATGGGCGCGCTGCGCGGCCAGCGCCTGTGGCGCATCGTGCTGAACGGTGAGAACGTCTCGACGGTCAACTCCTACTTCAACGGCACCTATGGCCGGCTCCGCGCGGTCGAGAAGGTGCCGGGCGCCAACGCCATCTGGTTCGGCTCCACCAACTCCGACAACAACGGCGACGGCTCCGCCGACACGATCCGCCGCTCCGCCATCCAGTAGCCACCCCCTGCCGCCGGCGGCCAGGCAGGCGCGCACGCGCCGGATCCCCCCCTTGGAGCTCCCCATGCCTCCTTCTCGAAGGGCCGTGCTCAAAGGCGCTCTGATCGCCCCCATGCGGGCGGGCGCCGTGCTGCCGCCGGCGCCCGCCACGGCCCGCGCCCGTCTCGCCGCCTGGGCGTTCGCGCTGACCCTCGCCGTTCCCGCCCCCGCACTCGCCGCCCCTGCTCCCGCCGTCCCCGCCTCTGCGCTCGCCGCGCCGGTCGCGAGCGCGCAGGCGGAGTTCAACGTGCGCGACTACGGCGCCACGGGCAACGGCTCCACCAACGACGACGACGCGATCGACCGGGCCATCAACGCCGCCGGCACGGCCAAGGGCGGCGTCGTCGTCTTCCCCTCGGGCACCTACCGCTCCCGCACCATCCACCTGAAGAGCGACGTCACGATCCGCCTCGACTCCGGCGCCACCGTGCGCGCGGCGGGCAGCGGCATGGACGCCCCCGAGTCCAACCAGTACGACGACTACCAGGACTTCGGCCACAGCCACTTCAACAACTCGCTGTTCGTCGGCCGCGGCGTCTCCAACGTGCACTTCACCGGCTCGGGCACCATCGACGGCGACGGCAACCTGTCCACAAGCAACTCGCCGCCGTCCGGCGCGGCCAACAAGGCCATCGCCCTCATCGAGTGCGCGAACGTCAGCCTCACCGGCATCTCGATCCGCCGCGGCGGCCACTTCATGGCCCTGCTCAACGGCTGCCACGACGTCATGATCGACAACCTCAAGACGTACTACGCCGACGAGGGCGTACGCGACGGCATCAACCTGATCAACAGTTGGAACGTCACCGTCCAGAACAGCCGCATCGAGTCCAGCGACGACAGCATCGTGCTGAAGAGCGACTACGCCCTCGGCCACACCTACACCAGCCAGAACATCCGCGTCCGCGACACCACGGTCTACTCCCATGAGAACAACGCCCTGCAGTTCGGCTCGGAGACCTGCGGCAGCTTCCGCGACATCCGCTTCGACGACATCACGGTGCTGGGCGGCGGCAAGGCCGGAATCGGCATCGTCTCCATGGACGGCGCGATCATCGAGGACGTCCACTACACCGGCATCTCGCTGACCAAGACGACGACGCCCATCTTCATGAAGATCGGCGAGCGCCGCCGCTGCCCGGGCTCGCCGCCCGCGGGACGGATCAGGAACATCCACCTCACCGACGTCACCGGCGTGAACCTGACCGCGCCCGAGCCGTCGGGCACGACCGGCGGGTCCGAGCTGACCAGCACCATCACCGGCACGCCCGCGGTCGACATCGGCCCGGACATCACGCTCGACAACGTCAGGCTGACCGTGCCCGGCGACCACCCCGCTTCTGACGCGAACCGGGTGCCCGGCGAGTTCCTCACCACCTACCCGCCGCGCGACTACGGCACCCGCCCGGCGTTCGGCCTCTGGGCCAGGCACGTCCAGGGGCTGAGCGTCGGCAACGGCTCCGCCGTGCGCTTCGAGGACAACGACGACCGGCCGGCGTTCATCGTGGACGACGGCTCGAACGTCACCCTCGACGTCACCGCCCAGCGCGGCTCCGGCAGCGCCTACGACGTGGGCGTCAGCGGCATCACCGGCTACTCGGTGACCGGCGCCACCACCTCGGGTGGCGCGCTGCGCGTGCGCGCCACGAACTCCACGCCCGTCCCCGGCCGGCCGGTCAGCCTGTACGGCGAGGCCGAGTCGGGCACGGTGACGGCGCCGATGCGGGTCCTCCAGGACCCGGTCGCGTCCGGCGGCGCGTACGTCAGCGTGGCCTCCGGCAACGACAGCAAGTCGTCGGCCCCCTCCACCGGCCACGCCACCCTGTCCTTCGACGTCGCCCGCCCGGGCACCTTCAAGGTCTGGGCCAGGGTGATCGCCGCCACCGACGGCGACGACTCCTTCTGGGTCCGCTCCGACGGCGGCACGTGGACGAACTGGAACAACATCCCGCTCGGCACGGCCTGGCACTGGGCGCAGGTCCCCGTCACCTACGACCTGAGCGCGGGCGTCCACACCGTCACCTTCGCCTACCGCGAGGACGGCGCCCGCCTGGACCGGGTGGCGATCTCCAGCGACCCGGTCTTCACCCCGGACGACGGCCCGCCGCCCACCACCGACGGCGGACCGAACCCGGACCATTTCTCCGTCACCGGCCCGTAAGGAGGCCGCACATGTTTCGTGCACCCCGCACCGCGCTCATCGCCGTGCTCACCCTCGTTGTCGGCCTGCTGGTCGCCGCGCCCGCCAGGGCCGACCTGCAGCATCCGCGCCAGGCCTTCCTGCGCGCCTCCATCGGCGGCCTCTTCCTGCACTGGGGCATGCGCACCTCGCCCGCGCACACCAGTTGCGGCTCATGGGAGAACGCCGTCACCGGCGGCGGCTGGACCCCCGGCTACTGGGTCAACGAGGCCAAGAAGCTGCACGTCCAGTACATCGTGCTGGCGACCTTCCACAGCCGGCTCGGGTACGCCCGCCCGTACCCGTCGCAGATCCCCGGCTCCTGCCGCACCACGCGGGACTTCCTCGGCGAGCTCATCGACGCCGCGGACGCCCAGGGGCTGAAGGTCATCCACTACATAACCGACGACCCGCAGTGGTACAACGAGGGGTTGTCGTCGGGGTCGTGGCTCGACTCCGCGGCCTTCTCGAACTACGTCGGGCACTCCGTGGACCTGACCACCCGCGACGGGTTCGGCGAGTTCAGCTACCTGCAGTTCTTCGAGCAGATGAGGCGCTACCCGAAGCTGGCCGGGTTCTGGATCGACAACGACAACGCCTACTGGGAGCGCAACGACCTCTACGCCAAGATCTACCAGCAGCGCCCCGACATGACGATTTCGAACAACAACGAAGACACGCCGATCATGGACATGATCAGCAACGAGCAGAAGACCGGCATGACGCCCGGTTACGACTACCCGCAGGCGCTCTACACGGCGGCGCCCCGGCTCATTGAGGCCGACTTCAAGCTCCCCACCGGCGGACCCTGGTGGTACGGCGGCTCCGACCAGGCCGTGGACCGCAAGCTCACGCTCGGCCGCCTGATCACCAACGCGGGTTCGTCGGTCAAGGCGCTGATGGCCGAGACTCCGATGAAGGCCGGGCGGATGCCGCCGGCGCAGGAGTCGTTCAACAACTTCGCCAACACCTACCTCGACGCGATCTGGGAGTCGCTCGGCGGCACAGAAGGCGGCGGCTACATGTACGGCGGCCTCAAACCGGGCTTCTGGAACGACGGCGCCCACGGCGTGACCACCATCGCCAAGAACAACCCGAACCGCCACTACGTCCACGTCATCACGCCGCCGTCCGGCAGCACGCTCTCGCTGCGGGACAACGGCTACCGGATCACCTCGGTGACGAACCTGCGCACCGGCGCGCCCGTCACGTTCACGCAGTCGGGCGGGACGCTGACCCTCAGCGGCATTTCGAGCTGGGACCAGTACGACACGGTCTTCAAGGTGATCTCGGGCGGCCGGCAGGGCATCCACGCGGGCGTCACCCTCTCGGCCGGCTCCTCCACCAGCGGCCACGGCGCCTCGGCCGCCGGTGACGGCGACTACCTCACCTACTGGGACAGCAACGCGGCCGAGCCCGCACGGCTGACCTTCGACCTGGGCTCGGCCAAGCGCATCCAGTACCTGGCGGTCAACCAGCGCGAGGACTCCACCGTCTACCCGTCGTCCGGTTCGGCGCGGATCTCCGGCTACCAGGTGCACGTCAGCGACGACGGGTCGAACTGGGGGAGCGCGGTCAAGACCGGCACCGTGCCGAACGCGCGCGGCGTGCAGTTCATCGACCTGACCGCTGTAACCGCCCGGTACGTCCGCCTCACCAAGACCGGTCACCACGGTGTGGCCCGCTGGCGGGTGGACGAGGCGTGGGTCGGCGGCCAGTACGCGAGCGCCACCCCGAACCTCGACGGTGTCGAGACAGGAGGCATGTCATGAGAGCGTCACTCGCGGCGGCGCTGCTGCTCGGCTGCGTCTGCCTGGTCGTGCCCTCGGGCCCGGCCGCCGCCTCGGACAACGGGCTGTCGATCCGGCCCGCGATGGGCTGGAGCAGCTGGAGCTTCGTGCGCCGCTGGCCCGACGAGACCAAGATGAAGGCCCAGGCGGACGCGCTGGTCAGCAGCGGCCTGGCCGGCAAGGGCTACGTCCACGTCAACCTCGATGACTTCTACCAGAAGTGCGATGCGGACGGCTTCATGGTCGACTCCTACGGCCGGTGGGCGGTCGACGCGGCCAAGTTCCCGTCGGGGATCAAGGCGCTGGCCGACTACGTGCACGGCAAGGGCCTGAAGTTCGGCTTCTACGTCACCCCCGGCATCGCCAAGAACGCCGTCACCGCCAACACGCCGGTCGAGGGCACCTCGTACCGGGCACAGGACATCGCGGACACCTCGCAGACGCACAAGAACTACAACTGCAAGAACATGTACCGGCTCAAGTACTCCCATCCGGGCGCGCAGGCGTTCATCAACTCCTGGGCGAACCAGATGGCGTCCTGGGGCGTCGACTACCTCAAGATCGACGGTGCGGACGCGAGCACGGTCGCCGACGTGGAGGCGTGGGACCGGGCGCTGCGCCAGACCGGCCGGCCGATCACCTTCGCGCTGTCCAACAACCTGCCGATCGCGCAGGCCACCACCTGGCGGCGGCTGGCCAACAGCTGGCGCACCCAGGGGGACGTCGAGTGCTACTGCGGCTCCGGGCCGAACGGCAGCGGCTTCCCGCTCACCGACTGGTCGCACGTGTCGAGCCGGTTCAACTCGGCCGCGTCCTGGCAGCAGTACGCGGGGCCGGGCGGCTGGAACGACTACGACTCGCTGCAGATCGGCAACGGCGACCAGGTCGGGCTCACCGCCGACCAGCGCCGCTCGCACATGACGCACTGGGCGATGGCGGCCAGCCCGCTGCTGCTCGGCACCGACCTGACCGCGCTCACCTCGGTGGACCTGACGATGCTGAAGAACGACCGGCTGATCGCGGTCAACCAGGACGGCGTCGCCGCGCAGCGGGTCGTCAACAGCGGCGTCAAGCAGGTCTGGCGCAAGCGGGAGGCGAACGGCGACTACATCGTGGCGCTCTACAACACCGGCACGTCGGGAAACTCCGCGGTGAGCGTCACCTGGTCGCAGGTGGGCTTCAGCGGCCCCGCCGCGGTCACGAATCTGTGGTCGGGCGCCTCGGAGGGGACCGTGGCCTCCTCCTACAGCGCGACCCTGCGTCCCGGCGAGACCCGCCTGATCCGCGCCAGGCCGAACGTCCAACGCTGAGAGGCCAAGTGGACCTCACAGCTCCGTGACGGGAGCCTGCGGGGCCGGGGTGCGTGCTCGCCCGGGTGCGGATGGGGCCGGCACCCGGGCGAGCGCCTCCAGCACGGCGGCGCGCACCCACCTTTACGTGGTTTTTCGGGGGCTGTTGGTTGGGTTGGTCCCGCACCTCGTTGATCAACTCTGTGGAGACAACTGTGAAGGTACGGATCGCCCTGACCGCAGTCACCGCGTTCCTGTCCCTGGCCGCGCTCGCCCCGGCCGCGCTGGCGGACGCCGAGCCCGTCGACCCGGCACCCGGTGGACCGCAGCGCCCACACGAGCCCGACGTCGACGGCACCCGCAACATCGACTCGCTGACGGTGACCGCCGCCAAGGGGCAGGGCCGGAGCGTCACCGTGGACTTCGACCGGCGCAGCCGCGCGGAAACCGGCCAGATCCCGGCCGGCGCCCGCCGGTTCGTCTTTCTCTTCGACCGTTCCGTGAGCTTCAACCCCGGCGCCTTCCCCATCTGCGCGCGCAGCGTGGTGGAGAAGGACGGCGTGAACGCCTGCCCCAAGGGTTCGCACGTGGGCAGCGGGCGCGGCGAGTTCCCGACCGGCGAGCCGCAGGAGGTCTTCGCCGTCAACACCAAGATCGGCAAGCTGCCCGGCGTGCTGGTCGTGATCCCCGGCAACGGCGTCATCCTGGAGCAGACGCTTGAGCGGGTCTCCCGCCCCTACAGCAAGGACTACACGTGGGCGCTGGACGAGATCCTGCCGCCCAACGACACCCCGCCCGAGCAGCGCGCCGGCACCACCCGCTTCCAGCTCAGCTTCGGCGCGACCCGCCGGCACCAGGGGCGGACGATCGGCTTCGCCGAGACCACCGCCAAGCCCGGTGAGAAGCTCAAGTTCGGCCTGTGGACCGACTTCGTCACCGGCCAGACCATCCTGCCCACCGACACCCCCCGCCTGAGCTGATTCGCTTGCGCCGCCGCGGGACCGCATGCCCTGGTGACCGGACCCGCGGCGGAGGGCGACCTCAGGAGCGCCGGCCCACCTTGTCCACGACGGTCGCCTCCAGCAGGGCGTCCCAGTTCCTGATCTCGCCCTTCTTGGCCTCGTCGTAACGCTCGTCGTGGTCGCGGACGACGATCGTGCGGTAGCCCAGGTAGGCGTAGGACTTGGGGTCGATGAAGATCTCGTCCCGCAGGTAACCCTGGTGGATCCGGTAGAGGGTGACGCCCTTGCGCCCGGCCAGGTCGGAGGCGCGGTCCTCGTACTCGACGCCGGGGATCCGCGCCATCGCCCCGTACATGGCGGCACGGAGCCTGGCGGGCAGCGCCGCATCGCGCATGCCCTGCGCGATGAGCTGGAAGGCCCGCGTATGCCGGTAGTCGTTGCTCGGCGCCGGGCCGGCGGCAGCGCTCGGCGCCGGGGCGTCGGGGCGGCCTTCGCCCTCCTCCGCGACCGCCTCATAGATCCGGTCGAGCAGCGCGCCGGGGTCGGTGGGCAGGGACAACAGGAACGGGTAGCTCACCTCGAACTCCGACTCGTCGTACGTCTTCAGCTTGCCGTCCTCCATCGCGGCCCACCGCCGGTCGTCCGCCCGGCGCCACATCTCATGGACCGAGGTCGTCTTGGGGGAGCCGGTCAGCCACTCGCCGCCGTCCACGCGGGTCTGGACGTTGCGGCTCTTGACGTAGGCCCACTGGTGCGGGGACGGCGCGGGGTCGTCCTCGGCCGCCGCCAGGGCCGCGGCGTTGTCGGCCAGGTCCTGGGCGCTCGCCACCGTACGCAGCCGCAACTCCTGGGTCCGCGACGACGACGCGCCCGGCTGCTGATTCGGCGGCTCGGTCGCCGTCATGGGGCGCAGCACGCCGACCGCGAGCACCGCGACGGCCGCCGCCCCGGCCAGGCCGAACCCCCAGCGGGGCAAGGCCCTTGCGCGGCGGGGGCGCGCGGCGGGTTCGGCCATGTGGGCGATCAGGCGGGCGCGGGCCTTGGCCACGCTCTCCGGGGACGGCTCCGGCAGCGCGTCGTGCCGCTCGCGCAGCTCATTCATGGTTCACTGCCTCCTCTGCCGTGGGGCCCAAGGCCGTGCGCAGCTTGCGCCTGGCCCGGTTGATACGCGAGCCGACCGTGCCGGCCGGGATGCCGAGGGCGTGCGCGACCTCGGCGTAACTGAGCTGGGCGCACGAGACGAGCAGCAGCGCGTCCCGATCGCCCTTGGCCAGCGCCGTCAGGCCGCGCGCCAGTTCCGGGCTGAGCCGTTCGGCGGACACGCGGTCGGCGACCCGGTCGGCGTGGCCCGCCTCCTCCTCGCGGCCCGCGGAGCGGCTCATGGCCCGGTAGAGCCGGATCTCGTCGCGGCGGTGGCGGCCGATCAGGTTGGTGGCGATGCCGTACAGCCAGGCCCTGGCCTGCGGCCAGGCCGGGTCGTAGCGGTCGCGCTGGTCGAAGGCGGCCAGGAACGTCTCGGCGGCGACGTCGTCGGCCGCGGCGGTCCCGAGCCGGGCGGCCACGTACCGGTGGATCGCGCCGTAGTACCGATCGAAGATCACGGAGAACGACTCGGGGTCGTGACGTGACCTGGCGATGACCGACGCGTCCGTCGTCTCATCAACCATTCGCAGGTGCGGGATCATGCATGGAGCGCCTTTCTCGAGAAACGATCAGCGCTGATTGCCCGAAGGCCGCGATCCTCTTCACGCGAATCGATTCCGCGACGGAAGCCGACGGGGCGCGTGCGCATGGGCTGTGCCGCCACGTGAGAGACTGCGCCGGGTCAGAATGTCGAGCTTGTAAGGTTTTCTCGTGCGTTTCCGCGTTGCCGCCTGCGTACTGTCACTGCTGTTCTCCTCGGCCGCATGCGGCGGCGGCCCGGTGTCTGCCGCCTCGCCCCCTCCCACATCGCCCGCCCCGGCGACACCCAGCCAGGAGCCGAGCGACCCGCCGGCCCCGGTCTCTCCCAGCCAGGAACCGAGCGACCCGCCCGCTTCCGCGTCGCCCAGTTCGTCGCCGAGCAGGTCGGTTGCGCTGGCCGGGCCCCGAACGGTGTGCGGCGAGGTCCAGCCGTTGAACGACGGCCCGCTGGCCGTGGTGGCGGTTGGCGCCGGTCGCGTCGACTGCAAGGAAGCGATGAGCGTCTTTCGCGCCTACTACCGCAGCGACACCCCCAAGCAGGGCAGCGCCGGGATCGCGACGGTCAAGGGGTGGCGGTGCGCCAGCAACTCGGCCGCCCAGGCGAGCACCACCGGACGGCTCTCCACGTGCGGGAAGGACTCCGTCAAGATCGTGGCTGACGTCATCCCCTGATCCCGCCCGGGCCCGGCGGGTTACGCCTTTCCGGCCTCGTCACTCCTCGGAGACCAGGCGCGCGGGAAAACCGCCGGTCGCGATGGGGCCCCACTGGTCGATGTGGAGGCGGATCAACGACTTGTCCTGGCGGCGCATGGCTTCGCGGTACTCGTCCCAATCGGGATGCTCGCCCGCGATGCACCGGTAGTACTCGACCAGCGCCTCAAGGGCCTCGGGCATGTCGAGCACCTCGGCGCGCCCGTCGACCTGGACGTACGGGCCGTTCCACTCCTCGGACAGCACGCAGATCGAGGCCCGCTCGTCGCGCCGGGCGTTGCGTGCCTTGGCGCGGTCGGGATAGGTGGAGACCACGATCCTGCCGCCCTCGTCGACGCCGCACGAGACCGGCGAGAGCTGCGGCCGCCCGTCCCTGCGGGTGGTCGAGAGCAGGCCGTGGTGCCTCGGGCGGAGGAAGTCGAGCAGTTCGGGCAGGTCTACGCGGCGCGCGGTCGCGATGCTTGGAGCCATCTCAGGTGCCTTTCACTCATGTCAGACTCTGATCTTTTCATCCCGCCGTACCCGGTCCGCGTCGGTCCGGCCCCGGGGTGTCGGGACGCTCGGTTCCGAGCCGCATACTGGTCGCGACCATCCGGTGACCTGCGGCTGCCACGATCCGGCGCCATGAAAAGAGCGTTACCGGCGACCGCCGTGCTGGCGATCGCCCTTGCGGGCTGCGCGGGCACCCCGTCCGTCGCCCCGCCCGTCGCATCGCCTGCCGTGCCGCCGCCCGGCACACTCCACCCGGGAGCGGTGCGGTATCACGCGACCGACCTGCGGCCGGGCGACTGCATCGACCCGATGCCGACGGACTTCTCGGTGACGGTCGTGCCGTGTGACCAGCCGCACGCGGCGGAGTTCGCCACCACCTACATCGCGCCCAGGGGGCCGTACCCGGGCGCGGTCACGCTGGACCGGCTGGTCCGGGAGGAGTGCACGCCGCTGATGCGGTACGTGCCGTCGAGGAAGGACGAGGTCACCGTGTACGGGCTCATTCCGTTGGAGAGCGACTGGCCTCGCTTCAGGGCCCTGTACTGCCTGGCCGTCCCGGTCGACGGCGGCCGGCTCGTCGGGCGCGTCATCAAGTAGGGGGAGAGCGCCCGTCCACGTCGCGGCGGGCCTGCCCAGCTGGCCGTAACAATTTTGTTACCTCCTGGATGGTGAAGGACGGCGATCAGCGGGCATTGTTGATCATTGAAGTCCAGCAGAGGGCTTCGCCTCACGCGAACGAGGCGTGCCTCTGCACGGGCTTTATTTCATGGGCAGGGGCCGCTTGCACAGTTTGGAGCAGCACATGCCTGTCCTGGATCTCGCATTCGAGCAGCTCACCGCCGAGAACCTCCTGGTCGAGCTGGCCGACCCCGGTACTTCGGAACTGCACGCCGTGCGCATTCGCGAGCGCCTGGTGGAGATGCACGAGGGGCTGGTCGCCGATGTCGCCCGCCGCTACCGCTACCGCGGTGAGCCCCTGGAGGACCTGCGCCAGGCGGCCTACGTCGGGCTGATGAAGGCCGTCAACGGCTTCGACCCCAGCCTCGGGCACGAGTTCAGGGGATACGCCATGATCACCATGGTCGGCGAGGTCAAGCGGCACTTCCGCGACCGTACGTGGGCCATCCGGGTGCCGCGCGTCTACCAGGAGCGCCGCATCGAGCTCAACAAGGCCACCGCCGAACTGACCCAGACCCTCGGCCACTCGCCGACCGTCGCCGAGCTGTCCGCCAAGATGGGCCTGTCGGAAGAGGACGTCCTGCTCACCATGGAGGCGTCCACCGCCTACACCGCGCTGTCGCTGGACGCCCCCGTCAACAGCGGCGACGACGACCCCGCCGAGCTCGGCGACTTCCTGCCCGCCCAGGACGACTCGCTCAACCACCTGCTCGACAGGCACGCGGTCAAGCCCCTCATCGACGCGCTGCCGAGCCGGGAGCGGAACATCCTGCTGATGCGCTTCTACGGGAACATGACCCAGTCGGAGATCGCCCAGGAGTTCGGCATCTCGCAGATGCACGTCTCCCGCATCCTGCGCGCCGTGCTCACCCAGCTCCGCGGCGCCCTGTCGGAATGACCGCGGACGTCCGGCGCCCAACGATCATGACAGGGTCCCGGCGTCTGGCAAACTGACGTTCATGACAGGACGAGGTCGCCCGCCGGACCCCGACCTCGAAGCACGGGTCCACGCCGCGGCGCTCGAACTGTATGCCGAGGTCGGCTGGGCCGGGTTCAGCCTCGACGTGGTGGCCCGCAGGGCCCGGGTGGGCAAGGCGGCGCTGTACGGCAGGTGGGGCAGCAAGGAGCGGCTGATCGTCGACGCCCTGTCGGGCTGGCGGCCGAGGCAGCCCTTGGTGGAGTGGCCGGGGCCGCTGCGCGAAGACCTGGTCAGGATGGCCACCGCCATCCTCGACGGCTACTTCGACCGCCACGGCCTGGTCCTGCTGCGCGCCCAGGTCGAGGCGAAGGTCTATCCCGAGCTGTTCGGGCAGGCGCTGGAGGAGCTCCAGCGCGAGCGGATCGTGGCCGGCCGCGCGATCGTGGTCGGCGCCATCGAACGCGGCGAACTCCCGGCGGGGACGTCGCCCGCGCTCGTCCTCGACGCGGTCGCCGGCATCCTCACCAACCACGTCCTGTCGACCCCGGCCAGCCGGATGCCCGCCCTCGCCGAGCGCAAACACAAGTACGCCGAGGAGACCGTGGACTTCGTGCTGTCCGCCGTCGGCTACGCCCCAGAAACGGAGCACTGAGATGCGAACGCGAGCGGCGGTCCTGCGCCACCCCGGCAAGCCCTTCGCCGTCGAGGACGTCGAACTCGGCGAACCCGGCCCTGGAGAGGCGCTGGTCCGCATCGCCGGCGCGGGGATGTGCCACACCGACGTGATCTTCCGCGAGCTGCCCGAACTGCCGGCGCCGATGGTGTTCGGGCACGAGGGGTCGGGCGTGGTCGAGGCCGTGGGTCCGGGCGTGACGAGGGTCGCGCCCGGCGACCATGTCGTGATGAGCTACGACTCGTGCGGTTGGTGCGGCCAGTGCATGGCGGGCGCGGCCCCGTACTGTGACGAGTTCATGGCGCGCAACCTGAGCGGGGTGCGCGCCGACGGCTCGACCGGGGCCACCGACGCGGACGGCGGGCCGGTCGCGGCCCGCTGGTTCGGCCAGTCCTCCTTCGCCGCCCACGCCGTCGCCACCGAACGCAACCTCGTCACCGTCGATCCGTCGCTGCCGCTCGAACTGCTCGGCCCGCTCGGCTGCGGCCTGCAGACCGGGGCGGGCTCGGTGCTGATCGCGCTGAACGTGCGCGCCGGGTCCAGCCTCGCGGTGTTCGGCGTCGGGCCCGTCGGGCTGGCGGCGGTCATGGCGGCCAAGGTCGCGGGCGCCGCCGAGATCGTCGCGGTCGACCTGCACGCGGGCCGGCGCGAGCTGGCCATGGAACTGGGCGCCACCAGGGCCGTCGACGGCGCCGATCCCGCCCTGGCCGCCGTCGTCGGCCAGGTCGACCACTCCTTCGACACCACCGGCGTGCCCGACGTGGTGCGTACCGCGATCTCCGTGCTGCGCCCGCGCGGCACCTGCGGGCTGGTCGGCGTGGGCGGCGACATCACGGTGCCGCCCATGGCGCTGGCCGGCCGCAGCCTCCGCTACATCTTCGAAGGCGACGCCGTGCCCCAGCAGTTCATCCCGCACCTGATCGGGCTGTGGCGGCAGGGCCGGTTCCCGTTCGACCGCCTGATCCGCACGTACCCGCTGGACGAGATCAACGACGCCGAACGCGACTCCGCGAACGGCACGACCATCAAGCCCATTCTGCTGCCGTCATGACCATCCACAACCGGGGGGCCTTATGAACATGACCATCGAGCAGGCGGGGCGCATGCTCGCCGACGCCGTCTCCTACACCGACGAGAGGCGGCTGCACGACGCGCTCACCCTGCTGCGCCGGCAGGCGCCGGTCCACCTCGTGCAGGCACCGGAATACGATCCCTTCTACGCCGTCACCCGGCACGCCGACATCATGGCGATCGAACGCGACCACACCCTGTGGCTCAACGAGCCGCGCCCGATCCTGGGCAAGGCGGCCTTCGAGAAGCTCGCCAGGGAACAGGCGGCGCAGGGCATCGCGCTGAAGACGCTGGTGCACATGGACGACCCGCAGCACCGGGTGATCAGGGCGATCGGCGCCGACTGGTTCCGTCCCAAGGCCATGCGCGACCTGGAGGGCCGCGTCCAGGAGCTCGCCCGCCGTTACGTCGACCGGATGGCCGAGTTCGGCGGCGAGTGCGACTTCGCGACCCAGGTCGCCGTGCACTACCCGCTGTATGTGATCCTCTCGCTGCTCGGCCTGCCCGAGTCCGACTTCCCCCGCATGCTCAAGCTCACCCAGGAGCTGTTCGGCGGCGCGGACGCCGAGACCCGGCGCGGCGAGAGCGCGGAAGACCAGTTCGCCGTGCTGCTGGACTTCTTCGCCTACTTCCAGGACCTCACCGCCGCCCGCCGCGCCCACCCCACCGAGGACCTGGCCTCCGCCATCGCCAACGCCCGGGTGGACGGCGAACCGCTCAGCGACATCGACACGGCCTCCTACTACGTCATCATCGCCAGCGCCGGCCACGACACCACCAGCTCCACGGTCGCGGGCGGGCTCCACGCCCTCATCGAGCACCCCGCCCAGCTCGCCCGGCTGCGCGAGGACCCCGGCCTGCTGCCGCTCGCGGTCGACGAGATGATCCGCTGGGTCACGCCCGTCAAGGAGTTCATGCGGACGGCGTCGGCCGACACCATCCTGCACGACGTGCCGATCAAGAAGGGCGAGTCGGTGCTGCTGTCCTACCCCTCGGCCAACCGCGACGAGGAGGTGTTCACCGACCCGTTCGCCTTCGACATCGGCCGCGACCCCAACCGCCACCTCGCCTTCGGCTTCGGCGTGCACTACTGCCTGGGGGCGGCGCTGGCCAAGATGGAGCTGAAGGCGCTGTTCGCCGAGCTGCTGCCGAGGCTGGAGAGCGTCGAGCTCGCGGGCGAGCCCGAGTGGACCGCCACGACGTTCGTCGGCGGCATCAAGCACCTGCCCATCCGCTACAAGCTGCGGCCGTCGGCCTGACGCTGCTTCCCCTACGACACGCACATCACCAAGGCGATGTCCGGTGACAGCCGGTCCGTGGCCGCGCCCGCGGCGGGGCCACGGACCGGCCGGGCTTGTCGGGGATCGCGGCGGGCGGGGCGGAGGCCCTGCTCAAGCGGCTCTTTGCAGGTGACAAAGAGTTCGTGTGAACGCGATCGACACGCCGGTCCGGGTCAGTCGTTGCGGGTATTAGTGGGCACTTTTCTTCGTAACTCGACATAGACGTACTTGTCGGGTTCGGGTTGCAGATACGCGGCCAATCCGGAGGAAAGAACATGTACCGCTTGCTCGGCGTCGTCATCACCGTCGCCCTGATCCTCATGACGAGGCCCGCTCAGGCCGCGCCGAACGTCGACAACATCGCGCACCGGGGCGGCGCCGGGTACGGGCCCGAGAACACCATCGCCGCCTGCGTCCTGTCCGGGAAGCAGGGGGCGAACATGTGCGAGTTCGACGTCCAGCAGACCAACGACGGCGAACTCGTCCTGATCCACGACCAGACGCTGAACCGCACCACCAACGTCGAGGACGTCTACCCGGAGCGGGCCCCGTGGCGGGTCGCCGACTTCACGCTGGAGGAGATCAGACGGCTGGACGCGGGCTCATGGTTCTCCTCGCGTTACCAAGGCGAGGGCGTGCCCACGCTCAAGCAGGCCCTGGACAACATGGGCGGGGGCGGGCCAGGACTGCTGCTGGAGATCAAGCACTCACCGCTGAACCCGGGCATCGACCGGCGGGTGGCCACCGAGCTGCAGGAGAACCGTTCCCTGTGGGGCGGCAAGCGGCTGGTCCTGCAGGCGTTCGACTGGAAGGCGGTGCGCGCGCTGCACCGGATGTTGCCGGAGGTGCCCGTCGTGGTGATCGGCAAGCCGGGCCTCGGGCAGCTCGACGAGCTGTCCGGGTACGCCAAGGGCATCACCCTCCCGCATTCCGGGCTCACCCCCGACTACATCTCCAAGGTCCACGATCGGGGCATGCGGGTCTATACCTCTACGGCGAACCGGCGGCCCCTCATCCGGCGGCTGATCGCGTACGGCGTGGACGGCATCATGACCAACAGGCCAGACCGCGTCTGGAGCGTCAAGCGGCGCTGGTAGCCCGCAGGGCGGCGGCCTCGAAGAGCAGGGGCTCCTGCCCCGGGCGGCAGACGAGCTGCAGGCCGACCGGCAGGCCGTCCACCGTGCCCGCGGGCACGGTCAGGGCGGGCAGACCGGCCACGTTCCACGGACTGGTCAGCGCGAGCAGGGCGGCGCGCACGAGGAAGGCCCGGCCGTCCAGCTCGCCTTCGCGCTGCTGGAGCGGGGGAGCGGTGATCGGCACGGTCGGCAGGGCGACGACGTCATGGTGCGCGAACAGCGCGGCGACCACCGAGCCGAGCTCCACCCGCCGCTCCACCGCCTGGACGTACCTCCAGCCGGGCAGCTCGCCGGCCACGCGCAGCCGCTCGCGCACCTCGGGGTCGAACAGCTCGGGCGCGTGCACCATTCGGGAGGCGTGCACGGCCGCCGCCTCGCAGCTCTGGATCACGGTGTACGTCTCCTGCAGCGCCTCGGCGACGCCGGACGGCAGCCTTACCTCGTCCTGGGCGCCCGACACCCCGCGCACGGCGTCCACCACGCGCGGATCGCCCGCGAACAGCTCGGCCGGGTCGAGCCAGGCCACCCGCACCTGGCGCTCGCCCTCGAACGGCCGGGTCGAGGCCAGGCACCCGTAGGCGGCCAGGCAGTCCCGTTCGTCGGCCGCCAGGACGCCGACGTGGTCGAAGCTGCGCGACAGCGGGAAGACGCCGCCCGTGGGGATCGCCCCGAAAGCGGGCTTGAACCCGGCGATCCCGCACAGAGCAGCAGGGATGCGGACGGAGCCGCCCGTGTCCGTGCCGAGCGCCAGCGGCACCATGCCCGCCGCCACGGCCGCCGCGCTGCCGCCGCTGGAGCCGCCCGACATGCGCGCCGGGTCGTGGGGGTTGCGTGACGGGCCGCCCGCCGAGCGGTCGCCGGTGGGCCCGTACGCGAACTCGTGCGTCGTGGTCTTGCCCACGACGACCGCCCCGGCGCGACGCAGCCGCGTCACGCACTCGGCGTCGGCCGCCGGGACGTGGCCGGCGAAGTGCCGCGACCCCATGCTCGCCGGCAGGCTCGCGACGTCGATGAGATCCTTCACCCCGACGGGGATGCCGTGCAGCGGCCCGCGGTCGGTCCCTCCGGCCAGCTCCTCATCCGCCCGCAGCGCCGCGGCGAGCGCCCCTTCGGGGTCCACGGTGACGAACGCGTTCAGGTGCGGATCGAGCTCGGCGACGGCGTCGAGCGCCTGCTTGGCCAGCTCGGCCGCGCTGGTCCGCCCTTCGCGCAGGTCCTGGGCGAGGCCGGAGACGGTACGGCCGGTGAAAGGGCCGGGGGAGAGCGGCATGGGGACCTTTCTGGGGTGTGTGGCTTATCGGAGCCTTCCACACCCTTTCTACCAGCGCTTTCGTGGAGCATAGCGGTCGCTGCCGGACTTCCGGGCAGCGGTTTGCCTGACACCGGCGTCAAGGTTCTAACGTGGCCGTGATCACGTGTCCGCCGCCCGGAGGAGTGAGATGAAATTCGGGATCAGCTACAACACCGCCTTCTGGGGGGTCGACCCCGATAAGATCGCGGCTTTCGCCAGGCATGCCGAGGGCTGCGGTTTCGAGTCCCTGTACGTGCCCGAGCACATCGCGCTGTATCCCGGTGCCGCGGTCGGCCCGTACGAACTCCCGCCGACGCTGCCCTACGCCGACCCGATCGACCTCCTGGGCTTCGTCGCCGCCGCCACACAGCGGATCACGCTCGGGACGGGCGTGCTGCTGCTGCCGTACCACCACCCGGTGATCCTGGCCAAGCGCCTGGCGACCGTCGACGTGCTGTCCAAGGGACGGATGCGGCTGCTGACCGTGGGGCTCGGCTCCCTGCCCGGCGAGGCCAAGGCGGCGGGAGTCGACTTCGCCGTCCGAGGCCGCCGCGCCGACGAAGCCATCGACGTGCTGCGCCTGCTCTGGGGCGGGGGCGAGGACGGCGTCACCCACAAGGGGGAGTTCTTCGCCTTCGACGACCTGTGCCAGTTCCCGAAGCCCGCCGGGGTCACGCACCTGCCGATCCACGTCGGCGGGTCGAGCAGGGCGGCCGCGCGCCGCGCCGGGCGACGCGGCGACGGGTACTTCCCCGGCGGCATGCTCGACCTTGAGGAACGCGCGGCCCAACTGGACATCGCCCGCACGGCCGCCATCGAGGCCGGACGTGATCCGCAGGCGTTGGAGTACACGCGGTGGGGGACGGGCGACATGTCCCCAGAACAGGTCGGGGAGCTGGCCGAACAGGGCGTCACCCGGACCGTCATAAGCCTGGCCGCCGGGGAACTGGAGCAGCAGCGCGATGAGATGTCGGCCTTCGCCGAACGGTTCGGTCTCGGTTCCGCTTGAGGGTCTTTGAGTAGGGGGTACCGTCTGACCGCGCCAGGTCGCGTAGTTTCAGGCCGGCTTCGGGAACGTCTCCACTGTCCTGCTCTTCGCTCGGGCCGCGACAGGAGTCCCGAAGCTGAGCCGCGCCACCCTGCCCCTTGATCAGGGGCGGGTGGCTACGTGCCGGACTTCGTGAAGTAGGCGGCGCTCGCCGCGTCCGCCGGCTAGTACGACTCGATCGCGACCTCGTCCAGGGTGATGTCCATCGGGGTGCCGAACGTGGTGGTGGTCGAGAACAGCCGCAGCTCTCGTTCGCCGAAGCGTGGGAGATCATCGAGCCGGTGGCGCAGGCGTCGGCCAATCTGGCGTGGTGGGAACCCGCCGATCACTGACGCGATTTCCGCGGCGGAACGAACGTGATCTCACGGGCAATGGCGGGAAATATCCAATGGTTGCCGCAGAGTCTTCATCGAGGCCTATACCGGTCGAGAAGCCGTGAAAGCGGATGGATAGGGTTCGATCATGGTCAACTGGGTGCATCTTGAGCTGGACGTGGACGCCTTCGACGACGCCGCGTACGAGCCCTACCTGGTGAGGGCCCGCGAGTCCGGCATCGGGTTCACGACCATGGCCGAGGCCGGCGACGGGCCCGAGCAGCGTCGCGCGCTCTACGAGCTCAACAGGGCGTGCTCGGCCGACATCCCCGAACGCGGCGAGTTCTTCACCTACGCGGCCTATGTCGCGCACCGCTTCGACGTGCCGTCCTACGATCCTGCGGGCGTCGTGCTGGCCACCCGCGCGGGCGAGTGGATCGGGATGACCGCGACGTCGCTGCACCCGTCAGACGGCCAGGCGTTCAGCGAGATGACCGGCGTGCTCGCCCCCCACCGGGGGCGGGGACTGTCGCTGGCGTTGAAGCTGCTGGCCATCCGTTTCGTCCGGGCCGCAGGCTTCGCGCGGATGGTGACCTTCCACCATCCGCGCAACGCCTCGGCCATCGCCATGAACCGCCGCCTCGGCTTCGTCGACCGGGCAGCCTGAACCGAGACCAGGCCAAGCTGTCGGGTCAGGCCGCGCCAGGATCAGCCGAGCCGGGCCAGCTCCTCCTCGCTGAGCTCCAGGGCATCGGCGCCGATGCTGTCGAGGATGGTCTCGGGACGGCTGGCGCCGGGGATGGGGATCACGACGGGGCTGCGGGCCAGTTCCCAGGCCAGGCAGACCCGCTGCGGGGAGACGCCGCGCGCTTCGGCGATCTCGGCGAAGGCGGCGTGCCGCTCTCGCAGGTCCTCGGTACGGCCGATGCCGCCGAGCGGCGACCACGGAAGGAAGGCCAGGCCGAGCTCGGCGCAGACGTCGATCTCGGGCTCGCTGGTGCGAAAGCGCGGGGAGTACTCGTTCTGCA
The DNA here is from genome assembly GCF_042650645.1 of Nonomuraea purpurea. Lineage (NCBI taxonomy): Bacteria > Bacillati > Actinomycetota > Actinomycetes > Streptosporangiales > Streptosporangiaceae > Nonomuraea > Nonomuraea purpurea. The sequence continues at coordinate 26,804 of NZ_JBHSBI010000043.1, forward strand.
CGCTCACCAGGCGGTCGCCGAGGATGCCGTGGGCCTGCCTGATCTGCTCCGGGTCGGCGTTCGAGATGCCCGCCATCTGGATCTTGCCGGCGTCGTGCAGGTCCTTCAGCGCGCCCATGGTCTCCTCGTAGGGCACCTTCGGGTCGGGCCGGTGGTGCTGGTAGAGGTCGATGCTGTCCACGCCGAGGGCCTTCAGCGAGCGGTCGCAGGCCTGCTTGATGTACGACGGGCGGCCGTCGTGCTCCCAGCCGCCGCCGGGCGTGCGGACGGCCCCGCCCTTGGTGGCGACGAGCACCGTGGCGGCGTCGCCCGCCCACAGGGCGATGGCGCGGGCGACCAGGCGTTCGTTGTGGCCGACCTCCTCGTGCGACGGGGTGTAGGCGTCGGCCGTGTCGATCAGGGTGACGCCGGCGTCCAGGGCCGCGAGAATCGTACGGATCGATTGGCCCTCGTCCGGCATGTGCCCCGCGACCGACATGGGCATGGCGCCGAGCCCGACGGCTCCGACGGGGCGGCCTCCGATGGTGCGGGTTCTCATGGCATTGTGCATAGGGACAGATTGTCGGCTGGAGTGCACTCCAGGTCAATGTCGGCGCAGCGCCGCGCTCACCGCCGGGGCGATCTCCTCGACGAACTCTGGACGATGGTCGAGGAGCTGTTCGGGCGCGCAGGCCAGCAGTTTGACGGTGTCGCCCACGTCCGGCATCGGATGGGGCGTCGCCGAGACCTCCTGGAAGCCGAACTGGCGAAGCAGCGCGTCCTGCCCGGTGGCCGTGCCGGCGAGCACCCAGATCAGCTTCCTGTGGGCCCGCCGGGTCAGGAGCGCGCCCGCCACGATGAGGAGTTGTCCGATGCGCCGGCCGCGATGGCGTGGGTCGACGACCCAGCGCGCGCCCTCGAACACGTCGGACCGGCGCAGCCCGCGTGAGCTCATCAGCCGGGTCGCCGTCGGCTCGTCCAGCGCCATCACCCGGCTGACCGGCAGCCGTTCGAGCGGCGCGGCGCGCGCCGTCGCCACTATCGCGCCGGTCGAACGCGACCTGACCATCAGATGATAGGCGTGTACGTCGTGCTCGTCGGCGTCGTCGAACGCCCCGTCCGCCAGTCTGAAATGCGGAAAACGGCCGTTCTGATATATCACCTCGCCGCGGAAGGATCTGATTTCCCGCTGCCACGGATAGCGATCGAACGAATCCGGACCGTCGGTCGGCGGGTAAATCTCCAGATGTAACTCCCGCAGCGGCGACCTCTCGCGCACCTGGTTATCGGTCACGGCCCGCCGCCGCCACATATATCGGCATCGCCGCCATGAATTCCGCGCGTTCGTCGGCCGCCGACAAAGCGGCGAACCATGCCTGTCTGTCGGCCTCCGGGATGTGCGCCGACAGGCGCCGGTCCAGAACCGGAGTAACGGCCGCCGCGTCGGCCAGGACGGTGGAAATCACGGTGACCGCGCGCAGCGCCGGATCGGCCAGCCCCGCCCGCGCGAACCGGCGCCGCAATGTGCGGCCGATGGTCGGCTGCGCCACTTTCCGCTGGAACGCGGTCAGCACACGGGACGTCAGCGCCTCCTCCACCCCGTCGACCACCAGCGCGCCCCAGTCGACGTCGACGACGCACAGGCGCCCTCCAGGGGCGAGCGCGCGCGTCAGGTTCAGCATGGCCGCGTCGGGATCGGGCACGTGCTGCAGGACCCGCTCACACCAGACCACGTCGAACTCCTGCGGCCGCTCGAGCGTGGAAACGTCTCCGACCTGGTACGTCACCGTCGCGGCCCCCGGCGCGTCGAGGTGTTTGCCCTGGGCGGCGGCCACCATGGCGGGGCTCAGGTCCACGGCGGTCACCGATCCGCCGGGGCCCACCAGGCCCGCCAGCACCCTGGCCATGTCGCCGAGGCCGCACCCCATGTCCAGCGCCCGGCCGCCGGGCGGGACCGGCAGCAGCTCCAGCGCGGTGGCCCGCAGCGCGCGCATCGGCTCGTACCGGGAAACCCTGCCGAGATATCTCTCGGCCTCCGGTTGTTCCGCGGGCGTTTCGAAGATTTTCTTGTCCACGCGGCCCTTTCGTTAATCCCGAATAGCCTGTCAGCTCGGTCGTCAAAAACTGCAGGGGCGATAATCAGCGGATTCTCGCCGACGTCGGCGTGGCCTGCCGGAGCCTGTCGGACCGCTCTGTCAAATAACCCGTGCCGCGTGAAAGGCGGGACAAAGCGCGATGCATCGGCATCCCCGGTGGCAGCTCGAAAGTCGGCGGGTCGGCAAATTCTCGCCGAGTTTAACCCGCCGATCTCCGCGAGTCCACGCATTCCTGCGCCGGACGGATCTCACGGCGATGGGGAATTCGCCGCGGCCGGGGCGATTCAGGACGCCGTGCGGCGGCGAAATGCCCCCGAAACCTCATCCGATTGTGGAAACGACCGTTCTGGAAGCTTGAAAGGTGGGGACTACGGCTGGATGTGTGTCACCTCCGCCCCCAGCAGGTCGGCGGTCGCGCGCAGGTCGGCGGCGCGGTGGCCGGTGCCGAGCGCCCAGTGGTGCGAGATGCCGCTGGCGCTCCAGGCGTCGGTCCACTCGCCGGGGTCGCAGCCGAAGTCCACCCGCGAGGTGGTGTTGCCGATCCGCAGCAGCGGCCCCTCCACGACCTCGCCCTCCGAGACGACGAACCCGTAGCGGCCGTCCCTGGACTGCCGCAGCCCGAACGTGGTGACGGGCCCCCGCGTCACGTCGAACTCGACCGACACGCCCCAGCCGCGTTTGCCGTGGTAGACGCCCAGGCCGCGCAGCAGCGGGCGGCGGGAGCTGATGGCCAGGTGGGCCGGCCCGTCGTGGCCCATCTCGACGTGGCCTCGGTGGAAGTCGAGCGCCTGCAACTCGGTGAACGAGCCGCCCGCGCCGAGGCGGTCCATGATGAGCATGGCCAGGCTGGTGCGCAGTTCGTACTCGCCGGCGGCGGGGACGCCGCGGGCGGTGAGCAGGGACGCGCCGAGGATCATGCCGGCGCCGAGCCGTTCGTGGATCTCGCCGTCCAGCCCCCGGTGATAGTAGGCGAGGCTGTCCAGCTCGAACTCCTCGACCAGCCGGTCCAGGCCGACCGACACGCGGGCCGCCCACGCCAGGTCGTCCTCGTTCACCGAGTCGGCCAGCTCGAACACCTCGCGGGCCAGCTCGATCCGCTGGGCGGCGTCGGCGTCGGAGACCTTCTCCACGCGCACCCGCAGGTCGTCGAACTCCAGCACCTCGACGTGGCCGCCGAAGTTCGCCGAAACGAGGGTGAGGTCGGTGGCCACGTCCAGCATGCCCGGGTAGAGGTGGCCCATCAGGCCGTGCCGGCCCCGGCGCAGCGCGGCGCGCACGCCCGCCGCGCGGACCCACCGGCCGATCTTGTCCCACGCGCGCTCGTCCTCCAGGTAGCCCGACACCGAGCGGAACGGGATGCCGAGGCGGGTGAAGGCGTTGGCCATCTCGGGCAGCGGGCAGGCGCCGCAGTAGGCCAGCCACTGGCCGGTGTCGAAGGTGGCGTGGTCCATCGACTCGGTCGGCTGCAGGTTGATCAGCAGCACCGGCGCGCCGCTGCGCTGCGCGATCGGCACGAGCATGGTGGCCGTCATGTACGTGGTCAGGAACCCGACGATGAGGTCGCAGCCCTCGGCCCGCAGCTTCTCGGCCGCCGCGGCCCCCTCCTGGGCGTCGGAGATGAACCCGACGTCCACGATCTCCGCGTCCAGGCCCCGCATCCGCTCGGAGACCCGCGCGGCCGAGCGCTGGAGCTGGGGGAGCAGGTCGGGGAACTGCGGCCAGTACGCCCCCAGCCCTCCTGCGACCAGCCCCACCTTGATCTTGGGCGGCGTGATGCGGGTGAACGTGCTCAACTGGGTCTCCCTTCGATCGGCCTCATCTGGCGGTCAGCGGACTTCGACCTCCACGATGCGGGTGTAGTCGTTGGCGCCGTTCGAGGCAAGCGCCACGATGCGGACCGCCTCCGCGCTGACGGGCGCGAAGTCGGAGCGGGCGCTGCCGGCGGTGTTGCCGCGCACCTGCGCGACCGTCTGCCACTGGCCGCCCACCTGCGCCTGGACGTCCCAGTCGCGCAGCCCGAACGACGCGGCCGGATAGCGTTCGGTGTCGAGGGTGAACAACTCCACCCGCGAGACCTGCTTGGCGCCGCCGAGCGCGATGGAGACGGTGTCCGGCCAGACCCGGCCGGTGGCGTCGTTCCAGCCGTTGCCGCCGGCCCAGCCGTTGGACGAGCGGTCGCCGTCGGCGATGCTGCACGGCGGGTAGTTGGCGTTGACGTGCTGGGAGGAGGCCGTGACGGGGCGGCGCAGCGCGAGGTTGCCGCCGTTGTCGAGCCGGTCCACGGGCACGACCTCGACCGGTACGGACAACGTTCTCGCCGGGGTGCGCAGGCGCAGGCCGTACTCGCCTTCCGCGGTGCCGGGCGGGACGGCGACCAGGAGTTTCGCGCCGAGTTCGTAGCCGGGCGGCAGGTAGCTGGACAGCATGGTGCGGGAGGCGCCGAGCGGCCGGTCGATCTCCACGTTCGTGGTGGCGTACATGGGCTTCTTCGCGTCGCTGCGCATGCCGATCTCGATCTTGGCGGGGCAGGCGGGGTCCACGCCGAGCGGCGCGACCAGCCGGTCGGCGCCGGCGATCGGGGTGACGGCGTCCTTCGCAGGGCTCCATGCGGCGGCGGTGGTCGTGAGCGTGAGGGCGGCGACGGCGAGCGCGGCGGTGAGATGACGCATGATCGTTCCTTCCTAGAGCGCCTGCAGGCCGGGGACGCCGTCGAGGGTGACCAGGCTGGCCCTGGTGGAGATCGGGGCGCCGGGCCGGTCCACGTACGGGACGACCTTGAAGTCGGCCCGCCACCGCTCCTTGGTGACCTCGCACGAGACGTAGCCGCGCTGGTAGCTGGAGAACCTGACATGGGGATTGACCGGATCGTTGCCGCCCGGCGGCAGGCCGGTGGTGTTGCCGTTGCCGCCGCTGCTGACCGAGGTGCCGACGAACTCCACGCCGACGGTGCGCGAGGCCGGGTCGGCGTAGTCGGCCTTGAGCTCGCCCGCCAGGTTGTAGTGGAGGTCGCCGGTCAGCACCACGGGGTTGCGCACCCGGCGTTCGACCATGCCGTCGAGCACGCGGTCCTTGGCGGCCTGGTACCCGTCCCACAGGTCCATGCTGAGCCGTTCGGCCGGGCCCGGGTCGAAGTCGAGCCGCATCATGGCGATCTGCTGGGCCAGCACGTTCCATCGGGCGCGGGAGGCGGCCAGGCCGTCGAGCAGCCACCGTTCCTGCTCGGCGCCGAGCAGGTGCCGGGCCGGGTCGAGCCGTTCTGCGCAGTCGACCTGCTGGCCGTCGCCGCAGACCTGGTCGTCGCGGTACTGCCGGGTGTCGAGCACGTTGAACTCGGCCAGGTCGCCGAAGGCGAACCTGCGGTAGATCCGGGCGTCGGGGCCCTGCACGGCGGGCACCCTGACCGGCATGTTCTCCCAGTAGGCGCGGAAGGCGTTGGCGCGGATGACCAGGTAGTCCTGCTCGCTCACCTCGCCGCCGGGGCCGTGCGGGCCCGCCCAGTTGTCCAGCACCTCGTGGTCGTCCCAGGTGACGATCCACGGCGCGCGGTGGTGCGCGGCCTGCAGGTCGGGGTCGCTCTTGTAGAGGCCGTACTGGATGCGGAAGCGGTCGAGGGTGTCGCACTGCACCCGGAACTGCTCGGGCACGGGCGTGTTCCGCAGGCCTCCGGTCGGCACGATGCCGTACTCGTAGATGTAGTCGCCGAGGTGGAAGACCACGTCGGGCTCCTCCTCGGCGAGGTGGCGGTAGGCGCTGTAGTGGCCGTCCTGCCACAGCGCGCACGAGGCGAAGGCGAGCCGCAGCGCCTCGGGGCTGCTCCTGGGGGCGGGCGCGGTCTTGGTGCGGCCGACCGGGCTGAGCTCGCCGCCGGCGCGGAAGCGGTAGAAGTACTCGCGGCCGGGGCGCAGGCCGGTGGCGTCCACGTGGACGGAGTGGCCGTACTCGGGGTGCGCCCAGGCCGAGCCCTGGCGGGCGCGCCGGGTGAACGCCTCGTCCTCGGCGATCTCCCAGTCAACCCTGATCTTGTTGTACGGCAGCCCGCCGAGCGGCTCCAGCGGCCTGGCCGCCAGTCGCGTCCAGAGGATCACCCGGTCGGGCAGCGGATCGCCGGAGGCGACGCCGAGCTGGAAGGGATAGTCGGCGCCTTTGACGCCGGCCCGCGCGGTCCACGGGTTGGCAAGGTCGGTGGTGAAGGCCAAGGTGAGCGCGGCGCTGCCGAGCCCGAGGAACGATCGTCGCGAGGGACGTCCCATGCTGCTTCCTAAGCTGGGGTGCCAAAGCTGGGGGCGAAAGCCCTCACTTTGTAGCAAGCAGGCAAGCTCTTAACAAGATGCGAGTTAAAAATCACGCGCGATTGCGTTACAACTGCGCGACCTGAACGTTCGCATGGTGGTCGCGCAGCCGTTGGAGCAGCTCGGCCGGGGCGCCCGCGTCGACCACGACGATGTCGAAGTCGTCGAGCGGGGCCACCCGGTGCAGTGCCACCCGGGCCAGCTTGGAGCCGTCGACGGCCAGGATGCGCCGGGCGCCTGAGCGCAGCATCGCCCGCTTGACCAGCACGATCTCCTGCTCCTGGTGGAAGGCGTAGGTCTCGGAGATGGCGGAGGTGGAGACCACGACCACGTCCGTGCTGACCGACTCGACCGCGTCCACGCAGCCGAGGCCGAGGAAGGAGTCGTGGCTGGCGTGGTACTCGCCGCCCAGCGCGATGAGCCTGATGTCGGGGGTGCCGGCCAGCAACCTGATCGCCTCCAGGAAGTTGGTCACCACGGTCAGCGGGGCCAGCTCGCCCAGGTGGCGGGCCACGGCCAGCGCCGTCGTCGAGTCGTCGAGCATGACCGAGCTGCCCGGCTCGATCAGCCCCGCCACCAGCCGGGCGATGGCGTCCTTCTCCGCCGTGTGCGCCTTGAGCCGGTAGGCGATGTTGCTCTCCCAGACGTTGCTGGCCTGGGCGGTGGCACCGCCGCGGACCTTGCGCACCATGCCCTGGCGCTCCAGCTCGTCGAGGTCGCGGTGGACGGTCATCACGCTCACGCCGAAGCTCTCGGCGAGCTCGGTCACCGAGGCGGAGCCCTGCCGCACGATGTGCTCGGCCATGTCGTGCCATCGCGCTGACCTGCTGGAGGTGTGCTGCCGAGGATTCACCTGAGTCTCCACCCTCTCGGACGGCTGTGGATCTTACTCTTGACACCCAACTTGGGCGACTCATACTCTCCCGGCAGCTATCACTTTTAACAAACATGGATGTTAAGTTCACAAACACCTCCGTCATTAAAACGTTCGCATAGAGGTTCTCTCGGGGGAGCACAGAGGAGAGATCGCATGACCGACCTGCTGCACGAGGCCAGGGTGAGCCGCGGCCAGTTCCTGCGCATGATGGGCGGCCTGGCCGCGGCCGCGGCCGCCACCGCCTGCTCCACCCGGCCCGAGACCACCGCGACGACGGGCGGCCAGGCCGCGACCGAGCTGAAGTTCATCGGCGTCGCCGACCAGAAGGCGCCGATGGACACGCTGATCGCCGCCTACCAGAAGGTCAAGCCCGCGGTGCGGCTCACCGCCTCCTACGCGCCCACCGACCAGGTGCAGACCTCCGTACGCACCCAGCTCGGCGCCGGCAACGCCCCCGACCTGCACGTGGTGTACCCGGGCAACGGAAGCGCGATGTCGATGTCCCAGATCGCCAAGGCCGGCCTGCTGGCGGACCTGTCGGCCCAGGCGTGGACGCGGACCATCCCCGAGGGCTTCAAACCCGCCTTCCAGCTCGACGGCAAAACCTACATCTACTCGGCGGGCTCCTCGGTCATCGGCGCGATCTACAACAAGAAGGCCTTCGAACAGGCGGGCGTCGAGGCGCCGCCGACCACGTGGAGCGAGTTCCTGGCCGTCTGCGACAAGCTCAAGAAGGCCGGGATCGTGCCGATCGCGCTCGGCGCGCAGACGCCGTGGGTCACCCAGCTCATCACCTACGCGCTGGTGCCCTCGATCGTCTACGCCAAGGACCCGACCTTCGACGACAAGCAGCTCGCCGGGCAGACCAGCTTCGCCCAGTCCGGCTGGCGCCAGGCCATGGAGATGTACCTGGAGCTGCAGAAACGCGGCTTCTTCAACGACAAACCCAACGGCACCACCTTCGAGCAGCAGACCTCGATGGTGGCCACCGGCAAGGCCGCCATGGCCGTCCAGGTCTCGGCCGTGCTCCCGGACTTCCGCAAGGCCGCCACCTCGCCCGACGACCTGTCGATGTTCCCGGTGCCCGGCGCCGACGACGCGGCCTCGGTGTGGATCCCGGCGGGCGTCGTCGTCGGCCTCGGCGCGGGCGCCAAGGGCGGCAACGTCGAGGAGGCCAAGGCGTTCATCGACTTCCTCGGCAAGCAGGAGAACATCAACGCCTGGGCCAAGTCCATCGCCGCCATCCCGCTCACCCAGGACGCCTCCTCCAGCATCGACCCCGCCGTCCAGTCCTTCCTGCCGTTCGCCAAAGACCGCGCGGTGCCGTTCATGGACCAGCGCTGGCCCAACGCCGAGGTGCAGCCCGTGCACTTCGCGGTGATCCAGGAACTGCTGGCAGGAAAGTCCACGGTCGACGACGCGCTGAAGAAGATGGACGAGGCGTACCGGAAGTGACCCCGCTGACCGCCTTGCGGACCAGGCCCGCCCACGCGGCACGGCGGCGCTTCACCGCCACGAGCCCGTCGTGGCTGTTCGCCGCGCCCGCCCTGGTCGTGTACGCGCTGGTGGTGCTCTACCCCGCGGTCAGCGGGGTCGTCTACGCCTTCACCGACTGGAGCGGGATCGGCCAGGACATGTCCTTCGTGGGCCTGGCCAACTTCGCCGCGCTGCTGGGCGACGAGCAGGCCATGGGCTCGATCGGCAACACGCTGCTGCTGACCGTGGCGACCGTGGTCGTCCAGAACGGCGTCGGCCTGCTGCTGGCCCTGGGCGTGCACGCGAAGCTGAAGAGCCGCGCGCTGCTGCGCGTGATCTTCTTCGCGCCGGTGGTGGTCAGCCCGGTCATGGTCGCCTTCCTGTGGAAGTACATCTACAACCCCGACCCGTCGGCCGGGCTGAACGGCCTGCTCGGCCTGGAGGTGGACTGGCTGGGCGACCCGTCGGTGGCGCTGTGGTCGATCGCCGGCATGGTCGTGTGGCAGTACGCCGGCTACTCTATGGTCATCTTCCTGGCCGGGCTGGAGGGCGTGCCCAGAGACCTGCACGAGGCCGCCATGATCGACGGCGCGGGCACCTGGCAGCGCTTCCGCTACGTCACCTGGCCGCTGCTCGCCCCGGCCGTGACGATCAACCTGATGCTCTCCACGATCGGCGGGCTCAAGCTCTTCGACCAGGTTTTCGCCGCCACGAACGGCGGCCCCGGCTACGCCACCGAGACCCTGTCCACGGTGCTGTACAAGCAGGCGTTCGTGTTCGGCAAGTTCGGCTACAGCACGGCCATCGCCCTGGTGCTCGCCCTGTTCGTGGCCGCCGTCTCGTTCGTCCAGGTGTACTACCTGCGCAGCCGCGAGGTGACCGCGTGAGAAGGACCTTCCTGCTGGAAATCGTCATGATCGTGGTGGCGGTGGCGTTCATGTTCCCCGTCTACGTCCTGATCTCGCTGGCGCTGAAGGACCCCGGGCAGATCTCCCGCTCGCCCCTGGCCCCGCCGAACCCGCCCACGCTCGACAACGTCACCAGCGCCTGGTCGGCCGCGGCGCTCGGCCCGTCCCTGGTCAACAGCACGGTCATCACCGCGGTCAGCCTGGCCGCGCTCATCGCGCTCGGCTCGTTCGCCGCCTACTTCCTGGCCCGCGCCCAGAGCCGGCTCGGCTACGGCCTGTACATCCTGTTCCTGCTGGGCATCGTGCTGCCGTTCCAGCTCGGCATGATCCCGCTCTACCAGCTCGTGACGGACCTCGGGCTGATCGGCACGCACGCCGGAATGATCCTCTTCTACACCGGCATCCAACTTCCCTTCACCGTCTTCCTCTACACCGGGTTCATCAGGGCGTTGCCCCGGGAGTACGCCAGCGCCGCCCAGATCGACGGGGCCACCCACCTGGTGGCCTTCACCCGCGTGGTCTTCCCGCTGCTGCGGCCCATCACCGGCACCGTGCTCATCCTCAACGCCGTCTTCATCTGGAACGACTTCTTCACCCCGCTGGTCTACCTCGGCGGCTCCGGCTACGAGACCGTCCCCGTCAGCGTCTTCGCCTACGTCGGCCAGTACGTCTCCCAGCACGGCCTCGTCTTCGCCGGCCTGGTGCTCGGCGCGCTGCCGATCGTGTTGGTCTTCCTGGCGCTGCAGCGTTACGTCATCAAGGGCTTCGCCAGCGGGCTCAAAGGATGAACGTCTTCGACCTGCTCAAGCAGCCGCCCCGCGCCTACTCGCCCGCGGCCATCTGGTGGTGGAGCGGCGAGCCGCTGCGCAGGGACCGGCTGCGCTGGCAGATGGAGCGCCTGGTGGCCGGGGGAGTGCACAACCTGGTCATCCTGAACCTCGCGCCCTCGGGGCCGACCTTCGGTGCCGACGCCGACGACCCGCCGTTCCTGTCCGAGGCGTGGTGGGAGCTGCTGGACGGGGTGTGCGCCGACGCCTTCGAGCTGGGCGCGTACCTGTGGTTCTACGACCAGCTCGGCTTCTCCGGCGCCGACCTGCAGGCCCGCCTGGTGGTCGAACACCCGGAGTTCGCCGGCCAGTGGCTTGTCCCCGACGGCACGCTCTCGCTGCGCGGCTTCGACTACCTGTCGCCCGAGGCGTGCGCGGTGCTGCTCGACCGGGTCCACGGCGAGTTCGAACGGCGGGTCGGGCACTGGTTCGGCCGGGTGATCGCCGGGTCGTTCCAGGACGAGCTGCCGACCCTGCCGACCTGGTCGGCCCGCTTCGCCGCCGAGCACCTGGCCCGCAGGGGCGCGGAGTTCTCGCTCGCCGCCCCCGACTGGACGGCCTACCAGCGCACCCGCGCCGAACTGGCCGAGGAGGCGTTCTTCCGCCCGCTGGCGCGCTGGCACGAACGCCACGGCCTGCTCAACGGCTGCGACCAGCAGGACCCCGCCCGCGCCGGGCACCCCGTGGCGGGCGTCCGGCTGTACGCCGACTACGCCCGCACCCACCGCTGGTTCGGCGCACCCGGCTCCGACCACCACGGCGACGCCCGCCTGCACGCCTCCCTGGCCCACCTGTACGGCCGGTCACGCACCTGGATCGAGGCGTTCCACTCCAGCGGGTGGGGCGGCACCCTGGAGGAGACCCTCGACTGGCTGCTGCCCTGGCTGCGCGCCGGGGCGACCCTGTACAACCCGCACGCGGTCTACTACACGACCAAGCGCGGCTGGTGGGAGTGGGCGCCGCCGTCCACCGACTGGCGCCAGCCGTACTGGCGGCACCATCGCGTCTTCGCCGACGCCGTCACCCGCCTGTGCGCCGTCCTGTCGCAGGGCCGCCACGTTTGCGACGTCGCCGTCCTGCTGCCCACGGCCACCGCGCAGGCGGGCACAAGCCTGGACGGGGGCACGGCGCCGGACGGCGCCGATTCCGCCGCGTCGAGGGCCGAGGACGTCTACCGCGAGATCGTCGGCGACATGGCCTGGTTCGCCACCGTGCCCGGCGCGCTCGACCGGCTCCGCCTCGACACCGACGTGATCGACGAGGACTCCGTGCGCCGCGCCGCCGTCGTGGACGGGCGCCTGACGGTCTCCACCGAGGCCTACCGCGCGATCATCCTGCCCGCCGTCACGACCCTGGACGCGGACGTCGCCGCCAGGCTCGACGAGTTCGCCGCGGACGGCGGGCTGCTCGTCGCCGTCGGCGCGCTCCCCGACGCCCTCGACGCCGACCGGGTCCTTCACATCGAGTCGGCCTCCGACCTGGGCTCCGCGCTGGCCGAACTGCCCCGGCGGGTCGAGGCGCCGGTGCCCGTCCTCGTCCGCGAGGTCGGGGACACCACGCTGGTGTTCCTGACCGCGGCGTTCCCCATGGCCAGCAGGATCGGCGTGGGGCGGCCCGAGCAGCGCGGCGTGGACCTCGGCTGGCTGGACGCCGTCATCGACTTCGACCCCGGCAGGTACGCCCGCGACATGCGGATCACCGTCCGCGGCGTCGCGGGCACGCCGCTGCTGGCCCGCCTCTTCGACGGGGGCGAGCCGAGGGCGCTGCCGCACACGCGCGACGGGGACACGGTGGAGCTCGTCGTGCCCTTTGACGACGGCCCGGCCGCGCTGCTGGTTTTCGACGGTACGCAGGCCGAACCCACCGCACCGCCCGCGTACCCAACCGAGAGGGACCTCGGGGACGAATGGGACATCGAGCTCGTCCCCACGCTCGACGACACCTGGTCGGACTTCGGCGGCGGCGCGGCCCTCGAATGCTGGACGCTGCGGACCCCCGACGGCGAGCCGGTGGACGTGACGTTCGGGCCCGGGGGAGAGCAGCGCGTCGGCGACGGCCCGTGGACGCCCTCGGTGTGGTCGGCCTCCCGAGGGCTGCGCAAGGACCCCGTGCACCGGCAGACACTCGGGCCCAAGGGGCACGTGCCGGCGGAGTTCCTGGCGTTCGGGCACGTCGAGGCGGGCGCCGAGGCCCGCTTCCGCGCCGTCCTCACCGTGGAAACGCCCGCCTGGCTGGCCGTCGGAGCCGGGGCGGCGAAGACGTTGTGGCTCGACGGGGCCGCGGTGCCGCTGGACGACGCCGGGTACGCCGCCGTCTCGCTCTCACCCGTCGCGGCCGGCGAACACCTGCTGGAGCTGCTGCTCGTGCCGGACGAGGCGCTCGACCTGCGGGCGTACGTCTGCCTGGTGGCCGACCCGGCAGACGCCGTCCGGCCCGAGTGGATCGCCGGGACACCGCTGGAAACGACCGTGCGTGCGGCGGGGGAGTCTGTTTTGCAGGTGGCCTCGACCGGGTCCTGCCGGGTGCTGGTCAATGGCGCGGAGGCCGGTCGGCAGGGCGGGTTCGACCCCTACGCCGAGGCCGACATCCCGAGGGTGCGCCGCTACGAGGTGTCCCACCTGCTGCGAGAGGGCGACAACACGGTCACGATCGAGTCGGACGGCTGGGTCCTGGTGGACGGCCTGGCCGTCTCAGGGGCGCACTGGTCGCCCCGGCCCCGGGTACGCCGCCGCCAGCACGGCGACCCGGCCGCCCTCTACCTGCGTCCCCGCCCGCATCCGTTGCCTGAGGCCGGTTGGCTCGACGGCCTCCCGGCCGCCCTGCCCGCCACCTTCGCGGTGCCGGGCGCCCGCCCGCGCACCGAACGCTTCCTGCTGGACCTGCCACCGGGCGCGACGCACATCGAGCTGCCCGTCCCCCCGGACGCGCCCGGGTTCGCCATCGCCCTCCCGGACGACGGCTCAGCTGCTCGGATCAACAGCCTTTCCGGCGACGTCTCAGAAGACCAGGGCGATCGGGGTGTCGGCCCGTCGGGCGGTGGTTCGGCGGGTCAGGGCCACCAAGGCGTCGGACTACGGGACAGGGGTTCGGCGGGGTCGGGTGGCCGGGTCGTCGGGTTGCCGGAGGGGGCGCGGGCGGGCGGTGCCGTCGAGTTGCGCCTGGTCACGGCGCCGGGAGCGCAGGCGGGGGCGGCGTTCGGCGGTCCGGTCCGGTTCGTCTGCGGCCCCGGCCGGATGCGGCTCGGGGACTGGGAGGACCGGGGCCTGGCTGGTTACAGCGGCGGCGTCCGCTACCGCACCACGGTCACGGCCGGAGCCGGGCCGGGCGTGCTTGACCTGGGCCGGGTCAGGGGCACGGCGGAGGTGACGGTGAACGGGCGGCCGTGCGGGGTCCGGGTGTGCTCGCCGTACACGTTCGACGTGCGCCTGGACGACGGCGACAACACGGTGGAGATCCTCGTGCTCGGGACCCTGGGACCATACCTCGACGAGGTCAGCCCCACGCACTTCGTCTTCCCCGGCCAGCGCAGCACCGGCCTGTTCGGCCCCGTGCGCCTGCGCACCGCCCAGAGGCCGTCAGCCGCCGCCGACGAAACACATCCGCCTCAGTAGACGCCCGGCATGTGAGCTGGAGCCGGCGCGGCTCGCCGGGCGCGTCCTCCTCACCCTGACCGCCGCCGGCTCAGAACGTACCCCAGCAGCCCGACACCCGAGGCGACCCCGGCGCAGAACACCCACACCAGCGCCGACCACCCCAGCCGCTCGGCGACCAGGCCGAAGAGCGGCGGCCCGACCAGGGAGCCCAGGCTGCCGAGCTGGGCGACCAGGCCGTTGCCCACGTCGAGGTCGTCGAGGCTGTGCACGACCAGCGGCAGGCCGGCGAAGACGACCGCCGCCAGGATGCCGTTCTCCAGGGAGACGACCCCGGCGCCGATCACCGAACCCGCGGCCGAGCCGTCGTCCATGAACGTGAGCCAGGCCGCGGGGATCATGAAAGCCCCGCTCATGGCCAGCAGGACCGGGGACAGGCCGCGCCGCAACAACATCGCCGCCAGTAAGCCGCCGGGCACGCCGATGAGGGAGATGACCGAGGTCAGAGCGCCCGCGCCGGCGGCGTCCTGGCCGCGCCCGTCCGCCAGGAAGGTGGGCAGCAGCACCATCGCCGAGAGGGTGAGCAGCGCGAGCACGCAGAAGGCCGTCGACAGCAGGGCCGGGCCCGCCAGCGCGCCCGGACGGGGGAACGCCCCTGACGGCGTCCGCGACGCGTTCGGCCGCAGCCACAACCAGGTCAGTACGGTCAGCAGCAGCGGCAGGACGGCCGCGACGCCAAGCCAGCCGCGCCAGCCCAGTTGCGGGCCGAGCAGCCCGCCGGCCATCGTGCTCACCCCGATCCCGACCGGGACGAAGGTGCCCCAGATCGCGAGCGCGGTCGGACGGTCCCGCTCGCCGGCCAGATGGGCGATCAGCGTGGGGCCCGCGATGGTCACCAGCAGGTAGCCGACCCCTTCGAACACGCGGATGGAGATCAGCGTGACCAGGCCCGTGGCCGCCGCCGTCAGCGCGCCCGCGACCGACACCATGAGCAGGCCCGCGACGAACGCCCGGCCCGCGCCGAGCCGGCGGATGAACAGGCTGGCCGGCAGACCCGCCGCGGCGCTGACGCCGACGACGGCGGAGATGGCCCAGCCGAGTTGCGAAAGGGACAGCCCGAGGTCGGCGGTCATCTGCGGGCCGACCGTCGCGAGCTTGCCCAGGCTCAGCGCCGCCACGACGCCGCAGCAGTAGACGAGGGCGATGCGCCGCCAATCGGTGGGTGTGGATCCTGCCGATGCGGGTTCGGTGGATAACGCCTCGGATGGTCGATCGTTCGCGGCTTCACGGCGGGGGGTCATCGGCTCTCCGATCGTGGGACGTCGCCGTCATCGTTCCCACGCAAGCGGGCCGATCATGCCGGTCGGGGCGCGTCCTGCGGCAAGGACGTCCGGCTGAGTGGCGCGCTGCCTGAGAAGAGCCGCAGAGCGCCGCCCACGCAGGGGGCGTGGGCGGCGTCCGGTTCAGAGCAGCGGGAGGCGGCGTACCCCCGTCATGGTGGGCGTGGGCATGAGCTCCGCGGGGTCGTCCGGATTGGTGCGGAGGGGGTTGAGGCGGTCGAGCAGGATGTTCAGCGCGACCCGCCCCTCAAGCCGCGCCAAGGGGGCGCCCAGGCAGAAGTGGATGCCTCGGCCGAAGCCCACATGCGGGTTGGGGTCGCGGCCGGGATCGAAGACGTCGGGGTTGGGGAACTGCCGAGGGTCGCGGTTGGCCACCGCGAGCCATCCCATGACGACCTGGTCGGCCGGGATCGTCACGCCGCCGAGCTCGACCTCGCGGGTGGTGGCGCGGCCCACGGCGGCGAACGGGGTGAGGAAGCGCAGGGACTCCTCGATGACGTCCGGGATCGTCGAGCGGTCGGCCCGTGCCTTGTCCTGCTGGTCAGGGAAGGCGTCCAGGCAGAGGACCGTGTTGCCGAGCAGCATCGTCGTGGTGATGTGCCCGGCGAGCAGGAGGATGATCGCGAAGTTGACCACCTGGTCGTCCGGCAGGCGTTCGCCGTCGACCTCGGCCTCGACCAGCCGGGTGAGCAGGTCGGCGCGTGGCCGGAGTTTGCGTTCCGCGGCGTGGTCGGCGAGATAGTCGCTCATCTCCCGCCACGGCTTCATCACGGCGTCGAGGTCCTCCGCCCGCCGTTCGAGGGTGGGCTTGGCGTCGCGCTGGAAGAGTGCGTCGGCCCACTTCTTGAACAGGGCCCGGTCGCTGCTCGGCACGCCGAGCAGCTCCGCGATGACGATGACCGGGAGCGGATAGGCCAGATCGGTCACGAGCTCGAACCGGCCGCGATCGCGCGCCTCGTCGAGCAGTTCGTGGGTCAGAGCGGCGATCCTCGGCTCCAGGTCGGCGACGACCTTGCGGGTGAAGGCGCTGCTGACCAGCTTGCGGAGCTTGCCGTGCTCCGGCGGGTCGAGCTGGGTGATGAAGCCCTCCAGCGAGAAGCCTTCCTTGGGCAGCATCTCCTTCGGGACCACGCGCATGGTGTTGGAGGAGAACGTCGCCGGGTCCATGAGGACCTCGTGCAGCTCGGGGTAACCGTAGACGTTCCACATCCCGGCACTGGCGTCGAACTCGACCGGCTGGCCCGATCGGGGCCCGTGCAGCCAGAAGTGCTGTTCGGGGATGTTGTACCGCTCGGCGATGACGGACATCGCCCCTCCTTCTTGATCCAGTGGATCAGTGCCTGGAAGATCGTGGCGGCTTCGTTGGGGCGCAGATCTTCCGGAGGCTTCGCGTCCCGCCCAAACGCTTCATGACCAGCCCCCATCCGGTCCGCGACGTACGATCCGCGGGTGGATCTACGCCAACTCCGCGAGCTTCGTAAAGTACGTACTTTACGAAAGGTACGCCTCTGTCCGGCGGCGGGCAACGCTCAGGACGGCATGGCGATGTGATGGTGGTCACGCCACCGCATGGGAAAGCCGCCGGCACGAGCGTGCCGGCGGCCGGTGGTGGTGGTCAGGCGTTTTCGGCGGCCTCGATGGCGCCCGCCGGGCAGACGGCGGCGGCCTCGCGGACCGCGGCGTGCAGGCCCTCGGCCGGTTCGGCCTCCAGCAGGACGACGATGCCGTCGTCCTCGCGCTGGTCGAACACCTCGGGCGCGAGCAGCACGCACTGCCCGGCGCCGCAGCACTTGGCTTCGTCCACGGTGACCTTCATCATGGTTCCCCTCTCTGTGAGCCCGGCGTTACCAGCGCACCGGAACGTCGCTCAGCCCGCCGACCACGAGGCCCTCCACCCGGTTCAGCTCCTCCACCGGCACGGCCAGCTCCAGGGTCGGCAGCTTGCGCAGCAGCACCTCCAGGACGACCTGCAGTTCGGTGCGGGCCAGGGACTGCCCGAGGCAGGAGTGGGCGCCGGAGCCGAAGGCCAGGTGCGGGTTGGGGCTGCGGCTCAGGTCCATGTCGGTGGCGCCGTCGAAGACGTCCTCGTCGCGGTTGGCGGCGGCCATGCTGCAGATGACCGTCGTGCCGCGGGGCAGTACCGTGCCGCTGACCTCGGTCTCCTCCTTGAGGTAACGCGGCAGTCCGAAGCCGGAGTTGGCGTCGAAGCGCAGCGACTCCTCCACGGCGGAGCGCACCAGGGACGGGTCGGCCAGCAGCCGCTCCCACCGGGTGCGGTCGGCCAGCAGCATGCCGACCATCTTGCCGATCATGTTGGCGGTGGTCTCGTGCCCGGCGACGAGCAGGCCCATCCCGGTGGCCAGCAGTTCCAGGTCCGTCAGGCCCTCGCCTTCGGCGGCGCTCTCCTTGATCAGCTCGCTGAGCAGGTCGTCGCTCGGCTCGGCCCGCTTGGCGGCCACGTGCTCGGACATGTACTGGATGAACTCGGCCTGTGCGGCGTCGATCTCGGCGTTGCCGAACTTGGTCAGGTTGAGCAGGGTGTCCGACCAGTAGGCGAACCGGTCCCGGTCGGCCGCGGGGACGCCGAGCAGGTCGCAGATGACGTACACGGGCAGCGGGAAACCCAGGGCCGCCCGCAGGTCGCCCGGCCGGCCGCGCTTGACCATGTCGTCGATGAGCTGCTCGGCGATCTCCGCCATGGCGGGTCGCAGCGCGGCCATGCGCTTGGCGGTGAAGTACTTGCCGACCAGGCGCCGCCACCGCTGGTGGCCTTCGCCGCTGTCGGGGATGATCGCCGCCATCTCGCTGTTGAACAGCCCGCCGTCCTCGCTGTCGGACAACCGGGCCGCGTCGGGGGCGGTGAGCAGGCGGGTGAAGCGCGGGTCGGCCAGCACCTGCTTGACGTCGTCGTAGCGGGTCAGCAGCGTGGCCTCGTCACCGCTCGGCAACGTGACCCGCGCGACCGGGCATCCCTGGCGCAGCTCCGCCCACTCGTTGGGCGGCTCCAGCGGCGCCCTGCTCGGGATCGGATAGCTCAGGACCGGCGGGCTCTGGCTCATTCGGTATCTCCTCAACGCGTGACGTGCGGCAGCAGCAAACCGGACTGCATCGTCCGGTTGTCACCGTAACCCCGCCCACCACCGATGTCGAGTGGACTCGCCAGTCAACCGGACATTTGCGTCCGGTTGCTACGGTATCTGCCATGCCCCACGCGCGTCGCCCCAACAGAGGCCCCAGCGCCGCCGCCCAGAACCGCGCGGCGCTCATCGCTGCGGCCCGCGAGCTGTTCGCCACCGACGGATACGACGCGCCGCTCACCTCGATCGCGCGGGCGGCCGGCGTCGGCCAGGGCAGCCTTTACCGGCACTTCCCCGACCGGGTCAGCCTCGCGCTGGCGGTGTTCGACGACGGCATCAGGGCGCTGGAGGCGCGGGCCGCCGAGCCCGGCATGACCCTCGACGACATGATGGCGCTGATGACCGAGCAGGCCATCGCCTCGACGGCGTTCATCGACATGGTCAGCGCCAAGGACGGGCGCATCATGGCCCTGCGCGACCAGGTGGCGGCGCTGCTGGAGAGCGGGCTGGCCGAGGCGCGCGCGGCCGGGCGGGTGCGCGACCACGTCACCACCGAGGACCTGGTGACGGCCGTCGGCATGATCGCGGGGCTGCTCGCCAAGATCCCGGCGGAGCTCCGGCGCGAGACCGCCGAGCGGGCCTGGCTGCTTCTGCGCAAGGGCATCGAGCCCTAGTCGTTCCAGCCGCGAAGTTTGTCGGGGTTGAGCACCAGCCACACGTCGGTGATCCTTCCGTCCCGCACGCCGCAGCTCATCACCCCGACGACGACCTCCTCCTGCCGGAGCACCAGCCCGGTCCTGCCGTTCACGGCGTGCGACCTCATCTCCACGCCGGGCCGCCGCGCCACCACGCCGATCAGGAAACGCGCGGTCCTGCTCGCCCCGCGGACCGGGCGCCGGGCGGTGCGCACGTTGCCGCCGCCGTCGCTGAGCGCCGTGACGTCCGGATCGAGCAGCGCCGACAGCGCTCCGGCGTCGCCGCTCTCCCAGGCCGTCCCGAACGCGGTGACGACGAGGTGGTGCTCGTCCTGGCCCATGCGAGACTCATCCTCTCGAACCGCCGCCGCCACGAACGCGGTCAGGAACCGCTTGTGCTCGGCGGTCGCGACGCTCGCGCGTCGTTCGTCGGCCAGATGTCTTCGTGCCCGGCTCACCAGTTGGCGCACGCTCGCCGGCGAGTGGCCGATGATCTCGGCGATCTCGTCGTAGGGATAGTCGAACGCCTCGCGCAGCACGTACGACGCCCGCTCGGTGGGGGTGAGCCGCTCCAGCAGCATCAGCGTCGCGACCTCCAGCGCCTCCCCGCGTTCTGCGCCCAGCGCCGGGTCGGCGCTGGTGTCCACGGGTTCGGGCAGCCACGGGCCGACATAGGACTCGCGGCGGACCCGCGCCGACTGCAGGACGTTGATCGCGAGCCTGGTCGTCGTGGTCGCCAGAAACGCCTCCGCGTTGCGCACGCCGGAACGGTCGTAGGTCTGCCAGCGGATCCAGACCTCCTGCAGCACGTCGTCGGCCTCGCTGACGCTGCCCAGAATCCGGTAGGCGATCCCGAACAGGCGCGGCCGGGCGGCGCGGAACGCCGCCTCCGCCTCCCGCAGGTCCATCGTCCACGGGTCCTGGGCGTCGTCAGCCACGGAGACCTCTCGTCACTTGCTGCCGGGCCAGTCGCTGTAGCGGGTCCTGCCGAGGCGCGCGTCGTCGCCCGGCACCAGGGACCGCTCCTCCAACTCGCTGCCGAAGTAGCGTGCGTGCGGGTCCGTCACCACTTCGCGCGGGTCGTCCCACACGGCCAGCGCCTCGCGGAAGAAGGTGTCCATCCTGACCTGGTCGGGCCCGCCGACCTCGACCCGCCCGTTCAGCGGCGCGCCCAGCACGACCCCGGCGAGCGCCTCTGCCACGTCGTCGCCCGCGATGGGCTGGAAGCGGACCGGCGCCATCCGCACCACGCCGCCGTCGGTGGCGTCGTCGGCGATGCCGCGCACGAACTCGAAGAACTGCGTGGCGTGCACGATCGAGTACGGGATCGACGAGCCCTCGATCAGCTTCTCCTGGGCGATCTTCGCGCGGAAGTAGCCATTGCTGATCAGCCGTTCTGTGCCCACCACCGACAGCGCGACGTGGTGGCCGACGCCCGCCGCCGCCTCCGCCGCGAGCAGGTTGCCCGTGGATGTCTGGAAGAACTCCAGCGCCGCCTGGCTCTCGAAGGACGGCGAGTTCGACACGTCGACCACCGCGGACGCGCCGGCCAGCGCGTCGGCGAGCCCTTCTCCGGTGAGGGTGTTCACCCCCGTCTTCGGCGCCGCCGCCACCGCTTCGTGGCCGCGTTCGCTGAGCTTGGCCACGAGCTTCGAGCCGATCAGCCCCGTTCCGCCTATGATCACGATCTTCATGACACGCCTTCCGTCCGCCGGCGGCCTCGTCGGCCGCCAGGTCGCAAGCTAAGACAAGGCACCCCCGCGCCCTGTGACATCTCCCGCGAAGATTGTTTCCCGCAGCGACACGTCCATCCGTCTTTTGCAGGGGTGGGCGACTCATCTACGGTTGTCTGGACTGGAGGTGGTAATGCCAGAAATGGCGTCCTTACGTGCGGAGGATCCGACGCGGCTGGGAACCTACCCGCTCGACGGCCTCCTGTCCGAAACCGGCGTGTACGCGGCCAGATCGGCCTCCGGCGAGCGCGTGGCGATCAAGGTGTTCCGGTCCGAGCCGGCCGGACTCGCGGACGAGCTCCGTCGCATCCGGCTGCCGGACGCCTACCACACCGTGCGGATCCTGGACGCGGGGGTGGCCGACGGCCTGCCGTTCGCCGTCATGGAGTACGTGGACGGCGACACCCTGCGAGGCGTGATCGCCGAAACGGGACCGCTGCGCGGCGCGGCGCTGCACCGGCTGGCCATCGCGACGATGACCGCGCTGGTGGCGCTGCACCAGTCCGGCACGGTGCACGGCGCGTTCGGGCCAGGCGAGGTCATGATGGGCTCCGACGGCCCCCGGATGATCAACGCAGGGCTCGCCCAGGCGCTGGCCGCCACCGAGGGCGGCGCGACCCGCGCCGTGGGCACGCTGGCCTTCATGGCGCCGGAGCTGTTCGACGGAGACGCGCCCGCGGCCGCCGCCGACGTGTTCGCCTGGGCGGCGACCGTGGTGTTCGCCGCGACAGGCCAGGCCCCCTTCGAGGGCGGCTCGATGTCGGCGACCACGAACCGCATCCTGCGCGACGAGCCCGACCTGACCATGCTGGACGATCACTTACGCGGCGTCGTCGCGGACTGCCTGGCCAAGGACCCCGCCTCCCGCCCGCCGGCGGCCGACGTCCTGCTCCGGCTGGTCGGGCACTCCCTGCTGACGGCCGCGCCCGCCGAACTGGCGGAGATCTCCGAACCGCCCCGGCCACAGCGGCGATCGTGGCGGTTCGCGGCGCTGGCCGTCGCGGGCGGGCTCGTCGTCGCCGTCGCCACGGCCGGCACGGTGTACGCCTTACGCACCCGTCCGTCCCCGGCCACCACCGCCGTCGCCGCCGCGTCCACCACCCGCCCGCCGTCGGTGGTGACGCTGTCGGCGCAGCCCACCCCGTCGCCGCCGCCCTCGCCGTCCGCGGGGGTCGCCTTACCCGGCATGAAGGCCACCCTGTTCGAGGACCCCGCCGACGCGCTGCGCGTCGCCGCCTACCGCTACGACGACACCGTCTACGTCCGGACCCCCGGCTCGAACCGCTTCCAGGCGCTCAAGGACAAGGCCGAGGAGATCGCCGTCTCCCCCGAGGGCGACTGGCTGGCCCTGCTCGACTCCGGCAAGGTCACCATGATCAGCAGGACCGGCGGTGACCGGTTCACCGTCGACGTCGGCCCTGCCCGGCGCCCCACCTGGGCGAGAGACGGCCGCCGGCTGCTGCTCACCACCGCCCAGGGAGCGGGCAAGGACTCCGACGGGGCGCCGGTGCCCACCGGGTTCACGATCCTCGACCTCGCCGCCAGGAAGGCCACGGCGCTCGACACCGACGAGGAGACCCACCAGGGCCGGGGCCAGTACGCCTGGCTCCCCGATGGCGAAGGCGTCGCGATCACCTACCAGACGGACGCGGGCTTCGGGATGCGGCTCCGCGACCTGGCGGGACGCGAGACGCGCACGCTGAACTGGGTGGGCTTCACCGGCGGTGCGCGCATGTTCTCCCCGAGCGGGACCCTGTTCGAGACGTCCTGCCCCAGCGGCGGGACCATGTGCGTGTGGGACATGGCCGAGGGCGGCCGCCGCGCCAGCGTCGCGGTCTTCTACCAGAACCCGGAGTTCTGGGGCTGGTACGACGAGAACCACCTGATGGTGCTCGACCCGAGCGCGGAGCCGGTCCGGCTGGTCGCCATGGACCTGCGCGGCCGGCCGCAGCGGCTCCTGCTCACCGTCGCCCGCAAGCAGTACCAGGACCTACGCGTGAGTTGGGCCAGGAGGTGAGCGCGATGCCGGACACACCCCTTGAGGAGATCATCGGCCTCGGCTACGTCGTGGGCGACGACGTCGACTGGCCCGACCTGGAGACGGAGGTCGGCGCACACGGCCCGCTGACAGGCGCCGCGCTGCAACGGCTGTCCATCGCCACGATGACCGGGCTGGCCGCGCTGCACCGGGCCGGGATCGTGCACGGCGCGGTGCGCCCGGACACCGTCCTGCTCGGCCCCAACGGTCCCCGGCTGCGCCATCCCGCCACGGGAACGGACCGCCACGAGCCCCTCGACGAGGCCACCGTGGACGCGGGCACGCTGACGTGGAGCACCCCGGAGGAGTTGAAGGGCCTGCCCGCGCAGCGGCCGGGCGACCTGTTCGGCTGGGCGGCCACCATGGCCTTCGCCGCGACGGGCTCCTCGCCCTTCGGCGACGGCGGCTCGACCACCGCCCGGGTGAACCGCCTGCTGCACGGCGCGGCCGACCTCGGCCCGCTGGAGGGGATGCTGCGCGACCTGGTGGCCGACTGCCTGGCGGCCGAGCCGGCCGAGCGGCCCACCGCCGAGGACGCCCTGCTGCGGCTGATCGGCTACTCCGGGGCGCTGGACTTGGCGCTTCCGTCCGAGCCGCCGCCCGATCGGCCGACCCGGCGGATCAGGCCCAGGATCGCCGCTCTCGTCGCCGCGGGCCTGGCCGTCGCGCTGGTTTCCGGCGGCACCACGTACCTGATCACCCAGGACCGGCCCGAGCCGCGCCCCGCGCCCGCCGCGTCGCCGGCCGCCCTGTCCACGACCGGGGCCGCGCCCAGCCCGTCGGCCTCGGTGACCGTGCCGCAGACCACCAGGCGGATCGCCCTCCCCAACGGCGGCACGCTGTACGAGCACCCGGCGGACCCGGTCAAGCTGGCTACCTTCCGGATCGGCGAGGCGGACAAACGGTCTGCCGTCTACGCCCGCGTCCCGGGCTCGGACACCTTCGAACGCGCCGGCGGGCCCAACGTCGGCGCCGAGATCTCTCCCGACGGCCGGTGGCTGGCGGTGGTGAACGAGTTGTACTTCAGCGTGTCGGACCGGCAGGAGGTCGCCTTCACCGACCGGCGCACCGGCGCCCGGTTCTCCCTTCCTGTGGCCGCCGCGCCCGACGTCGCCCAGTTCCCCCAATGGTCGCGCGACAGCCGCAAACTGCTCCTCAGCGTCATAAGAAGCGACTTGAAACAGCGCATCCCCTTCACCCAGGGCTTCGTGATGCTCGACGTCGAGGCCAGGACCTCGACGTTCGTGCCGACCTCGGAGCCCGAGCAGACCAAGGACAACCCCAGTGCGCCGACCTACAAGTGGACCCCGGACGGCACCGGCGTGGCCGGCTTCTACACCACCCCGGAATCCCAGCTCGGCCTGCGGTTCAGGGACCTGACCGGCCAGGTGACCCGCAGCATGCACTGGGTCGGCCACGTGGTGGGGGAGGAGTGGTTCTCGCCGTCCGGCCGGATGTTCGTCACCACCTCCTGCCCGCGCGCCCCGATCTGCGTGTGGGACACCGCCACGGGGCAGCGCCGGGCCACCGTCCCCGGGCCAGCCAAGCAGTACATGATCGGCTGGTGGGACGACACCCACCTCGTCAACGGAGTCTGGACGGGAAAGAACACCCTGCGCCTGAGCGTCGTCGACCTCAAGGGGAAACAGACCCGCGTGCTCGCCGACCTCAGGAGCGACGAACGATTGCTGCCGACCCTGTCCTTCACGAAGGGCTGAACCGGGATGCCGCAGGCCACGGCGCTGCTGCCCGGCGACCCCGGCAACCTCGGCGGCTACCGGATCAGGGGCAGGCTCGGCGAGGGCGGCCAGGGCGTGGTCTTCCTGGCAGAAGGGGACGGCGACGAGCAGGTCGCGATCAAGGTGCTGCGTGCCGTGCCCGACGCCGAGGCGGCGGCCAGGTTCCGGCGCGAGGCCGAGGTGCTGCCCCAGGTGGCTTCCTTCTGCACCGCCCAGATCCTGCGCACGGGCACCTCGGACGGCGTGCCGTACATCGTCAGCGAGTACATCGAGGGCCCCTCGCTGCAGGTGGCGGTGCGCGAGCGGGGGCCGGTACGCGGCCGTGAGCTGCACCGGCTGGCCATCGGCACGATCACCGCGCTGGCCGCCATCCACCGGGCCGGGGTGGTGCACCGCGACTTCAAACCCGGCAACGTGCTGCTGGCCGGCGACGGGCCGAGGGTCATCGACTTCGGCATCGCCCGCGTGGTGGGCGGCGAGGCGACCGCGGGCGGGCCGATCGGGACGCCGGCGTACATGGCGCCCGAGCAGTTCGACGACGCCGGCGTCGGCCCGGCCACCGACCTGTTCGCCTGGGGCGCGACCATGGTCTTCGCGGCCACCGGGCAGCCGCCGTTCGGCTCGGAGTCGCTGGCCGCGATCGTCAACCGGGTGCTGCACCAGGACCCCGACCTCGGCGCGCTGGACGGGGAGCTGCGCGAGATCGCCGCCGCCTGCCTGGCCAAGGACGCCGCGGTCAGGCCGAGGGCCAGCGAGGTGCTGCTCCGGCTGCTCGGCAGGCCGGCCGGGCAGCCCTCGTCGGAACGGCTGCTGTCGGAGGGCAGCGCCGCCGCCGCGCCCGCCCCCGCGCGGCGACGCGGACGGCGCCTGCTCGCCGGGGCCGGCGCCGTGGCGTTCGCGCTGGCGATGGTCGTGGTGGCCCGCAACCTTGCCGCGCAGCCGCCCCCGGGGCCCACGCCCTCACCCACCCCGGTGGCCGCCCGTCTGAACGGCCCGCCCCCGGCCGCCACCAGCACGTTCACCGTTCCCGGGCTGCCCGCGACGCTGCACGAGCACCCCTCCGACCCGATCAGGATCACCTCGTTCGCCTTCGAGGAGAAGGGCAAGATCGGCAGGCCCGCGTACGTCCGCGACAGGGGGAGCACCGGTTTCCAGCGGCTCGACGAGTACCGCGACCCGGTCCTGTCGCCCGACGGGCGCCTGCTCGCCGCCGTCTACGCCTATCCGCAGTACGCGCCGGACAATCCGAACGAGGTGAAGTTCACCGACCGGGTGAACGGCACCCGCTTCTCCGTCCCCACCGTGAACCCGCCGCTGCTGGTGAAGTCGCCCGAGTGGTCGAGGGACGGCAGGCGGCTGCTGCTGACCGCCTCCACCGAGGACGAGGTCGTGGGCCTGGTCGTCGTGGACGTCGCCGCCCGGCGCAGCACGCTCACCCGCGTCGAGACCCCCGATACCGGCACGAACTCCTCCTACGTGTGGCTTCCCGACGGCACCGGCGTGGCCAGGCGGGCGGGAAAGACGGAGGTCGGGGCGTACGGGCTGAACGGCGCGCTCCTGCGCACCTACCGGGAGGCCGTCGCGCCCGACAACACCGACCAGTGGTTCTCGCCGTCGGGGCGGCGCTTGGCCGCGATCTGCCCCGGCAAGGCCGCGGCCGCCTGCCTGCTCGACACCGCCACCGGCGCCCGCCAGGCCCGCGTGCCGCTGCCCGCCGGGTCGGTGCTGTGGGGCTGGTTCAACGAGGACCACCTGCTGATCTACCAGGACGACCGGGTCACGATCATCGACCAGGCCGGCCGTCCCGCGCGCCTGCTCGCCCAGCTCGACACCGCCGACAACCCCCACTGGTCGCTGCACTTCACCAAGGGCGGTTAGCCGGTCGTTTTCCTGGTAATGCGAATTATTACTGGGCTATCACCTCTTGACGCCGCGCTCGGTGAGGTTCCACACTCGTCGCTAATGCGCATTATCCGAGGAGACGGATCGTGGCAAGACGCCTAACCCAGCAGGACATCGCCCGCATGGCGGGAGTGAGCCAGACGACTGTGTCGCTGGTGCTCAACAACCGCGCGGACAGCGAGGTGCGCATCTCACCCGAGACCCGGCAGCGGGTGCTGCGGGTGATCAGGGAGACCGGCTACATCGCCGATCCCGCCGCCCGCAGGCTGGCCGAGGGCCGCAACCGCATCCTCGGCGTCTTCACCTACGAGGCGGTCTTCCCCGCCACCAGCGCCGACTTCTACCACCCGTTCCTGGTCGGCATCGAGGAGTGCGCCGAGGAGGTCGGGTGCGACCTGCTGCTGTTCACCAGCGCGCGGGCCTCGGGCAACAAGCGGCGGATCTTCAACGAGGACAGCCGCGTCCGCCTGGCCGACGGGTGCGTGCTGCTGGGCCGCACGGTCGACCGCGACGACCTGGCCAGGCTCATCGCCGACCAGATCCCGTTCGTGTCGGTGGGCCGCCGCGACGACGCGGGCGGGCCGGTCCCCTACGTGGGCGCCGACTATCCGTCGGTCACGCGCGTGCTGGTGGAGCGGGCCGTGCGGCTCGGGCACCGCAGGCTCGTCTACGTCGGCGCGGGGGAGGGCGCCGAGTCCTGGGCCGATCGCCACAGCGGCTTCCGCGCGGCGGTGGCCGACCTGGGCGTCGAGGGGCTCCAGGTCGGCCGTCAGGCGAGCCTCGACGCCGTCCGCGCGACCGGGGCCACGGTCGCCTTCTTCGAGGAGCAGGCGGACGCGGTCGTCTTCGTGCAGGCGGCGGCGGAGCGCGCAGTGGCGATCCCCGGCGACCTGTCCGTGGTCACGCTCGGCTCGGCCACCCGGCCGGTGCACTCCGACATCGACTTCGCCGGCTTCGTCATCCCGCGGCGCGAGATGGG
Organism: Nonomuraea purpurea; assembly: GCF_042650645.1. NCBI lineage: Bacteria > Bacillati > Actinomycetota > Actinomycetes > Streptosporangiales > Streptosporangiaceae > Nonomuraea > Nonomuraea purpurea. The sequence goes on from NZ_JBHSBI010000043.1 coordinate 54,349, forward strand.
CCGAAGGGCCGTCGAGCTGCTGACCACGGTGCTGGAGACCGGCGGGACACCTCAGGAACTGCTGCCCTGTGAGCTGATCGAGGGCTCCACACTGATCGGAAGGTAACTCCCACGTGGTTGAGATGAAGGCCGACGCGGTCGTCGTCGGCGGCGGGCTGGGCGGCGTGGCCGCCGCGCTGGCCCTGCTGCGGGCCGGCCGCACCGTGCTCCTGTCGGAGGAGCACCCCTGGCTGGGAGGCCAGTTGACCAGCCAGGCGGTGCCCCCGGACGAGCACTCATGGGTGGAACGGTTCGGCGTCACGGCGAGCTACCGGGCGCTGCGCGACGGCATCCGCCAGTACTACCGCGACCACTACCCGCTCACCGCGGCGGCCAGGGCCAAACGGGAGCTGAACCCGGGCGGCGGGCACGTCAGCAGGCTCTGCCACGAGCCCCGCGTCGCGGTCGCGGTGATCGAGTCGATGCTGGCGCCCTACCGGGGCTCGGGGCGGCTGCGCGTGCTGCAGCCCTACCGGCCGATCGCCGCCTCCTGCGACGGCGACCGGGTCAGCGCGGTGCTGCTCAGCGGCGAGGGCCGGGAGGTGTGGGCGAGCGCCCCGTTCATCCTGGACGCCACCGAGACCGGCGAACTGCTGCCGCTGACCGGCACCGAGTACGTCACCGGGTTCGAGTCGCAGGCCGACACCGACGAGCCCAGCGCCCCCGCCGAGGCGCAGCCGCTCAACATGCAGGCGGTCTCGGTCTGTTTCGCGATCGACCACGTCGACGGCGACCACACCATCGACAAGCCGGAGACCTACGACTTCTGGCGTGAGTACCAGCCGCCGTTCTGGGGCGACCGGCTGCTGTCGTGGCGCTGCCCGCACCCGCGCACGCTGGAGATCATGGAACGCGCCTTCACCCCCAACCCCGACGACGACCCCCTGCTCGTCGAGGCGGACCAGCGGGTCAACCCGGGCGACGGCAACCTGTGGACCTTCCGGCGGATCGCCGCCCGCAGGAACTTCACCGAGGGCGCCTACGCCAGCGACATCACGCTGGTGAACTGGCCGATGATCGACTACCTGGAGGGGCCGGTCATCGACGTGCCCGACGCCGAGCGGCACCTCAAGGCGGCGCGCGAGCTGTCCCGCTCGGTGCTGTACTGGATGCAGACCGAGGCCGGGTTCCCCGGGCTGCGGCTGCGGGGCGACGTCACCGGGAGCGCCGACGGGCTCGCCCAGGCCCCCTACATCCGCGAGTCGCGGCGCATCAAGGCCCTCTACACGGTGGTGGAGCAGGACCTGTCGCTCGCCGTCCGCGGCGACAAGGGCGCGGTCAGCTACCCCGACTCGGTCGGCGTCGGCATGTACCGCATCGACCTGCACCCCTCGACCGGCGGCGACAACTACATCGACGTGGCCAGCTCGCCGTTCGAGATCCCGCTGGGCGCGCTGATCCCGCGCCGCGCGACCAACCTGCTGCCCGCCTCCAAGAACATCGGCACCACCCACATCACCAACGGCGCCTACCGGTTGCACCCGGTCGAGTGGAACATCGGCGAGGCCGTGGGCGCCCTGGCGGCGTTCTGCCTGGACCGTGAGACCACGCCGCACGCCGTACGAGAGAGCGAGTCCCTTCTCGCCGACTTCCAGCACAGACTCACCCGAGATGGCGTCGAGCTGCGCTGGCCCGACGTCACCGGTTATTAGGGAGATTCACCATGAGGGCATTGATCCCCACTGTTGCCCTGTTGACCCTTGTCACCGCCTGCGGGGGCGGCGGACAGCAAGCGGCGCAGCCGTCCGGTCCCGCGACGCTGCGCATGTCGATCTGGACCGCCAACGAGGACCACCTGAAGCTGTTCAACGAGATCGCCTCCGGCTACACCAAGGCCAAGGTCACCTTCGAGTCGATCCCGATCGAGAGCTACACCACCACGCTCACCACGCAGATCGCCGGTGGCAAGGCGCCCGACCTGGCCTGGATCCTGGAGGGCTCGGCGCCCGACTTCGTGTCCTCCGGCGCGCTCGCGCCGCTCAAGAGCAAGATCGAGAACACCGGCGAGCTCGTGCCCGCCGCGACCAGGCTGTGGGAGAAGGACGGCGAGTTGTACGCCTACCCGTTCTCCACCTCGCCGTTCGGCGTGTTCGTCAACACCGACCTGCTGCGCGAGGCCGGGCAGAAGGTCCCCGAGAAGGGCTGGACCTGGCAGGAGGCCATGACCGCGGCCTCGGCGGTGGCCAAGAAGGGCAAGGCCGGGCTGGTCGTCGGCGACTGGGACTACAAGAACTGGACCAACCTGGCCAGCCTGTGGAACGGCTGGGGCGCCAAGGCGTGGAGCGACGACGGCGTGACCTGCGGGTTCAACCAGCCGGCCATGGTTGAGGCGATGACGTTCCTGCACAAGTCGATCTTCACGGACAAGGCGCTGCCAGGCCCCGGCACGACGGTCGACTTCTACGCGGGCGACGCGGCGATGGTCATCACCCAGATCTCCCGCGCCGGCCTGCTGAAGGACGCCACATTCGACTGGACGCTGATGCCGCTGCCGAACGGCCCCGCCGGCGAGTACTCCGTGATCGGCCAGGCGGGGATCGGTGTGGTGAAGAAGTCGCCGCAGGCCGACCTCGCCACCGACTTCCTCGGATATTTCACGAACTCGGCGAATTCGGCGAAGCTCGCGCAGTTCTTCCCGCCTGCCCGTTCCTCGCTGCTCAACGTGGACACGCTGGCCAAGTCCAACCCGCTGCTCAAGCCCGACCAGCTCCAGTCGGTCGTCGTCGACGGCATCGCCAAGGGCGTGGTCAAGCCCAACCACAAGGGGCAGGAAGAGCTCATCCAGACCGCGCGCGCCGCGCTCGACCCCATGTGGCAGCCGGGCGCGGACGTCAAGACGGTGCTCGACGGCGTGTGCGCGAAGATCCAGCCGCTGCTGGGGTCGTGAGCATGGCCACCCTCACCGCGCGGGTGGCCAAGCGCCGGTCCTCCACCCGGTTCTGGACCGTCAGACGCCGTGACAACCTGGTCGGCTACCTGCTCATCACCCCGCAACTCGTCGGCAGCCTGCTGTTCGTGCTGCTGCCGCTGGCGCTCGTCGGCTGGTTCAGCCTCAACGAGTGGAACGTCCTGGCCGGCACCTTCGAGTACGTCGGCCTGGACAACTACGCCAAGCTGGTCGCCGACCAGCAGTTGCGCGACTCGCTGAGCGCCACCGCGATCTTCTCGGCCGGCCTGGTCGTGCTCAACCTCACGCTGGCGTTGCTGCTCGCCGTGCTGCTCAACCAGAAGCTGCGCGGCACCGTGGTCTTCCGCGCGCTGTTCTTCTCCCCGGTGCTGGTGTCGCTGGTGGCCTGGACGATCGTCTGGCAGTTCCTGCTGCAGCCCTCCGGCGGCATCAACGCCCTGTTCGGCGGCGGGCCCAACTGGCTGCGCAACTCCGGCACGGCCATGTTGTCGGTGATCGTCGTCCAGGTGATCAAGAACGTCGGCCTCAACATGGTGCTCTTCCTGGCCGCCCTGCAGGGCGTGCCGAAGCAGCTCTACGAGGCCGCCCAACTCGACGGCGCCGGGGCGTGGACCAGGTTCCGCCGGATCACCCTGCCGATGATCAGCCCCACGGTCCTGCTCACCTCCATCATCACCGTCGTCGGCTCGCTGCAGGTCTTCGCCCAGATCGCCGTGCTCACCCAGGGCGGTCCCGGAACCTCGACCACGGTGCTCGTCTACTACCTCTACCAGCAGGCGTTCCCGTTCCATCACTTCGGTTACGGCGCGACGATCTCCGTGCTGCTGTTCCTCATCGTCGGGGCCCTGACGCTCCTGCAGTGGCGCATGCGCAGGAAGTGGGTCTTCCTTGAGACTTAAGATCATCCTGTACGGCGTCCTGTGCGTGCTCTGCGTGCCGTTCGTCTTCCCGACCTGGTGGATGATCACCACGTCGATGAAGCCCATCAGCGAGATCTTCGACTTCTCCCTCATCCCGCAGGTCTGGGACCTGTCCACCTACGGCCGGGTCTTCGAGATGCAGCCGTTCGGACAGCAGTACCTCAACAGCCTCTACATCGCCGCGGTCGTGACCGCGGGCACGATGGCGGTGGCCGCCATGTCCGGCTACGCCTTCGCCCGCATCCGCTTCCCCGGCCAGAACGTGCTGTTCGTCGTCGTGCTGGTGGGCCTGCTCATCCCGAGCGAGGTCACCATCGTGCCGCTGTTCCAGATGTTCAACGAGCTCGGCCTGGTCAACACCCACTGGCCGCTGATCGTGGTGCCGATCCTGGGCGCGCCCAGCGTGCTGGCCACCTTCATCATGCGGCAGTTCTTCCTGACGCTGCCCGGGGAGCTGGAGGAGGCCGCCAGGGTGGACGGTCTGGGCCGCTTCGGCACCTTCTACCGGGTCGCGCTCCCGCTGGCCCGGCCGGCGCTCGGCGCCGTGGCCATCTTCACCTTCCTGCACTCCTGGAACCTGTACCTGGAGCCGATCGTGTACCTGTCCACCCCCGACATGTTCACGCTGCCGCAGGCGCTCACCCAGTTCGTCGACGCCTACGGCGGGCCCATGTGGAACGTGCAGCTCGCCGCCGCCTCCATGACCGCCGTGCCGATCCTGATCGTCTTCGTCCTGGCCCAGCGCCAGTTCATCGAGGGGCTCGCCCACACGGGCCTCAAGGGCTGATCATCTCGCCGGTAAGGGTGACGGGAAGGAATCGGTAAGGTCCCTCCAGCAGTCTGGTCGTCATCAGGCCGGCGGCGCGGGAGCCGCCGGCAGCGACCAGAGGGAGCACCCCGATGCGCAAGATCATCGAGTCGACGTTCGTGTCCTTGGACGGCATCATCGACGACACCCGCCCGTCCACGGCCTCGCGGGCCGAGCCGCAGCACTGGGGCCAGCCGTACTGGGACGAGGACCACGCCCGCTACGCCGCGAAGCTGATCGCCTCGGCCGACGCCCTGCTGCTCGGCCGGGTGACGTACGAGGGGTTCGCCGAGGCATGGTCGGGCCGCGAGGGCCCCGACGCCGACATGATGAACAAGACGCCCAAGTACGTGGCCTCGCGGACCCTGACCGAGGCCACCGCCTGGAACGCCACCCTGATCAAGGGCGACGTGGCCGAGGAGGTCGCGAAGCTGAAGGAGCAGCCCGGCGGGAACATCGCGAAGTGGGGCACGGGCGAGCTGGACCGCACCCTCGTCGAGCACGGCCTGGTCGACGAGTTCCACTTCTGGTACTTCCCGGTCATCGTCGGGGCGGGCAAGCACCTGTTCGAGGGCGCGGGGTTCGACACGACCCACCTGAAGCTGGCCGACGTGGACCGCTTCGAGTCGGGGATCGTCGTGCACGTCTACGTGCCGAAGTAAACCAGGGACCGGGCCTGTTCGGGCGTCAACTCGCCGCCACCGGCGGCGAGGGCGGCGAAGCCGGGCTCGGCGGCCTCGACCTCGGCCGTGATCCGGGCCAGCTCGTCACGCTCGGAAGCCGACAGCGGCTGCCCGGCCCTGCGCCGGGCGGCCTCGGCCGCGCCGAGCAGCCGCGCGCCGGTATCAGGCCGCCCCTCCAGGAGGGTCGCGGCGGCCATGCCCGCCAGCGCCCACGCCATGCCGAGCTCCGAGCCCTGGTCGCGGTACGCGTCGAAGCCCTCACGGTGCCAGGTCAGCGCCGAGGCGGGGTCGCCGCGCTGCGCGGCCAGCATCCCCAGTTCGACCAGCACCATCGACAGGTACGGCGGGACGCCCCCGTCGGCCTGCTGTTTCCTGGCCGCCTCCAGCAGCCGCCGCAGGTGCTCCTCGGCGGCGTCGAGCCTGCCGCCCCGGCGGGCGGCGAACGCCAGGCCGATCGTGGCGAACACCTCCGTGGCCCGTTGCCCCTGCTCGGCGGCCAGCCGCCTGGCCTGTTCGGCGTGCTCGTAGGCGGGTACGTAGTCGGCTTCCTGCACCCCGATCCAGCTCAGCCACCCCAGCCGGCCGGCCACGTCGGACCACAACCCCAGTTCCTCGGCCACCCGCAGGCCGGCCCGGCTGAGCCGGGCCGCCTCCGCGTGGTCGCCGGTCATGTCGGCCAGGCCGATCAGCCAGTCCGTGGCCTGCAGCACCCCCCAGTCGTCGCCCAGCTCGCCGAACAACTCGGCGCCGCGCCTGGCGTCGTGCTCCAGCGCGGCCGGGTCGCCGCGCATGTGCGCCAGCATGGCTCGGGTGCTCAGCACCGCGGCCTCGCCCCACCGGTCGCCGATCGACCCGAACGTCTCCAGCGCCCGTTCGAGCAGCTCCCCGGTGGCCGCCTCGTCGCCGAAGTCGATGATCGCCGTGGCCAGGAACCACTCGGCCCTGGCCCGTCCCAGCGGGTCGTCGTACCCGCGCAGAACCTCCGCCACCTGCTCGGGGCCCGCCTGGCCCTGCCGGATCGCCAGGCCGGCGTGCCACGCCTTCGCGCACGACCGTACCGAAGCGGGCGCCTCGCCCTTCACGGCCAGTGCTTCGGCCAGCGCCCTGCGCGCCTCGGTGAGCCGGCCGCGCAGGAACCAGTACCACGTCAGCGCCGAGGCCAGCCGCAGCGCCTGCTCGGCCGCGCCCGCGCGCCGGTAGGTCTCCAGGGCGGCGCGCAGGTTCGGGGCCTCGGCGTCCAGGCGGCGCAGCCACTCGCGCTGGCCGGGCCCGCGCAGGCACGCCTCGGCCTGCTCCGCCAGTGCCAGGTAGTGGTCGGCGTGCCGGCGCCGCAGCGCCTCCTCCTCCCCGCTGTCGCGCAGCCGGCCCAGGCAGAACGCGTACACCGACTCCAGCAGCCGGAACCTGGGCCCGTCGCCGCGCACCACCAACGACCGGTCCACCAGCCCCGCCAGCAGGTCAAGCACCTCGCCTGAGCAGACCCCGTCACCGGAGCAGAGCACCTCGGCCGAGGCCAGGGTGCAGCCGCCCGCGTGCACGGCCAGCCGGCGCAGCACGGCCCGCTCGGGCTCGTCCAGCAGCCGCCAGCTCCAGTCGATCACCGCGGCCAGGGTGCGCTGCCGTTCCGGCGCGTCCCTCGGCCCGGCCCCCAGCAGCCCGAACCGGTCCTGCGGCACCTTGAGCCGGGCCGCCAGCTCCTGGACGCCCAGCACCGGCACCCGGGTGGCGGCCAGCTCCAGCGCCAGCGGGATGCCGTCCAGCCGCCTGCACACCTCCGCCACCCCGGCGACGCTCTCATGGTCGGAGCCCAACCCCGCCCTGGCCAGGAACAACCGCACGGCCGACGCGCGCGCCAGCCGATCGGGGTCGTCGGTGTCGGGGACCTCCAGCGGCGGCAGCTCCCAGCGGGCCTCGCCGCGCAGCCGCAGCGGCTCCCTGCTGGTGGCCAGCACCCGCAGGCCGGGCGCGGCCGGCAGCAGCGCCCCCGCCAGCTCGGCGATCGGCTCGATCACGTGCTCGCAGTTGTCCAGCACCAGCAGCATGCGCCGCTCGCGCAGCGACCCCGCCAGCCGCGCGCCGGCCGACTCCGCCTCACCCTGGACGTCGGGGATGGACAACACCGACAGCACCAGCTCGGCCGGGTCGCCCCGCCCGTCCCACGCGGTCAGGTCGACCAGCCACACGCCCTCTTGGTACGCCTGTGCAGAAGCCCGCGCGACCGCGATCGCCACGCTCGTCTTGCCGACCCCGCCCGGCCCGGTGAGCGTGACCAGCCGGCCGGTCGTCAGCAGCTCTCGTACCCGCTGAACGGCCTGTTCGCGGCCGATCAGCTCGGTCACCGGCGCCGGCAGGTTGGTGGTGGGCTTGACCGGCCGCGACGCAGGCGCCGGGGCGTCCTCTGACGGGTCGCCTGTCAGGATGGCCCGCTGCAGCGCGACCAGTTCGGGGCCCGGCTCCAGGCCCAGCTCCGCGGCGAGTGCGCGCCGGGCCTCCTGGAAGCTGTCCAGCGCCTCGCCCGCCCGGCCGGTCCGGTACAGGGCCCGCATGTGGGCCGCCCGCAGCCGTTCCCTGTAGGGGTGCCTGGCCACCTGCTCGCCCAGCTCGCCGACCAGCGCGTGCTGCTCGCCCAGCGCCAGCCGGGCCTCGGCGTGCGCCTCGACGGCGGCCAGCCGCTGCTCCTCCCACCGGGCCACGGCCACCTGGGCGAACTCCTCGTCGGCGAAGTCCGCCAGCGCGGGACCCCGCCACAGGCCCAGCGCCTCGGCCAGCAGCCCGGCCCGCGTCCGCGGATCGTCGGCTTGACCTGCCTGTTCGGCCAGGGACGCGAACCGCGCCGCGTCGGTGCCGGCCCGCAGCAGGTAGCCGGGGGGCTGGGACACCACCAGGTCACGGCCGCCCGGCTCCGCCCCCGCCAGGGCACGGCGCAGTTGCGAGACCCGGACGTACAGGGCGGAGGTGGGGTCGGCCGGCGTCGCCTCGCCCCACAGGTCCTCCACCAGCCGGTCCACCGACACCGGACGTCCCTCGTGAACGAGCAGGTCGGCCAGCAGGGCCCGCACCATGCGGCCCGGAATCGCGACCGGCTCGCCACGGTCGGTCCATACGGCCAGCGGCCCCAGCACCCCAAATCGCACCAAGCCAGGCTATATCCCTGATATTCGGGGCGACCGGTGTTCGGTGCCCCCGAAACATTTGTCCAAGACACCCTGGCCCTGAGCTTGTGATGCTCGATCGCGTGGAGCTCCAAGCGACAGGAGAGGTGACGAGGACCGTGGACAGCGCGCCGGAGGTTCAGGTGGCCGATGGCCGGCTGCGAGGCCGGATGGACCAGGGAGTGGCGGCGTTCCTCGGGATCCCGTACGCCGCCCCGCCCTTCGGGGCGCGCCGCATGCGGCCCCCCGAGCCGCCCATCCGGTGGGAAGGCGAGCGCAGCGCTACCGATTACGGGCCGACCTGCCCGAAAGGCAACGGTGATCCGCTCTTCCCGGAGGTCGTGATCCCCGGTGAGGAATGTCTGAACCTCAACGTGTGGACCCCCGACCCCGGGGGAGCCGGCCTGCCGGTACTGGTCTGGATTCACGGCGGCATGTTCACGAAGGGGTCCGGATCCGTCGCCGGCTACCGCGGCACCTCCTTCGCCCGCGACGGGGTCGTGTGCGTCACGATCAACTACCGGCTCGGCGCCGAGGGCTTTGTCTATCTCGGTGACGGCACCGCCAACCTGGGATTGCTGGACCAGATCGCCGCGCTCGAGTGGGTCCAGGACAACATCGCCGCCTTCGGTGGCGATCCGGGGAAGGTGACCGTCGCCGGCCAGTCCGCCGGGGCCATGAGCGTCAGCACCCTGCTGGCCATGCCCCGCGCCCGAGGACTGTTCCGCCAGGCGGTCACCCAGAGCGGGGCGAGCGCCCAGACGCTCACGGCTGAGGCCGCCGCGGGCGTCGCCTCAAGGCTGGCCGAGTCGCTCGGGGTGGCCCCGACCCGTGAAGGCTTCGGCGAGGTGCCGGCCGGACGGCTCGCGCGGGCGGCGTCCGCCCTCGTCGAGGAGGACCAGATCGGCCCGGATCCGGCCACGTGGGCAAGGCTGCCCTTCGCCCCGGTCGTCGACGGCGACACCCTCCCCGACCACCCTCTCGACGCGTTGAGAAGCGGCGCCGGCAGCGGTGTGCGGCTCCTGACCGGGTGGAACCGGGACGACACCCGGATCGGCCTCGTCCCCACCGGCATGATCGACATCATCGATGAGCGCATGCTCTCCTCGGTCGTGGGCGCGCTCGGCGGGCCCGACGGGACGGTCGAGCGCTACCGGGCGGCCCGGCCGGGAGCGAGCGACGGGGACCTGCTCGCCGCCGTGACCACCGACTGCTTCATCCGGGTTCCGGCGATCCGGGTCGCCGAGGCACGCCTCGAGGCCGGCGAGGCCGACACCTGGATGTACCGCTTCGACCACGAATCTCCGAGCTTCGCCGGCCGCCTCGGCGCCGCCCACGCGGTGGAACTCCCGTACGTGTTCGACCTCCTCGACGATGCGTCCAGCCGCCCCCTCATCGGTGACGAACCATCACGGGTCGTCGCCGACACGGCCCACAGCGCCTGGGTCCGCTTCGTCGCCGGCGGCCACCCGGGCTGGCCCCGATACACCCTGGCCGACCGGTCCACCGCGCTGATCGACGAGGGGATCACCGTCGTCGACGACCCCGACGGCGCCGAGCGCGAGATGTGGGCCGGCCGACGTTGATCGGGGATCGCGTGGCTCGACATGGCGACCCGTCTGGCGCCGCGTTGTGGCCGGCGCGAAGTGGCTCTTACCATGTCGTCGTGGGATCAGCCGAGCCGCTTCGCGCCGGTGCGCCTCGATGGGAGATCACGGTCCCGTCGCGTCCTGGCCGACTGCCGGGGGTCGTGATGGCGGGGTTCGGCGATCAGTCGAATGAGTTCCGCGACGTGGCGTTGGTTCCGCACCCCTCGGTCACGGTGCTCTTGAACCTCGGAGACCAACCACTCGTCGTCGAAGACGGCCGTGGTGCGCGGCAGCGAGAGCGCGTCGTCGTCGGGCTCGCGCCCGACAGGGCTCGAGGGCGGGGGCTGGCCAGAAGCTCCGAGTGCCTCCAACTGCGGCTCTCGCCGATGGTCGCACACGCGGTCCTGGGCGCCTCCTCGGAGCTGGGCGGGACGGTGGTCGCCCTCGATGATCTTTGGGGACGAGAGGCCGTGCGAATCCAGGAACGCCTGCGTGCCGCCGGGTCGTGGGAGGACCGGTTCGCGATCGCGGAGGCCGCGCTGGCTCGGCGACAGGACGCGGGCCGCGCTGTCGACCCGGAAGTCACCTTCTCCTGGCGGCAGATGGTGGCCAGCCGAGGGCGGGTGCGTGTCGGACGACTGGTCGCCGAGATCGGATGGAGCCGCAAGCGCCTTTGGTCCCGCTTCCGCGCCCAGGTCGGCCTCACTCCCAAGCGTGTCGCCCAGCTCATCCGCTTCGACCACGCCGCCCACCGTCTCGCCGCCGGGCACAGTGCCGCCTTGGTAGCGGCGGAGAGCGGTTACACCGACCAGTCTCACCTTCACAGAGACGTCATGGCCTTCACCGGGATGACGCCGACCACGGTCGCGGTCTCGCCGTTTCTCGCGGTCGACGACGTCGCGTGGCCCCTCAGCCGAAGGTGACCTACGCCTCGTTCTCTCTTGTCAAGAAATTGAGTCAGGGTTACGATCTCACCGCCCTTTAGGAAACTTTCCTAAATAAGGAGTGAGTCGTGGCCCGTCCCCACAGCCGGCTGTCACTCGCCATTGTGCTGGCCATCACCCTGATCATCGCAGTCGCACCCCAGCCCGCCGCCGCCACGGCCGCGCCGGCCGCCTTCGCCCACCCCGGCGTGCTCGTCAGCAGGGCCCAGCTCGACTTCGTCCGGTCCAAGGTCAACGCCGGGGCCCAACCGTGGAAGAGCGCCTACGATCAGATGATCGCCAGCCCGCTCGCGTCGTTGTCGCGGGCCCCGAAGCCGCGCGCCGTCGTGGAGTGCGGCCCGTACTCCAACCCCAACAACGGCTGCACGGACGAGCGCCAGGACGCGCTGGCCGCCTACACCACCGCACTGGCCTGGTACATCACGCGGGACAGCCGCTACGCCGAGAAGGCGATCCAGATCATGGACGCCTGGTCCGCCGTGATCACCGACCACACCAACAGCAACGCGCCCCTCCAGACGGGCTGGGCGGGATCGTCCTGGCCCAGAGCGGCCGAGATCATCCGCTACACCTACACCGGCTGGTCCGCCACCGGCGTCAACCGCTTCTCGACCATGCTCAGGAACGTCTACCTGCCCAAGGTGATCAACGGCAGCCTGCGCACGAACGGCAACTGGGAGCTGACGATGACGGCCGCGGCGCTCGGGATCGCGGTGTTCCTGCAGGACAAGGCCGCCTATGACAAGGCCGTCAACACCTTCATGGCCCGGCTGCCCGCCTACGTGTACCTCACCACCGACGGCGCCTTCCCCAAGGGCCCCGTCGGCAGCGGCATCGACACGCGCGACGAGGTCGTCGACTACTGGCAGGGGCAGGACACCTTCGTCGACGGGCTGTCCCAGGAGACGTGCCGCGACTTCACCCACACCGGGTACGGCCTGGCCGCCATCGCGCACATCGCCGAGACGGCCAGGATCCAGGGCCAGGACCTCTACCCCCAGATCGCCGACCGGCTGCGGCACACGCTCGGCCTGCACGCCAAGTACCAGCTCGGCACCGCCGTCCCGTCGTGGCTCTGCGGCGGGAGCCTCACCCTGGGCCTGGGGCCGGTCACCGAGGTCGGCTTCAACGCCCTGAACAACCGTTTGGGCATCGCGATGACCAACACCCAGACCCTCACAGAACGGCAGCGTCCCGCCGGCACCAACAACCTCTTCGTCGCCTGGGAGACCCTCACCCACGCCGGCAACCCCAACTAGGGTTCGGTCGCGAAGACCGGGGGTTCGCCCGCGGGCAGCGGGGTGCGGAACGTGGCCAGGGACAGCGCCAGCGTGTCGTAGTAGCCGACCAGGACGACCAGCTCGTACAGGCTCGTCGTGCCCAGGGCGGCCTCGGCGCGGGCGTAGAGGTCGTCGTCGAGGTCGCGCTGCGCGACGAGCGCCCGGCAGACGGAACGCACAGTGCGTTCGGCCTCGTCGAACGTCGGGGCGTCCGCCTGCGAACGCAGTGCGGACAGCTCCTCCTCGGTCAGGCCCGCGTTCCTGCCGACGCGTTCGTGGGCGTACCACTCGAAGTCGCTGCGGCGCGCGAGCGCCACCTCCAGGATCGCGATCTCGCGCCATCGGCCGGGCAGGGCCGTCGCGTACCGGATCGCCGCGCCCAGCCGCTGCAGCGGGCCGCCGACCCCTGGGGCGGCCAGCATCGCGTTGAACGGGCCCTCCAGGCGGCCCTCCCGGTCCGTCAACCGGAACGCCTGGGGGCCGGCCGCCCTCGGCCCGCCGGTTATCTCGTCGTGGACCGCCCGCTGCTCCTCGGTCATGGAAGGCGGGCTGTACCAGGGGATCCGTCCGTGCACGGGGCCTCTCACCAGGTCGGCGTTTCGACGAAGCTACCACCTCCTCACGGGCGGGGTCATCCGGAAATGCCGTATAGGCTACAGTGTGTGAAGTACGGTATTAATGGAGGTGCGTCATCGAAGCTGAGCAGGAGATGCCGACGGTCGTCGCGCGGATGTGGGGCAGGGAGCCCGCCACGCGCCGGGGGCCGCGCCCCAGCCTGAGCCTTGACCGCGTCACCGACGCCGCCATCGAGATCGCGGACGCCGAAGGGCTGGCCGGGGTCCGGATGAGCAGCGTCGCCGCCAAGCTGGGCGTCTCGACGATGTCGCTGTACGGCTACGTCAGCAGCAAGGAAGACCTGCTCACCGCGATGGCCGACGCGGCGGCCCCGGCCCCGCCCGAGCCCGGCGACCTGCCGTGGCGCGAGTACCTGACCGCCTGGACGCGCGCCAACCGCGACTTCCTGCTCGGCCACCCGTGGCTGCTGGAGGTCTCACCGCTGACCCCGCCCATGGGGCCGCGCGTGCTGCGCTGGCTGGACCGGTCGCTGACCGTGCTGGCCCGCGCCGGGCTGGACGCGGGAGAGGGCGTCAACATCAGCAGCACCCTGTCGGCCTACGCCGTCAGCGCCGCCACGCTCGCCCACGACATGCGCGGCCCGGCCGACGAGTCCGCCCTGGCGGGGCTGAGCGCGTACACGGCGATGCTCACACGGTTCGTGGACGCCCAGGAGTATCCGGGCCTGTCGGCGGCGCTCCGCTCGCACGGCTTCGGCCACGCCGAGGAGTGGGTCGAGGACCACGACTTCACCTTCGGCCTCGACCTGCTGCTCGACGGCGTCGAGGCGCTCATCGCCCGACGAGGAAAGGACGAACGATGATCGAGATCCGCCGGGCCGCAGACCTGGGCGAGGGCCGGCGCAGAGCCATCGCCGGCGTCTTCGCCGACGGCTTCGGCCCCGACCTGGTCTTCTTCTCCAAGGACCGGGACCGGCTCGCCGACGCCGTCGCGCACATGCTGGTGCTCGACCTGTTCTACGTCGCCCTGATCGACGGGGAGCCGGCCGGCATCGTCGCGTGCACCGACGGCAGGCAGTTGTCGGTCAGGCACGACGCGGCCCAGCTACGCCGGCATCTCGGGCCCGTCAAGGGTACGATCGCCGATTTCGTGTTCAGGCGGGAGTTCCAGAAGCTCCTGCCGTACGCCAGGCAGGGGCTGGCCTCGCTCGAGTTCGTCGCGACGGGAGCGAGGTTCAGGGGCAGGGGCGTGGCCACGGCCATCCTGACGCATCTGCTCGCCCTGCCGCAGTACGACGAGTACGTGCTGGAGGAGGTCTCCGACATCAACGCGCCGGCGCTGCGGCTGTATGAGAAGCTCGGCTTCAGGGAGTTCAAGCGCAGGAAGGTGCGCCACACGAGGGTGACGGGCATCGGCCACTACCTGTCGCTGCGGCTCACCCAGGAGCCAGTCGCCGGAGCCCGGTGACCCGCAACATCTCGAGCGCCGTGGCCTTCGGCGCCCCCAGAATCGGCGCACGGCAAACGACAAGCCCGATGCGTAGCCGGCGCCCACGAACACCACCACGGCAGGGCCTCCTGCGTCGAGGGAAGGCATCGCGGGGCCGATCGTATCGGGATGAGCGCCATTTCCGATCAAGGTTCTGGTTCCACCGTCTTCTTCGCAATCAGCGGGAAGCACCTGTGAGACCAGGGCGAACGCGCGGTCGTCACCCCTGTGACGAGCGCCGGAACGGCTGCCCTAAAGTTGATCTACCCACAGGGCCCTGGGGTTCGCAGATCCACGTACCACCGATGTCTTGTGAGGTCACGTCGAATGACGAACTCGATACGACGGGTATTAGCCGTGGCCGCGGCGGCGCTGGTCGCCGTGCTCGGCGCACCGCCCGCCGCGAACGCCGACCAGGCCGCGCCGACGCTGCCCCTGTTCGTCCGCAGGAGCTCGGACGGGCACCTGCTGGCCTATGAGCCGAAGACCGGCGGCGGCCTGCAGTCGCCCGTCGACCTCGGCGGCGGCTTCTCCGCGGCGACCGCGCTCGTGCGCGCCACCACCTCGGAGGGCGGCAAAGGGAACGACCTGTTCTTCCGCCTGGCCGGCGAGCTCTACTACACCGCGGAACGCGGCACATCGACCATGCCGGTCGCCTCGAACATGGACGTCTACAATCTGATCATGACCCCGGGCAACATGGGCAGCAGCCCTGCGGCCGAGATCATCGCGCGGGACACCGCCGGCGCCCTGTGGTTGTACCCGGGACGCACCGACGGCGGCCTGGCCTCCCGCGTGCCGACCGGCACCTCCGGCTGGAACGCCATGAACGCCCTGGCCGGGTACGGCGACTACACCGGCGACGGCAAGAACGACCTGCTGGCCAGAACCACCACCGGCACCCTGTACATCTATCCGGGGACGGGCAGCATCATCGCCAACCAGATCCTGGGCGCCCGCATCAGCGCGGGCACCGGCTGGGAGGCTTACACCGCCCTGGTCTCGACCGGCGACAACAACGGGGACGGGAAACCCGATCTGATCGCCCGCGACTCGGCCGGCGCGTTGTGGCTGTTCAAGGGCACCGGTGTCGCCTCGGCGCCGTTCGCCGCCAAGGAGAAGATCGGCAACGCGGGCTGGAACGCCTTCAACGCCTTCTTCTGATCGTCCCCCTCACCTCTTCGGCTGAAAGCTGACCATGCGCACCAACGCATCTTCTTCGCGCCGTACCCGGCGCCCTCTTTTAGGACGGCTGCGGGCCACCACCGCAGCCTTCGCCTCCGCCGTCGTCGTCGCCTCGGGAGCGCAGCTCGCGCCCGTGCCGGGGTTCGGCCCGACGGCCGCCTACGCCGACGACCCGCCCTACGACCTGGCGCGCGCCGCCGACATCCGCGCGGCGCAGTGCCTGCTCACCGTCGTACAGCGCAAGGGCAGCCAGGACCTGAAGGCCGTCGCCCGCGCCGGGCTGAGCGGCACCGACGACGTCCTGCTGCGCAACGCCGCCCCCGACTACTGGTCCGACCCGCCGACGCCACTGAGCATCGCCTACGACAAGGACCGGGATCGGGCCTTGGCCAAGGTGGACGAGCTCAACGGCCGGCCCGACGTCTGGGAGCAGTCGCTCGACGTTCCACCTCCGAAGGGCTACACCGAGACCGGGTTCCGGTGGATCGAACAGAAGGACGACCCGTTCTTCAAGGTCGGCCTGACCACCTGGAGCAGCAACCAGTTCTGGACCGACGAGAGTGACTTCTACGCCGACCAGACCCCGGTCGCCGCCAAGGAGTCCGTGGACGCGGTCAACGCGATCGCCGCCGAGCGGTACCCGGAGGACGGCGACGACTTCGAGGGGTGGCGGGCGTGGCGGGACATGGCCTTCCTCCACCCCATGTACGCCGACGACGCACGGGCCTTCCTGGCCCGCGGCGGCTTCCCGACCAGCGCCCCCGATCCGGACAGCATGGAGTTCCGGGTCGACGTGGAGAACCTCAAGGCCCGCTACGCCTCCTGCACCAGCCACAACCCGCCCGACCCGAAGGGGGTCCTGACCGCCGAGCTGGCCACGGCCTCGATCGAGTGGCAGCAGGAGGTGGACGGTCAGCGCGCCCAGCGTGACACCATCCTGTCCGAGGAGGCCCAGGCCTCCGCCGACCTCCAGGTGGCCTCCCAGGCCCTCGGCGAGGCGCTCGGCCAGTCGATCATCGCGGTCCGGCTCGCCGACTGGCAGGCGTACTGGCTCAAGCAGCCGTCCGACACCCCGAACTATCCGAGCGCGTCCGACTTCACCAAGGTCAAGAACGACATCGTCAAGGCCCAGGCGATGGCGCTCGGCCGCGTCTTCGTCGCCGCGCGCGCCGCCCAGTCGGCGCAGCGCCACGCGGACACCGCCGTGGCCGCGCAGCAGGCCGCGTACACGATCGCGGACGGCGCCGGGCTGCCCAGGGGACGCGGCCTGCTCTACGGCCAGCAGGCCGTGCAGGTCACCCGCGCCTCGGCCGCCGCCGCGCTGGCGGTGGCCAAGGCGACCGAGACCGCCTCGAACGCCACCCGAGCCTCGGCCGCCGACAGCAAGACGCTGATGGCGCTGGCCGAGACGCAGGCGCACGCCTCGCGGGCCGAGTTCCGGCGCATCGCCGCGCAGGAGGCCGCCGCGCAGGCCAAGGCCGCCGCCGACGGCGCCGCCCGCCAGGCCGACCTGGCCGCGGAGAACGCCGCCAAGGCCAAGGACGCCCAGGCCAGGGCCGAGGCCGCCGAGGCGACGGCGAAGGCGGCCGCCGACGACGCCCGCGCCAAGCGGGAGATCGCCGAGTCCGAGCGCGACAACGCCAAGCGGCAGAAGGACATCGCCGCCCAGCAGCGGGCCAACGCCGCCGCGGCGGAACAGCGGGCGCAGTCGGAACGCCAAGTCGCGGCCGGCGCGCTCAGCGACGCCCAGGCGGCGGGGACGACCGCGGCCAACAAGAAGAACGTGGCGCTGGAGGCCGAGCGCAAGGCGGTCGCGGCGCGCGACGAGGCCCTTGAGGCCGAGAGCCAGCGCGACGCCGCGGTGGCCAAGTCCGCCGCCGCGGACGCGCAACTGGCCGCCGTCGAGGGCACCGACGCCGCCGGGGACGCCAGGACCGCCGCCACTCAGGCGCGTTCCGCGGCCGACCGGGCGACCACGGCCGCGACCAACGCCCGCGCCGCCGCCGACGAGGCCACCGCGGCCGCGTCCGCCGCCCGCGAGGCCGCCACCCGCGCCGAGGGCTCCGCGGCCCGCGCCAGGTCCGCCTCCGACGCGGCCCAGCGCGACGTGGCGATCACCAACGCCGCCGTCAAGCAGGCCCACGCCGCGGCGGCCGACGCCATCGCCGCCTCGTGGGCGGCCTCCATCAACGTCAAGGAGGCCAAGGCCTACGCCGACACCGCCAAGGCCAAGGCGGTCCAGGCCAAGGTCGACGCCGTCATCGCCCGCAAGGAGGCCGACGCCGCCCGGGTGAGCGCGGTCAAGACCGCCGGGTTCGCCTACGCCACCGCCCAGGCGGCGCTGGCCGCCCGCGACTCGGCCGCCCAGGTCATCAAACCGGCCAACGACGCCATCGAGCTCGGCTCCCCCTACAAGGAGAGCGACGCCTCCGCGGGTCTGGCCGTGCTGACCGCGCAGGCGTCCAAGACGCTCGCCGCCCAGCAGGCCGCCGTCGCCCAGGCCAAGGCCGCCCAGGCCGACAAGGCCGCCAAGGAGGCGCAGGGCCTGGCCGACAAGGCCGACGCCGACGCCAAGGCCGCCGCGGTCGCCGCCGCGGAAGCCGCGAAGTCCGCCGCCAAGGCCGTGGCCGCCCTCGCCAGGGCGCGCGCGTCGGCGGCCGAGGCGGCAGCGGCGGCCAAGGCGGCGGTGCAGGCCGAGGCCAACACCGTCGAGTACGACCGCCGCGCCACCGAGGACGCCGCGCGCGCCGACTCGGCCGCCACCGCCGCGGAAGGCTACGCCGCCGACGCCCGCAACTCGGCCGACGAGGCCGAGCTGGACGCCGCCTCGGCCCGCGACGCCGCCGGCGCCGCGGAACGGGACGCCGCCACCGCCCGCGACGTGGCCACCCAGGCCGAGAAGGACGCCACCACGGCCGAGAACGCCGCGGCCCGCGCGCGCGAGGCCGCCGAGGAGGCCCAGCAGGCCGCCCGGCGCACCGAGGAGGCGGCCGACCGGGCTCGTGAGGCCGAGCGCGCCTCGCAGGCCGGTCCGACCGGCCTGGCCGGGGTGATCGCCACCGTGAACAGCCCCTGGTTCGAGATCAATCCCAAGAGCAACTGCGTCGGAACCGGGTCGGGCGACGACATCGGCTGCGACATCGACCTCGAGTACCACATGTGGGGTGAGCAGGACTACTACCTGCTGTCCTGCCCGCAGGCCGGCCACGGGATCGCCGACTGCACGGTCTCCCTGCAGCTCGACTATCTCGGCAGCGGGCCGTTCGAGGTGCGCTACACCAAGCGCACGCACATCAACGGCTGGGAGCTGACCCAGGCCGTCATCGAGGGCCTGGCCCGAGCCCTGGTCCACGACTACGTCGGCTGCTGGAAGAAGGTCAGCGGCACCGGCGGATCGGCCTCCAACTGCGCCTGGGCCGTCGGCGGCATCGTCATCCCGCCGGTGATCAAGGCCGGGTACGTGTACGCGGCCGGCGTGCGCGGCGCCCTGCGCGGGGGCGCGTCGGTCGGCTCGGCCCTGTTCCGGCTGCGGTACTCCGGGCTGTCCGGCGCGGCGATCTCCGGCCTGGAGCAGTCCGCCGGCAGGACGCTGGCCGCGGGCCAGTGCTTCCCTGCAGGCACGATGGTGGACACGGAGAACGGCCCACGCAGGATCGAGGACATCAAGGCCGGCGACCGGGTGTGGGCGGCCGATCCGGAGACCGGCGCGCGCACCCTGCGCGGCGTCACCCGCCTGTTCCACCGCACGGTCGACTCGCTGGTGCGGATCACCACGGCCGGCGGGACGCTCTCGGCCACCGAGGGCCACCGCTTCTGGGTGCAGGGCAAGGGCTGGACACGGGCGGAGGACCTGCGGCCCGGCGACGCGCTCCAGGACCCGTCCGGCGCGGCCAGGCCCGTCCAGGCCGTGTCGGCCTCCGACGGGCCCGTGGAGGTGTACAACTTCGAGGTCGAGACCGACCACACCTACTACGTCTACATCGGCGGGACGCCGGTCCTGGTGCACAACGACTGCATCGACGACTTGGTCAGGAGCGGTGACCGGCTCGTCCTCGGCATCGGTCAGCACTCCGACGCCCTGGCCAGGCAACTGGGCGGGAGCGCGTTCACCCTCAACAAGAAGGGACTCGGACTGCCGACGCCGAACGGCGACGGGCGTCCCATCTGGATGTCCGCGGTCACCCGAGGTATGGGCGACGACGGGGTCAGGCTGTCGGTCAGCCTCGACGGCGTCTACGTGGACGACGCCATGAAGACGCTGGCCAAGACCCCTGACGAAGCCGTGACCTCCCTGCTGGCAAGGGCCGACCGGGTTCCCGCCGGTGACTGGCGCACGGTGGCCGACCCCGCCAACAATCTCGGGACCGCCTGGGAGATGTCGGAGCTGCGGCGCGCCCACCGGCTCGGCAAGCGCGACTGGAACGCGGTGGACTTCTACATGACCCAGGGCGGTGAGGTCGTCCGGGTGCGTCCGAAGATTCCGGCCCCTCCGGCCGGATGAGCTGAAACGGGCAGTCGCCCCCGTCGGGGAACGGGGGCGGCTGCCCGGCCGGATTCGCAGGCGGGCGGGGAGCGGGGCGCTCAAGACGATCTGGGCCCGGTACCGAGCAGGGCGGCTCCCAGGTCGGTCATGACGTACAGGACATTGCGCCCGCAACGCTCGCGCGCCACGAGCCCGCTCTGCCGCAACACCGCCAGGTGCTGCGAGACCGCGCTGGGCGTGACACCGAGCGCGCGGGCCAGGTCCGTGGTCGTCGCGGGCGAACGCAGCGCCTCCAGCAGCTCGGCCCGCGCCCGGCCCAGCAGCCGGACCGCGCTGCCCGGGGGCGGCCGGGTTCCGATGGTCCACAACGTCCCGGCGCCCCTGGCCGGATAACGCACCGTGGTCTGCGTGGACGTCCTCTTCTTGATCAGCACGTACGGCGAGCCGAGCACCACCGGCATGAGCACCAGCCCGCCAGGACCGAGATCCACCGTGCGCTCGGCCCGCCACCGCTCCCCGGTCAGCACCAACTGGCCGTCGCACCAGCGCAGATCCGGGTGCAGGCCGGAGAACACCCGCTCGGCGCCGCCGGCGGCCAGCCGTTTGGCGTGATGGACGACGTCGGCGTCGAGCACGGCGCGGATCCGCGACCAGTGTGGCGCGACGAGCCGGTCGTAGGCCGTGCGCAGCTCCGCGGCGATCGCGCGCAAACCGGAGGCGGGGTCCTCGGCGAGCCGCGCGACGGGGGCGGGGGGCTCCGCGCCGAACACGCGCCGCAGGCTCGTCCGCACGTCGGCGGCGGTGGTGCGCAGCAACGCCGCCAGGTCGTCCTCGATCGTGGCCCCGGGACCACTGGGCGCGGGCACGAGGAACTCGGGCCAGTTCAGCCGGTCGCTCACGATCAGGGGCCAGGTGCAGGCGAGGTCGAGCGGCCGCCGGGCGAGCTCGTCACCGGCCCAGCGCAGCCAGCGCAGGTTGATCGGGTGCCGGTCGCGGCCGCCCAGCTGCTGCAGGCCGGCGACGGTCTCGGACAGCGGCGAGATCGCGAACCGGGTCGCCGCGAGCTCGGCCACCCCCAGCTCGATCCGCAACGCCACGGATCGATTATGTAGCGCTGCCCTAAATGTTGTCGCGGCGGCCCCGGCACATCGGACGATCGCCGCCATGACCACCTCTCCCTACCGGCGGTTGTCGTGGGCTGCCGGGATCAGCGGCGTCGGCGACGGGGCCTTCGCCGCGGCCGTTCCGCTGCTGGCCGTCGCCATCACCTCCGACCCGAGGCTCGTCTCGGTCGTCTCCGCGGCGACGTATCTGCCCTGGCTCCTGCTGTCACTCCCCGCCGGCGTGCTCGTCGACCGGTATGACCGCATCGGCCTGATGTGGCGTTCACAGGCGATCCAGGCGGTGATCGTCGGCGCCGTCGCGATCCTCGTCGCGCTCGGCCACATGAGCATCCCCGTGCTCGCGGTCGCCGCCTTCTGCCTCGGGTCGGGCGCGGTCCTCTTCGCCAACGCGGCCCAGACGGTGCTGCCGGAGATCGTCGGCAAGCCCCTGCTGCACCGGGCGAACGCCCATCAGCAGGCGATCAACACGATCGGGCCGCAGTTCGCCGGGCCGCCGCTGGGCAGTCTGCTGTTCACGGTCGCGGCTGCGCTGCCGTTCGGGATCGACGCCGCCACGTTCCTGCTGTCCGCCGCGTTGCTGGCGACGATGCCCCGGCGTCCGCGCCGGCGGACGGAACACCTCCCGATGGGGGCGGCGATCGCGGACGGCCTGCGCTGGCTGGCCGGTCACCGGCTGCTGCGCGCGCTCGCGCTCCTGGTCGGCGTCAACTCCTTCTGCTTCCAGCTCGGCAACGCCACCCTCGTCCTGCTCGCGACCCAGACGCTCCACCTGGACGCGCGCGGCTACGGCCTGCTGCTGGCCGGCGCCGCGCTCGGGAGTCTGCTCGCCGCCCTGGTGGGGGCGCGCGCCGTCGAACGCGCCGGGACGCGCGCCACGCTGCTGGTCTCGCTCGCCGCGAACGTCGCCGTCTTCGCCGGGATCGGCCTGAGCCCGAACGCGGTCGTGCTCGGCGTCCTGCTGGCGCTCAACGGCTTCGTCACGACGCTCTGGAACATCGTGACGGTCGGCCTGCGCCAGCACCTCGTGCCCGCCGACCTGCTCGGCCGGGTGAACGGCGCCTACCGGATGCTCGGATGGGGGCTGATCCCGCTGGGCGCGCTGGCGGGCGGGCTCGTGGCGCACGCGTTCGGGCTGCGCGCGCCGTACCCGGTCGCGGGCGTGTTGCGGGGGATCGCCCTGCTGGTCGCGCTGCCCGTGCTGATGCGTGCCCTGACGGGAGATCGCGTCAAAGGAACTCGTTGATCAGGGCGGCCACGTCGCCGGGCTTCTCATCGACCATGTTGTGGCCGGCCGCCAGCTCCACCACCCGGATATCGGGGCGCGCCGCGGTGACGGGCGCCAGGTCGCGGCGGACCCCGCGGCGCAGGGCCGCCGTGAGCTCGCCGCCCGGCATGCCGGGCGGGTCCTGGGTGGCCAGGACGATCAGGGCCGGACACCGGAGGTCCATCAGGGAGGGGATGGCGTCGCGGAAGTGCGGCGCGTACCGCACGGCGGCCAGGAGTTCGGGGCCCGGCCGCAGGCGGCCGTCGGCGCCGACGGCGCGCGGGGGGACCAGCGGGACCTGCTCGGGCGGCAGCGGCTGGGCCATCGCGGCCTCCTGGGCGTCGAAGGCGGCCTTCAGCCCCGCCAGTTCCCGTTCCAACTCGGCCGCTTCCATGCCGGGGTAGTTCTCGGGGTCGTTCTCCGCGGAACGCAGGCCGTCCAGGTTGACGATGGCCGGGCACTCCGGATGCCGTGCGGCCCACAGCAGGGCCAGCATCCCGCCCAGGGAGTGGCCGACGATGGCGGGCGCGTCCAGCCCCAGGTGGTCGATGACGGTCTCGATGTCGCCGAGGGCCGTGTCCCAGTCCCACGGGCCGTCGCCTGACAGGCCGTGGCCGCGCAGGTCCATGGAGATCACGCGGTGCGCGCCCGTCAGCGCCGGCGCCACCTCGCGCCAGGCGTCCAGCGTGCCGCCCAGCCCGTGCAGGAGCAGGACGGGCGGGCCTTCGCCGCCGTGGTCGCGGACGGCGAGCCGGACCGCCTTATTAGTGATGGTGACGTCGTGCTGCGACATGCTGCTCCTTGGGGAGGTTGAGCCGGGCGCGAACGGAGGCGGCCGTCACCCCGCCGCCGGGATGCCGGTCGAGTTTCGCGCGTTTGACCAGGTCGTGAACGCCCTGACGGGTGATGCCGAGCATCGCCGCCGCCGTGCTGAAGCTGACCGCCTCGGCCCCGGGATGCCCTGCCCGCCGCGCCACCACCCGGCCGAAGGCGCTGCGCCACCATTCGTCGGGCGGGTCGAACGGCGCGTCGCCGGGGAACAGCGCGGCGATCAGCCGGGCCGAGGTCATGACGGCCAGCCTGTCGTCGGGCCCCAGCAGTTGCGCGGCCCAGACCTCGGCCTCGATGCGCAGCCGCTCGCCCACGGCGCCGACGTGTTCGTCGGAGTTCAGGAGGATTTCCAGGGGGTCGGTGATGCGGATCTCCACGAGGCGGGCCAGCTCACGGGCCAGTTCGACGTGCTCGGCAGTGCTCACTTGACACACAATAGCAAGTACTTGCTCTCTGGTGTCAAGTAGTCATCTGCGGGATGCGCAGGACGAAGCGGGCGCCGCGGTCGCTGTCCTCGATCCGCAGCGTGCCCCCGAAGGACTCGGCGATCTGCCTGGCGATCGGCAGACCCAGCCCGGTGCCCCCGGCGTCCTTGTTGCGGGCGGCGTCGAGCCGGGTGAACCGCTCGAAGACCAGCTCGCGTTTGTCCGGATCGATGCCGGGCCCGTCGTCGACCACCTCCAGCTCCGCGACGTCCTGCGCGGCCTGCCGGACGGTGACCGTGACCGTGCTGTCCGCGTGCCGGTCGGCGTTGTCGAGCAGGTTGGTGATCAGGCGGGTCAACTGGAGCCGGTCGCCCCGGACCAGCACGCCGGATTCGAGGCGGCAAATGAGCCTTTTACTCGTCGGGCGGCGCGTCTGGCACTCGGTGTTCGTCAGCTCGGCCAGGTCGATCGGCTCGTCCGTGTACGGGGCTCCCGCGTCGAGCTTGGCCAGGGCGAGCAGGTTGGAGACGATCGCCTCCAGGCGGTCCAGGCTGCCCAGGATGCTCTTGCCCATCGTGGTCACGCTGGTGTCGCGCGGCGCCTGCAGGGCGTCCTCCACCTCGGCGCGCATGGCGGCGATGGGGCTCCTCAGATCGTGGGAGGCGTCGGAGGTGAACTGGCGCTGCTGTTTCATCGCGCGGTCGAGGCGGGCCAGAGTGAGGTTGATGCTGTCGGCCAGCCCGCTGATCTCGTCCCGGCTGGAGGGCACGGGCACCCGGTGGCCGGGGCACGAGGCGTTGATCTCGTCGAGCTCCTTGCGGATGGCGCTGACCGGCCGCAGGGCCGTGGTGACGATCCGGTGGCCGAGGTAGGTGATGCCCACGGCGATCCCCACCGCCGACCCGGCCACCAGGGCGGCCAGCCAGGGCTCCACCCACAGGGGGATGGCGGGCGAGGAGGTGTAGACGGTCCAGTTCCCCTCGGGCCGGTGGGCCGACTGGGCGACCACGATCGCGCAGTCGCTGTCGGGGAAGATCCCGTCGCACACGACGGCTTCCTTGCTGTTCAGGGGATCCGGCGCGAGCTGCGCCATCGGCGGTTTGCCGTGCAGCGCCGGGGTGGAGGCGACGACGCGGCCCTTGTGGTCGACGATCTGGATGTTGCGGGAGTGCAGTCCGCTGAGCGGGGGACTGGGCCACACCTCCTCCTCCAGCCGCGTGGCCACGCGGCCGCCGGCCGCCCGGGTCTCCCTGGTGAGAGTGTCGGTCGCGAAACTGTGGATGGCGATCATCAGGACGACGGCGAGCACCGTGGACATCAGGGCCGCCACCACGCCGGTGAACAGTGTGATGCGGGCGGTGATAGAGGTTGTGTGGTGCGCGTTCACCCTCCGCCCCCTCGTCCGGATGATGCGGGGTGAGAAGCGCTCGGCTTGGAGACGGGGGAACCGGGCCCTGTCACGTTATGCGTTTGTGATTTAGATCATACCCGCAGGTCAGACCGCATTCCAAACGCTTCAGGGCGTCAGCCGCCGCTCCTCGCCGCTGTGCCACTCCAGCATCAGGACGGTGGCGTCGTCCTGGAGCCGGGCGCGCTGGTGCTGCAGGATCGCCTGGATCAGGCGGCGCAGCGTCTCGGGGGCCGTCAGGCCGTTGGCCTCGTGACGGATGATGAAGTCGATGAACCGTTCGAGGCCGAACAGCTCCCTGTCCGGGCTCTGGGCCTCGATGATCCCGTCGGTGAAGAAGACCAGCCGGTCGCCCGGCTCCAACTGGTAGCGCAGCAGGCCGGTCGACGGGCTCAGCCGGAAACCCATCGGCGGGTCGGGCTCGCTGGTCAAGGTGGCCACGAGCCGGCCGTCGCGCAGCACGAGCGGCGGATGATGCCCCCGGTTCACCCAGCTCAGCCAGCCGGTACGCAGGTCCAGATCGGCCAGCACGCCCGTGGCGAAGCGGCCGGTGAACTGCTCGGCGATGGCCGCGTCGATGTCCTGGCCCGTCGTGGGCAGATCCTGCCGCTCCCGACGGCTCTGCCGGAACGCCGCCACCGCGACGGAGGTCGTCAGCGCGGAGGAGGTGTCGTGCCCCATGGAATCGAAGATCGCCAGGTGCAGGGCGCCCTCGTCGAGGGCGTAGTCGTAGGCGTCGCCGCCCACCTCGTACGCGGGTTCGAGCATGGCGCTGACCACCACGTCGGCGTCGGCGTACGTGCTGGGCGGCAGCAGGTTCTGCACCACCTCGGCCGACAGGCTCACGGACCGGGCGCGCACCGCCCTGGCGTAGGAATCGCTGGTCGGGCCCTTGCCCACCACCAGCGCCGCGATCAGCGCCGCCAGTTGCTTGGCCCGCCACTCGGCGAGCTCCCCGCCGACGGTCGCGGTCAGCCCCAGCACGCCGACGCGCTCGGTGCCGTTCAGCAGCGGCACCCACCACTGCTCGCCCTCGCCCTCTCCCCGCGACTGGACGAGCTCCGCGCCGCGAAAGGCCAGCCCCGCCAGCGTGGTGTCGATCTTGAACGGCTCCAGGGGCTCGCCCGACCCCGCCCGCTGACCGGGCAGCGGCACCAGCGACATCTGCTGCAGGTCGGTCACGTAGATCACCGCGTCGGAGAACCCGGCCAGGCCGCCGTGCTCGGCGACGATCGCGGGCAGGTCCTCCATCGAGGCCATGTGACAGGCGCCCAGCAAGCCGCCCAGCATCAGCTCGCCGTCGCTCTGCATCGGCCACCTCCTTTCTCTCGACGGGCAGCCGGGCGTCGCCTGAAAATACCCAGTACGGCCGCCCGGGAACCGATTCCTTCCCTCGCCGTCAGCACCACCGCCGCGGGCGGCGCGCTCAGCGCCTGGTCGGGCTGAGAACCGGCCGCGTGGCGATCGTTGTCAGACGGTCCGCGCTCCGCCAGCATGAGCCCGGTGATCGAGCCCCTGTCGCGACCGTCCCGCGTCGAACTCCTGGAGGTCGACCGGATCCGGCTGGTCGAGACCGCGCCGCCCCGGGTGCCGCCCGAGGAGCGGGAGGCCATGAACCGGGTGTGGGAGCAGGCGGTACGCGCCAACCCGAGCCTCTTCGACGGGCCGGCGGCGGCGTGCGCGGGGCTGGAACGAGAGGGGCCGCGCGGCCTGGTGCTCACCTGGGTGAGGACCACCTACCGTCACTACGCCCTGCGCCGGGTTCCCGGCGCGACCGCATCGTTGCCGTCCCTGTTCGTGGCCGTCGTGCAGCCGACGAACGACGGGCGCCTGCTGGTGGGCCGGATGTCGGCGTCCACGGCCTCACCCGGCCGCTGGCAGTTGCCGGGCGGATCCGCCGAACCGCCGCAGGGCCGGGAACCGCTCGACACCTCCGCCCTCCGCCGGCACGCCGCCAGGGAACTGGCCGAGGAGACCGGCCTCGACACCGCGCCGGGCGAGCTGAGGCTGTGGCTGGTCACCCACGACGAGGAGGGGCACGTCGGGGTCCTGTTCCTGGCCCCGCACCGGCCGGAGTCGCTGCTGCGCGAGCGGTACGCGGCCCTGGTGTCTTCGGAGACGGCCCATGGCCGCGAGCCGGAACTGGCCAGGATCGCCTTCGTCCGTTCACCGGCCGAGGTCGCGGGGCTGGACGGGACGCACGTCGCCTTCCTGAAGCCGGTCATCGCCCACTGGGGCTCCGCCGCGACGTAGGGTCCAATGCAGCAACCACATCCCCGGCCGCACCAGCGGCGGTCCTTGCGAGAGAGAAGCCCGGATGACCGTCACGCCCGCTCACCTGCACGACCTCGCGAGCCGTGCCGAGGCGCTCACCACCGAGGCCCTGACGCTCGGCGGCGGCCCGCCGGAAGGCGACTACCTCGCGGTGGTGCAGCAGGCCGTCGAGTCGCTGGCCAGGGGTGCCGAAGCCCTGCGGCGGGCAGCCGCGGACCTGGCCGAACTCCAGGCCCAGCCGTGCGGCATGCCATGGACCGTCTGCCCCGAGCACGGCAACACCCTGTCCTCCAGCGCGGGCATCTCCACGTGCCGGGTGTGCCGCCGCACCTGGCACTACGACCGGCTGGGCCGGCCGTGCCGGGAGCCGGTGACGTGGAAGGTGATCGACCGCGCCGGGACGGAGACGAGGATGTGCGACGGCCACGTCCTCGGGGCCCGCGCGGCCGTCGAGGGCGCCACGTTCCTCCGCCTCGACGAGGGAGGTGCGGGCGTACGGCTGTGACCAGGTCGTGGCGCTGGTCGAGCAGGGCCCCGCGTTCGTCTTCGCGTCAATGACGCCGGGACCGATGCCCGTTACCGATGCTCAGAGTTGACGACCCGAATCGAGGCGTGCCATACTGTGAGCGGGATCGAGGTTGACGAATAATATAGGCGTTGCAACTCGTTTCTTTTTTGGGTTATGCTGCCCTTCCACGTTACCCCTGACGTCACCCGTCGCTCGCTCTGAGCGCCGGGCCGTCCGGCGTGCGTGCAGCAAGTCCACCCCGATCCCTCGGAAGGACATCTGTTGGCAGCCTCGCGCAACGCCTCCGCCGTACCCGCTGGTCCCCGTCGCGTCTCTTTTGCGCGCATCCAGGAGCCCCTCG
>NZ_JBHSBI010000044.1:0-81602 GCF_042650645.1 Nonomuraea purpurea
CAGAGAACGGCACAACGGTGCTGCTCACGACGCAGTACCTGGACGAGGCCGAACAACTCGCCGACCGCATCGCGATCCTGCACGAGGGCCGGATCATCGTCAACGGCACCTTGGAGGAGCTCAAGCAGCTGCTCCCGCCCGCGAAGGTCGAATACGTCGAAAAGCAGCCGACCCTGGAGGACGTCTTCCTCGCGCTCGTCGGTGCGGACAGCAAGCACCACAACGCCGCTACGAACGCGTAAGGAACAACGATGAGCAAGCATTTCTTCGGCGACACCACCGTCCTGCTGGGACGGTCCCTGCGCCACATCACGCGTAGCTTGGACACCATCATCACAACCGCGGTCATGCCGATCGCCATGCTGTTGTTATTCGTCTACGTGTTCGGCGGCGCGATCAACACCGGGTCGGTCTCGTATGTGAACTACCTGCTGCCCGG
Organism: Nonomuraea purpurea; assembly: GCF_042650645.1. Lineage (NCBI taxonomy): Bacteria > Bacillati > Actinomycetota > Actinomycetes > Streptosporangiales > Streptosporangiaceae > Nonomuraea > Nonomuraea purpurea. The sequence goes on from NZ_JBHSBI010000044.1 coordinate 440, forward strand.
CATCCTGCTCATCACGGTCGCCTCGGGCATCGCCTACACCGCGTTCCGGCTGTTCATGGATATGAAGAGCGGAATCTTCGAGCGCTTCCAGTCCATGCCGACCGCGCGCTCGTCCGTGTTGTGGGCGCACGTGCTGACCTCGCTGGTCGCCAATCTGATCTCGCTCGTGGTCGTCGTGCTCGTCGCGCTGCTCATGGGCTTCCGTTCGGGGGCGGGAGTGTCGGCGTGGCTCTCGGTCGCCGGCATCCTGATCCTGTTCACCCTGGCGCTGACATGGATCGCCGTCATCCCCGGCCTGTCCGCCAAGTCCGTGGACGGCGCGAGCGCGTTCTCCTACCCGCTCATCTTCCTGCCGTTCCTCAGCTCGGCCTTCGTACCCACCGACACCATGCCCGGCCCACTGCGCGTCTTCGCCGAGAACCAGCCGGTGACCTCCATCGTCAACGCCATCCGCAACCTGCTCACCCAGCAGCCGGTCGGCACCGACATCTGGATCGCCCTGGCCTGGTGCGCCGGCATCCTCGTCGTCGCGTACCTCTTCGCCATGAACACCTACCGCCGCAAGATCTCCTAGGCCGTATCGAACGTCCCCATCTTGATCTGACGGACAGGCAGTTCACGGCGCTGTCGCCCTGAACAAGAACGGCACTTCCTCGGCTCGTCTCGCGCCGCCGGGCGGAGGCTTCCAGGAGATTTGCGCGAGATGAGCACCGGGCTGTGAGTGGACCACCCGGAGCACGTGCGGCAGTCAGCCCTTGCCCGTGTGAGTGACGAACGGCCTCCACCAGGTGCTGATGTCCCCCCGATGTCGCCGACACGGATCGGCATGCCGCCAGAGCATGTGACTCGCTGCCAACCCACACAACGCGTCCTATCGCGAGACAAGGAAAAAGTCATGAATGAATCCCTCCACACCCTCAGGACGATGCCGACGGCGCGTCAGTCCGGCTGTCCCTTCGACCCGCCCAAGGAGCTGATCGAGGCCCGCGAGCACCAGGGCTGGCTGGTCACCGGCTATGACCTGCTCAGGTCGGTCCTGGCCGACTCGCGGTTCAGCTCACGCAGAGAGCTCATGCGCCACCACCCGCTGATCGACTACGGCGACATCGAGGTCCCTCCGGCGCCGCCCGGCGAGTTCCTGCTCACGGACGAGCCACAGCACAGCCGGTACAGGAAACCGCTGGTGGGCAAGTTCACCGTCCGGCGGATGCGCCTGCTCACCGAGCGCGTCGAGCAGATCACCGCCGAGCATCTGGACGCCATGGAGCAGGCCGGGCCGTCGGCGGACCTGGTGACCGCGTTCGCCAAGCCCATCCCCGCCATCGTCATCTGCGAGCTGCTGGGGGTGCCGTATGAGGACCGGGGCTCCTTCCTGGAGCACATCGACAAGTTCCTCGGCGGAGAGGTCAGCGACGAGGAACTGATCGCGTCCTACACCGCGGTCCAGCAGTACCTCGCGGAGCTGGTGGTCGCCAAGCGCGCCAACCCCACCGACGACGTGCTCAGCGACCTCACCGACAGCGACCTGACCGACGAGGAGCTGAAGGGGATGGCCCTGATCCTGCTGTCGGCCGGGTTCGACACCACCGCGAACATGCTGGCGCTGGGCACCTTCGCGCTGTTGCAGAACCCGGAGCAGCTGGCCGCGCTGCGCGCCGACCCCACGCTCACCGACAAGGCCGTCGAGGAGCTGCTGCGGTACCTGAGCGTCGCCAAGCAGTTCCAGAGGGTCGCACTGGAGGACGTCGAACTGGGCGGCCACACCATCACGGCGGGTACGACGGTCATCCTGTGCCTCAACACCGCCAACCGCGACCCCGAGCGCTTCCTCGACCCCCACACGCTGGACCTCCGGAGGCAGGACGGCGGGCACCTGGCCTTCGGCCACGGCATCCACCAGTGCCTGGGCCAGCAGCTGGCCCGCGTCGAAATGCGCGTCGCCTTCCCCGCACTCCTCAACCGCTTCCCCACCCTGCGCCTGGCCGTACCCGCCGAAGAGGTCGCCCTGCGTCCGGAGACCGCCGACATTTACGGGGTCAAGAGCCTCCCGGTCACCTGGGACGTGTGACCGCCGGCGAGGGCGGACTTTTTCGACCACGCTCTACCGGGCCATCGTCGACGAAGGGAGAACCGATGACGACACAGGCGAACCACGCACAGGATCTTGAGAAGACCTGCTCGCCCGCGCTGCGCGCGTCCGACGCGGACCGCAAATTGGAAGGCGCGACAGTGGTGTCGTCGCCTACCGTGCCATGAGTGAAAGATCACCTCCCTCCAGCGGTGCTGGATGCGCTGCTGGGCCGTCCCGGAGGCTCGCTCGTGTCGTGTCGAAGCGAACCGATCACCGGCAGCTCGGGTGCCGCCACCGGCGCCGTGTCGAGGCTGTCGGGCACGGCTCAAGTCGACGACCAGCAGGTCTACTTCACCGTGATCCACAAATCCTGCAAGCCGGTGACCGCCGGGCGGCACGCGGACAGCGCCGTCGATCCGCGGCACTGGGCCAACTGGCGGCGCGAACCGCTCGCCTATGCCAGCGGACTGCTGCCCTCAGGGCCAGGTTTGGCCGCACCTCGCTGCTACGGCGTCGTCGGCGACGGTGTCTACCTCGCCGACGTGGGCGCCACCCCAGAATCACCGGCCACGGCCGCGCACCGGCTGGGCCGCTGGCAAGCCGACACCACGACGCCGGACCTGCCATGGCTGTCTGGACACCAGCTCGCCCAGCGCATCGCGGTCAGCGACCTGAACTGGTCTGACCTGAACGTGCACCCGCGGATCCCGGCGCTGTGGGAACAGCGCGGTGAACTGCTGAATCGCCTGTCACAGCTCCCGCATGTCCTTGTGCACGGCGACTTCTCCCACGGCAACCTCAGAGCCTCCGAAGACGGCCTCGCCACCCTCGTACTGGACTGGGCGACCCTCGGGACCGGTCCGGTCGGCGCCGACCTGGCATCACTGGCGCTCACCGCCCTCGGGCAACATCTCCCCCGCTACGTGGACGGCCTGAGCGGCCGATTCGAGGCCACCGACGTCGAGCTCGGATACCGGGCCACGCTTGCGCTGACCGGAGCCGGCCGCATCCACTGGATGCTCACGCGCGGGATGACACCCCCTGACGACTACACCGACTTCATCATCACCGAGACGAACTCCCTATGATCCCCCGCCCACCACCGCATCCCGGACCTGGCCCGGTGTCCTGGCCTCGGCTTTCGGCCCGTCCCCGAGCGCTATCGGGGAGTCACAACACAGAACTCATTGCCATCGGGATCGGCCATCGTCACCCAACCGCTTCCGTGCTGGCCGATGTCGGTTCGGGTCGCTCCGAGGGAGGCCAGACGGTCGACCTCCGCCTGCTGATCGCCGTGCGCGGGTGGAGCGAGGTCGAAGTGCAGCCGGTTCTTCCCGGTCTTCGTCATCACCGGCGGACCGCCCCACGTGATCTTCGGACCGCCGTGCGGCGAGCGGATCGCGGTCTCTTGGTCCTGGTCCCAGACCAACGGCCAGCCCAGCGCTTCGCTCCAGAAGTACCCGACCTCCTGCGAGCCGTCGCACGCGAGCGCCCCGATGAATCCGCAGTCGGCGAGGAACTTGTTGTCCGGCTCGATGACGCAGAACTCGTTGCCTTCGGGGTCTGCGAGCACAATATGACCCTCTTCCGGGCGTTGCCCGATGTCGATATGGCTCGCGCCGAGCTCGAGCGCCTTCGCCACCGTCTGCTGCTGGTCCTCAAGGGAGGTGCTCGTCAGATCGAAGTGGATCTGGTTCGGGCCGTTCTTCTTCTCCTGCGTCGGAAGAAATCGCATCCGGAACCCGGTGTCATCGCTCGGCAGGAGCGTGATGCCATCGCGGGGGTCGTCGACCATCTCCCAGCCCAGGACTCCGGCCCAGAAACGCGCGAGACGGAGTGGGTCGTTCGCATCGAAGCAGAGCGCGACGAGCTGAGAAGTCATCCCGCATCTCCAATCTGCTGATTTGTGAGCGCGGACGGGGCACGTCCCCCCTGGCGCATGGCGGAGGCCACGCTAGCCCGCTCGAGGATCGCGACGCCAACGCTTTTTGACTTCCTCCCCACGTCCCCTCGGGATGCCCGAGCAGTTCCTCGGCCAGCGCGGAGCCGGCGGCGATCGCTGCAAGCGTGCCACCGCGTCTCGGGCGCACCTGCGTGGTTACGGGCGCGCCCTCGCCGCGGCGTCCCGGAGCGCGTGGTCCGGGCCCGTCTCCGCCAGCTCGTCCAGCACCTCCAGCGCCTCCGCGGTGCCGATCCGGGCGATGGCGTCGACCGCCTTGACCGCGCGGGCTCTGGTGCCCCGCGCTACCCAGCCGGGGATCAGGGCGGCCAGGTCGCGGGCCGTCCGGCCGTCGCCGAGCCGTCCCAGCGCGGGCAGCGCCCAGGCGTCGCCGTGCAGGAACAGCGCCCAGCCCAGGTCGGCCAGCGAGCGCCGGTCGCAGGCGTCGCGGACCGCGTCCAGCCGCTCGTCCGGCTTCTTGGCCAGCGCGACGAGTCTCCTGGTCGCGGCGGCGGGCAGGGCCCGGCCGCCGCCCTTGAGCAGTACCTGCGGCAGGACATCGGGATCGGCGTACGCGGGCAGCCGGGGCGCCCGGCCCGGCTCGGTCAGCACCGCCGGGAGGTCCTCGCCGGGCGCGTCCGGGACCCGCGGCGCCGGGTCCGGCCCGGGCAGCTCGGGATGCGCCTTGAGGTGCATGCGCAGCAGCCCGGCGGCGAGGAGCGCCGACGTCGAGTCGCTCGCGGCCACCGTGGACAGCACCCGTACCGCCCGTACGGGGAAGCGCTCCATCGCCGCGAGCAGGTACTCACGCGCGAACTCCCGCTCGTACCGCTCTAGCAGCAGCTTGAACGCCTCGTCGCTCGGAAGCAGGGAGATCAGCTCGACGAACCGCTCCCGCCACGGCTTGTAGATCCTGATCCGGTCCCAGGCGTCGACCAGGACCGGGGCGACCGCAGGGCCCAGGCCGTCGGCCATGGTGGCGCGCATCCCGAACGTGAACGCGTCGAAGTCGGACTCCTCCAGCCTCCAGCCGAGCAGTTCGAGGTGCCGCGGCGTGCCCACCGACGCCCACAGCCGTTCGCGGTAGAAGGCGTTCGAGCCCCACTCGGCGGACGGCGGGTCGGCGCAGCACTCGTCCACCCAGTCGTGCCGGGTGGGCACCAGGTAGGAGACGACGAGCCGCCGGGAGCGGGTGCCGCGGTGCGCGGCCAGCCGTTCCACCGCCCGCCGGTACTCCTCCTCGGGGCAGAAGGCCAGCAGGCCCCGGACCCGGCGCAGGCTCACCGAGTCGACCTGCCGAAGGGAGTCCAGCGGGCGCAGGTCTTCCGTCGAGGAGGCGATGCCGCTCAGTTCGGCGAGCGCGCAGGCGGCGAAGGCGAGCCCACGGGAGGCGATCCACCCGTTGGTGAAGGTTCGCGGCGTCTCGTTCCCGTTCTGCGCACGGTCGACGATCGATGCGATCGCCGCCGCCCCGGCGGGGTCGTCAGCGCCGCTGAGGTACGCCCGCGCGTGCGCGACCAGGGCCGGGTCGCTCACAGCCGCCGACAGCACCGCCTCGATATGGCCGCGATTCTCCTCGGCCAGCTTCGCCGCCACGTCCGCGGCGCCGGGGTCGACGGTGTCGCCGGGCGCGACCCCGCCCAGCGCCCGGTCGGAGACGCCCGGTTCCGCGGGGAGCACGCCGCCACGCCGGGGGTGCAGATCTCGGCGCAGGGGCTCGGAGAGGACCAGGACGTCCTCGGCCGGGGGGAAGTGATCATCCATGGCGGATCACCGTAGCGGAACCGGGTGACACTCACCCCGCGTCCGGCAGATACCGCAGGCCGCGCTCACCCATCTCCGACCCGAACCTGATTCGCACCTCAGCAGTAACGGCCTCGCTGTAGTCCTGGAGAAATTTCCAATGGATTTGCCTGACCTGCGCTGATGTGGACCTGTTCCGTTTGTTGATCACTTCCGCTACGGTCCTGGCCGGTGGCGGTGTGGAGGTGGTCGATGTCGACCCGGATGTTCTCCGAAGACCAGCTGGAGCGGTTGCGGTCGTACCCTGATATCGGCCGGGACGATCTGAGGCGTCATCGCCGAGTGCTGGCCGGATCTGCTGCGCATGGCCGGGTCGCTGAAGTACGGCCAGGCCACCGCCTCGCTGGTGGTGGGCAAGTGGTCGGCGGCCTCGCGGCAGAACACCCTGGCCGCGGCGTTGAAGGAGCGGGGCATGCTGCGCCGTACGCTGCATGCGGCGAAGTATCTGTCGGACCCGGCCTACCGCCGCAAGATCGCCCGCCAGCTGCGGGACATTCCCGACGAGTTGCTGGCTCACATCTCCCCGGCGCACAGCGCAACTTCTTCGGCGTGATCACCGTGGACCTGGAGGCGGAACTGGCCAAGCTGGACGGTGGCGGCTGGCGGCCGCTGCGCCCGGCGGCGGGCGGCCATATGCCCAGGCGACTGCAGAGACCGATAATCGTGGCCGTCGCCGAAGGCGACGCCGTTCCTGACCGGAGCGGTGGGCGATCACATTCGCGCCGACGCCACCGGCTCGCCCACGGCCGGCCCCCTCGCCGAGCTGACCACCCGCGAGGGGTCGAGGTTCTCGTCCTGGTCGCTCGTGGCCTGTTCAGGGGGGCGTCGACCTCGATTTCGAGAGTGTTTGGCCCCGGACGTTGGCGTTTCCGCTTCGGGTGGCCCAGTAGCCGTCCACTTCTCTAGAGGAACGGTCACTTGTAGTTCCTGAAATATAACGTATTGTAAGCAATCGCTGTCCAAGATTAGGCGGAGACTTCAGAAGCGGAGTTGATGCATGGTGGAACGGCGCATGTCGGTTGCGACGCACTGGGGTAGTTTCATCGCCGTGGTCGATTCCGGCCGGTTGGTGCGAATCGAGCCGAGACACGATGACCCCGTACCGTCGCCTATCGGCCCCGGAATGGTGGCAGCCGCCGACGATAGCGCTCGCGTGTTGCGCCCCGCAGTGCGCAAGGGCTGGCTGAACGGCGAGCCGCGCGAGCACGATAGGGCCAGAGGCACGGACGCCTTCGTGGAGGTGAGCTGGGACGATGCGATCACGCTGGTGAGCGATGAACTGCGTCGAGTGCGTTCACAGCACGGCAACAGCGCGGTGTTCGGCGGATCCTACGGCTGGGCGAGTGCGGGCAGGTTCCACCACGCGCAGGGTCAGCTCCACCGGTTCCTGGCGCTGGGAGGGGGATACACCGACTCTCGCAACACCTACAGCACCGCGGCGTTGGAGGTCATCCTCCCCCATGTGATCGGCGGCCATCCGTGGAGCTACCAGTCCCGGATGCCGATGTGGGACGAGATAGCCGACAACTGTGAGCTTGTGGTGGCGTTTGGAGGGCTGGCCCTCAAGAACAGCCAGATCAACCCTGGTGGGCTGGCCAGGCACCAGACGCAGAACCTGCAACGCCGGTGCCGTGAGGCTGGGGTGCGGTTCGTGAACATCAGCCCCATCCGCAGCGATACCGCCGGCTTCCTCGACGCCGAGTGGCTGCCCGTCATCCCCAACACCGACACCGCCGCGATGCTCGGTATCGCACACACGATGCTGGTCAACGGGTGGCACGATGAGGACTTCCTTCGCCGGTGCTGCGTCGGGTTCGACCGCTTCGCCTCCTACCTGGTCGGCGAGCTCGACGGCATCCCGAAGGACGCTGCCTGGGCAGCGAAGATCACGGGCATCAGCCGCGACGCGATCACCGGCCTCGCTCGCAGCCTCACCACCCAACGCTCGCTCATCATGGTCAACTACGCGGTGCAACGGGCAGACCACGGCGAACAACCGATCTGGATGTCTGTCGTGCTGGCGGCCATGGCGGGCTCGATGGGCCGGCCTGGCTGCGGTTGGGGCGCAGGGTACGCGACGATGGACGCGACAGGCGTTGCCCCAGACCGCCCCTTCGTGGGGACGATACCCGCGGTTTCCAACCCTGTTCCGGATTTCATCCCCGTGGCAAGGATCGCCGACACCCTGCTGCATCCGGGCAAGATCATCGACTACGACGGCCAGCGCCTCATGCTGCCCGAGCTTCGCCTGATCTACTGGTGCGGAGGGAACCCGTTCCACCACCACCAAGATCTCCATCGGTTGACCCGCGCCTGGCAGGCCCCTGACACGGTGGTGGTTCACGAAGCCTGGTGGAACACCACGGCCAAGTTCGCCGACATCGTCCTGCCCGTCGCCACCAGCCTGGAGCGGGACGACTTCGCCGCCGGATTCTCGGACCCCCACCTCGTCGCGATGCCGAAAGTCCGCGAGCCGGCGGGCGAGTCGCGCACCGATCACCACATCTTCGCCGCCCTGGCCTCCCGGCTCGGATACGAGCGGGAGTTCACGGAGTCGCGCTCCGAGATCGAATGGGTCCGGCACCTTTACGAGCAGACGAGGGCCAAGCTCGGCGGCGATGCCGCCTTGCCGAGTTTCGAGGACTTCTGGCGCAGCTCCACCGCTGAGCTGCCGGCGGCGACCGGACCGTTCCCCGGCAGTTTCGCGGACCTCCGCTCAGATCCGCAGCGTTTCCCCCTGCTGACGCCGTCGGGCCGGATCGAGATCTTCTCCGAGGAGATCGACTCGTTCGGCTACGACGACTGCGCCGGGCATCCGATGTGGTTTGAACCAGCGGAGTGGCTTCGTGCCGATCGGTCGGACCGATTCCCGCTGCACCTGATCTCGAATCAGCCCGCCTCACGCCTGCACAGCCAGTACGACAACGGTGGCCACAGCCTCAGTTCAAAGATCCGTGGCCGTGAGCCCGTGACGATCAATACGTTGGACGCTGTGTCACGCGGCATCGAGAGCGGCATGATCGTGCGCGTCTACAACGACCGAGGGAGCTGTCTCGCGGGAGCAGTCCTGTCGGACGACGTCATGCCGGGCGTCGTACAACTGTCCACGGGAGCGTGGTGGGATCCGGTCCAGCCAGGCCTGATCGGAACATTGGACCGCCACGGCAATCCGAACGTTCTCACGGCGGATCGGCCGTGCTCGCGCCTGTCCCAAGGACCGAGTGCTCTCAGCGCGCTGGTCGACGTCGAGCGCTACGACGGCCCTCTTCCTGATGTGCTCGCCTTTTCACCACCAAGCATTGAGTACGGAGCATGGAGACGGCGCTGAGAATGATCATCGTGTGGGGGTGGCCCCGGGCCTCGATGTGGTGAAAGGTACGGCGGGCGGCCAGGTGCCTCGACGACCTGTCGTCAACGACGGCGACATGAAGTACACGCGAGGGCCGTTAGCCCCTGTTCAACGGATCGGTTCGCGATTCGAGCGAGGTCGTCGGCGTGCTGCCGGATCGTGTTCGGCGGTGATGCGGGCGGAGGTCTCCTCGCCGAGGCGGACGTAGCGGCCGAGGCTGGCCAGGTGCTGGTGGCGGCTCTTGGCCTGCAGTTCGGGCGCGGTGCGTCCGGCCTGGGCCAGATGTTGGAGTGCGCCAAGGAGACCAGGGCGGACAGGTGCCGGTTCCAGGTGGCGGCCGCGGCGCCGTGCCAGCGCTCCATCACCGTCGCGTACTGCTCGGGGGTCAGCTCCGCGACGGGGTGACCGAGGCCGGTGACGGCGATCAGGCGGGCGAGGGTGTCGGCGTAGCCGGAGCGCGTGGTGGCGGTGATCAGGGAGGCCAGGAAGCGCTCTACCGCCTGGTCGGTCGTTACGCCGGTCGTCACACCGGTGGCCGGGTGCGCGGGGTCGGCGGGCTGGCCGGGGAAGGCCACGACGGGCACCGGGCTCCTCCTCTCCTTCGCTGCGGGCGCTGTGACACATAACGTTAGCGAGTCGCCCTCCCGCCGGCGGCCGCGGAGCTGGGTGGACGCTCCCCGCGCGATGCGGGTGTGACAGCTGATCGAGATTCTGTGTCGCAGGTGAGGAGCACCTCACCAAAACGCTATATCACTTTAAGTATTCTTTACGTTACTGTCAGCGACCAATCGGGTGGTGATCACTCGATTCCCCGCGAGACAGCGAAGGCGAGGTGGCGGAGGGTGCATCTGACTCCGCATGAACAGGAACGCCTGATGATCCACGTGGCCGCGGACGTGGCACAAAAGCGCAAAGACCGGGGGGTTCTGCTCAACTACCCGGAGGCGGTCGCGCTGATCACGGCGCACGTGCTGGAGGCCGCCCGGGACGGCAGGTCGGTCCACGAGCTCATGTCCGCCGAGGAGAAGATCCTTTCCCGAGACGACGTCATGGCGGGCGTGCCGGAGATGATCTCCGATATTCAGATCGAGGCCACCTTCCCCGACGGCACCAAGCTGGTCACCCTTCGCGACCCCATCGGCGAACCGAAAGCCGGACCGAAGGCCGAACCGGAAGCCGAGACCGAGGCGGAGATGACGGCGGGCCTGCGGGTTCATCCGGGGAAGATCGATCATCCGGAGGGCGCCACGCCGGTGGCCTTCAACGAGGGCCGCGAGATCAGCACGGTGACGGTCACCAACAGCGACGACCGTCCCATCCAGGTGGGTTCGCACTACCACTTCTACGAGGCCAATCCCCGTCTGGACTTCGATCGCGCCGCCGCCTACGGCAAGCGCCTGCACATCCCCGCCGGCAGCTCCATCCGGTTCGAGCCCCGATGCACCCGGACGGTGACGCTCGTGCCCATCGAGGGCGAGCGCGTCGTCGCCGGCCTGCGCGGCGAGGTCGGGGGGCAGCTCGATGGATGAGTCCCTGGCAGACGCGACGCCCGCCGCTCTCGCCGAGCCCACGGCAGGAACACCCGGGCAAGAGGGCGGGCCGGGGCCGGTGATCCTGCCGGTCGAGCGGCCGCTGACCCGCGTGGAGTACGCCGACCGGTACGGGCCGACGCTCGGCGACCGGATCCGGCTGGCCGACACCAACCTGCGGATCGAGATCACTGAGGACTGGGCCGGCGGCCCGGGGCGCAGTGGCAACGAGGTCATCTTCGGCGGCGGCAAGGTGATCCGCGAGTCGATGGGCCAGTCCTGCGCGCCACGTGACCCGGCCAGGTTCGGCGCGCCGCGGCCGCCCGACACGGTCATCACCGGCGTGGTGATCCTGGACCATTGGGGCGTGGTCAAGGCGGACGTGGCCATCCGGGACGGCCGGATCGTCGCGCTCGGCAAGGCCTACAACGACGAGACCATGGACCGGCTGCACGACGGGCACGAGCGGGCGACCGACTTCCTGATCGGCCCGGAGACCGAGGTCATCGCGGGCAACGGCAAGATCCTGACCGCCGGCGGCATCGACACGCACGTGCACTTCATCTGCCCCGAGCAGGTGCACGAGGCGCTCGCCGCCGGTGTCACCACGCTGATCGGCGGCGGCACCGGCCCGGCCGAGGGCAGCACCGCCACCACCGTCACGCCCGGCGCCTGGCATCTGGCCCGGCTGTTCGAGGCGCTGGACGCTTTCCCGGTCAACATCGGGCTGCTCGGCAAGGGCAGCACCATGTCCACCGAATCCCTGTACAACCAGGTGGAGGCGGGCGTACTCGGGTTCAAGATCCACGAGGACTGGGGGGCCACCCCGGCCGTGCTGCGCCGCTGCCTGGAGGTGTGCCGGACGACCGGCGTGCAACTGGCCCTGCACGCCGACTCCCTCAACGAGGCGGGCACGGTTGCCGACACCATCGCCGCCATCGGCGAGCACCCGATCCACGTCTTCCACGTCGAGGGTGCCGGCGGCGGCCACGCCCCCGACATGCTCACCATGGCCGCTCTGCCGAACGTGCTGCCCGCCTCCACCAACCCCACTCGCCCCTTCACCGTCAACACGGTCAAGGAGCACATCGACATGGTGATGGTCTGCCACCACCTCAACCCGCTGGTGGAGGAGGACCTGGCCTTCGCCGAGTCGCGGATCCGGCCCTCCACGATGGCCGCCGAGGACCTCCTGCACGACCTCGGCGCCATCTCGATCATGTCGTCGGACGCCCAGGCGATGGGCCGCATCGGCGAGATGATCGTACGGACGTGGCAGACCGCGCACGTGATGAAGGCCCGGCGCGGCCCGCTGGAGGAAGACCAGCCCGGCGACAGCAGTGGCGAGGGCGGGGCCGACAACCATCGCGCCCGCCGCTACGTCGCCAAATACACCATCAACCCGGCCATCGCGCACGGCATCGATCACGAGGTCGGCTCCATCGAGGTGGGCAAACTGGCGGACCTGGTGCTGTGGGAGCCGAAGTTCTTCGGCGTCAAGCCGCACCGGGTGATCAAGGGCGGCCAGATCGCCTATGCGCAAGTCGGCGACGCCAACGCCTCCATCACCACCCCGCAGCCGGTCCTGCCCCGGCCGGTGTGGGGCGCGAGTGGCCGGGCGCCGGGCGCGAACGCGGTCAACTTCGTCACCGAGCACGCCATCCGGGCCGGCATGGCCGACCGGGTGCGCGTGGGCAAGCCGTTCACGGCGATCCGCGACACCCGCAAGGTGTTCAAGGCCGACATGCGCGAGAACCATGCCTGCCCCGACATCCGCATCGACCCCGACACCTTCGAGGTCGAGATCGGCGGCGCGACGGCCAAGGACGTCAAGACCGACATCGACGGCCAGCTCGTCGACGGCACCCAGTATGCCGACACGCTGCCCATGGCCCAGCGCTACTTCCTGTTCTGACCACCCGGCCGAACGACCCGAGCGCCTGAGAGGTGAGTCGCCCGCGATGACCTGTGCCGCCCTGCTGATCCTGGCCGACGGCCGCTTCCCCGCCGGAGGGCACGCCCATTCCGGCGGGGCCGAGGAGGCCGTCACCGCGGGCCGGGTGCGGGACGTGGCGAGCCTGCAGGAGTTCTGCCGCGGCCGACTGCACACCAGCGGTCTGGTCGCGGCTGGGCTCGCGGCCGCGGCCGCCGCCGGGTACGACCCGCTGCTGCTGGAGGAGGCCGCCGACGCCCGCACCGCCAGCCCCGCCCTGCGGCACACCTCCCGCAGGCTCGGCCGGCAACTGCTGCGTGCCGCCCGGGCCGCCTGGCCCTGTGCCGATCTCGACGCCCTCGCCGCGGCCCGGCCACGCGGCGCCCACCAGAGCGTGGTGCTCGGCCTGACCGCCCGCCGCGCCGGACTGACCCCGCTGCAGGCCGCCCACGCGGCGGCGTACGAGAGCATCGGCGGCCCCGTCACCGCGACCGTCCGCCTGCTCAGGCTCGACCCCTTCGACGCCACCGCCGTCTTGGCCCGCCTGGCCGCCGACCTCGACCACGTCGCGGCTACGGCAGCCGAGGCCGCGCGCCGTGTCGGCACCGACGGAGTCGCCGCGCTGCCGGCCGCCTCGGCGCCGCTGCTCGACATCACCGCCGAACAGCACGCCCTGCGCCCGGCCCGCTTGTTCGCCTCCTGACCACCTGACCGCCCTCGCGCCCCTTTCGGAGCAGCCATGCACCTCCACCACGACGACGCCCTTCCCGACGGCCCCGCGCATGGCCCCGGCGGCGCCTCGCCCCGGCCTCGTGACGGCCGCCGCGCGCTGCGCATCGGCCTGGGCGGGCCGGTCGGCTCCGGCAAGACCGCCACCGTCGCCGCCCTGTGCCGCGCGCTGCACGAAGAGCTGTCCATCGCGGTCGTCACCAACGACATCTACACCCGCGAAGACGCCGAGTTCCTGCTGCGCGAGGCCGTCCTGCCCGCCGACCGCATCACCGCCGTGCAGACCGGCGCCTGCCCGCACACCGCCATCCGCGACGACATCTCCGCCAACCTCGAAGCCGTCGAAGACCTGCAAGACCATCTCGGCTCCCTCGACCTGATCCTGGTGGAATCGGGCGGCGACAACCTCACCGCCACCTTCTCCCAGGGCCTGGCCGACGCGCAGATCTTCGTCATCGACGTCGCCGGCGGCGACGACATCCCCCGCAAGGGCGGCCCCGGCGTCACCACCAGCGACCTGCTCGTCATCAACAAAACCGACCTCGCCCCGCACGTGGGCGCCGACCTGGAGGCCATGGCCCGCGACGCCAAGGCCCAGCGCGGCGACCTGCCCACGGTGCTGACCGCGGTCAAAACCGCAGGCGGCATCAACCCCGTGGCCGAGTGGATCCGCGGACGGCTCGCTGCCTGGGTCGCAAGCTCCGCATGACGCCCACAGCCGTTCCGCTTCCACCCGCCCGGCCCACGCCTGCCCAGCCCGGGTCCGGGGTGCGTGCCATCGCCCGCATCCGCGCCACCCGCGTCGGCGACACCACCGTCCTGCCCACGCTCGCCGGTGACGGCCCCTTCGACCTGCGCCGCGCCCGCCCCCACGGAAACCAGGCACGCGTGTGCATCCTCGGCGCCATGAGCGCCCCCCTCGGCGGCGACCGGCTGCGTATCGAAGCCACCGCCGAAGAAGGCGCCCACCTGCACATCACCACCGCCGCCGCCACCCTCGCCCTGCGCGGCCCCACCACCGCCCACGCCACCTACGACGTGCACCTGACCGTCGCCGAGCATGCCAGCCTGCACTGGCTGCCCCAGCCGCTCATCTCCGCCGCCCGCAGCAACCTGCGCCAAAGCTGCACCATCGATCTCGCCCCGACCGCCCGGTTCCTGCTGTGCGAACAGACTGTCCTCGGCCGCTCCGGAGAACCCCCGGGCCGGCTGACCACCCGCCTGACCGTCCACCGCGACGGACGCCCCCTGCTGGACCAGCAGACCAGCTACGGGCCCCAAGCGCCCGGCTGGGACGGCCCCGCCATCGCCGCCGGCCACCGCGCCATCGGCCAGACCCTCATCATCGACCCCGCCCTGAACCAGCACCCGCCCCACGCCCGCCTGATCGGCGACGACCCGGCAACCGGCCACGCCGTGCTGACCCCCCTGACCGGCCCCGCCGTGCTGATCACCGCTCTGGCCCCGGACACCCTGCAACTGGGCCGCCTCCTGCAGGCGGCGTACCCCATGCCGTGAATGCCATGTCGCCGGCCGCAGAGCCCTCACCCCCCCCACGTCATGTCACACCACGTCACGAGAACTTCGTGGATGTGGATCAGTGATGATCCAGCAGGAAAGGAACCACACCATGTCGGAGCCGTTCACCCCGCACCTGTCCGCCCCGGTCGAGCACACCACCACCAGCGCGGGCGTGGACATGGCCGCTCTTCGCGATCGCAAGTACCGCCAATGGTTCCGGGGAGCCGACGTCGATGGTGACGGGGTCATCACCCGGCGAGACGTCCAGCTGATGGGCGAGCGTTACATCGCCGCCCGTGGCGCGTCGCAGTCCGCCACCGCCCATCGGCTCACCCAGGAGCTGGACGCGTTCTGGACGCACGTGATCGCGCCGATGGATCAGGACGGTGACGGGAAGGTCGACCTGCGAGAGATGACCGAAGGGTTCCGGCAGGCCCTGACCGACCCCGGCCTGTACCCGCAGCAGATCCAACTGGTCGCCGACTGCTACTTCGACCTCATCGATCTCGACGCAGACGACAAGATCGACCAGACGGAGTTCCAGCAGATCTTCGGCCTGGCCGGCAACCTCCCCTTCGAGCACTGCGCCGCGGTCTTCACCGCCCTGGACTTGAACGGCTCAGGCACGCTGGATCGCACCGAATTCCACCAGGCGCTCGCGGAATACTTCTACGGCAACAACCCCGACGCCCCCGCCAACCACCTGTTCGGCGAACTCGCCGACTGATGGCCCGCGCTCTGTTGCACGAGCGGGCCGGTGTTCCTGGCCGACCGGCACCGTACCCGAACTCCGGCATGTCGCTCATGGTCCACACGGTAAGTGAATCGAGACGGCAGTCACAGGGCGCGTACAACGCCGCAGGTCAGGCACATCCATTGGAAATTTCCCCAGGACTGCAGCGAGGCCCAGATGTGGCCCTACATCGCATAGACGGGCGCCAGGTCGACGAAGACGCGATAGTCCGAGATCAGACCGTCGTCGCGGGTACGCCAGATCGACACGGCCACGACGCTGACGTCCTTGCCGTCGAGCCGGCGGTATGTCACCTCGGTCTCAGCGATGGTGTCGGCGTCGACCTGCCAGGTTCTGACGAGCCTGTGCGCGAGGCCCGCGATGGTGGCGAAGAATATCCGCAGCCCCCCGGCGATGGCGTCGCGTCCCACCATGGGCTCGGCATTGCCGAACACCATCCGGGCGTCCTCCGTCAGCAACTGCACGAACGTGCCGGGCTCGAACGAGTCGACCACCTGGAAAACACGCCGTGCCTCATCGTCGGGCATGCCGATCTCTCCTCCCGTGGCAAGGGTCGCTGCTCGGGACGTTACGTGGCGACGGGCAAGATGCAACCCCCTGCTCGCGGTACCTGCGGACGATCTCCTCGCAGGCGTCGGCCGGGGCAACGTGGACGGCGGAGCGGGCCGCGCCAGGCCCCCCGGGGCCGGCCCGCCACCGAGCATGAGGCATGTGCGCTCCGGTCGGCGGGGTGCCAGCGGGTGGGCTCTGAGAGGGTGGGGTGGTGCGGGTTGAGTTGCTGGGGCGGATCCGGGTCTTCACCGATGACGGAACACCGGTTGAGGTCGGGGGTCCTCGTGTGCGGATGGTGCTGGCCCGGCTCGCCCTGCAGCCGGGACAGGTGGTGCCCGCCGAGACGTTGATCGACGGGCTGTGGGGCGCCGACCCGCCGGGGGACGCCGCCAATGCGTTGCAGGCGCTGGTGTCCCGGCTGCGCAAGGCCCTGCGCAGGGTTGGCGGCGTGGAGTCGCGGGCGGGCGGCTATCGGCTCGTGGCCGGCGCGCAGGACGTGGACGCGCACCGGTTCGAGGCTCTGGCGGCGCGCGGGAGAAGGGAATTGGCCGCCGACCGGCCACAGGCGGCGTCCATCACGCTCGGCGAGGCCCTCGGGTTGTGGAGGGGCGCCGTGCTGGCCGACCTGAGCGATGTGCCGTTCGCCGACGCCGCCGCCGCGCGGCTGGAGGAGCTGCGGGTGGCGGCGGCCGAGGACCGGTTCGACGCGGAGGTGCGGCTCGGCAGGCACGATGAGGTGCTGGCCGATCTGGAGGCGGCTGCTAAGCGGCACCCGTTGCGGGAACGGCTGACTGTTGTGCGCATGCGCGCGCTCTGTGCGGCCGGACGGCAGTCCGACGCGCTGACCGTGTACGAGGAGACGCGCGCCGAGCTGGCCGGGCAACTCGGCGTCGATCCCTCCCGGGAACTGCGCGAGACGCATCTGGCGGTGCTCCGGGGCGAGCTCGACAGTCCACCGGGACGCGCCGAACCCCGATTGCCTCGGTGGCTGACCAGCTTCGTCGGCAGGCAGGAGGAGCTGAAGCTGGTCCTGGAACTGGTGGAGACCTCCCGGCTGGTCACCGTCGTCGGCCCGGGCGGCGTCGGCAAGACCCGGCTGGCCGTACAGGCGTTGACCCGGCACCGAACCTATCGCAGCGGACGGGTGTGGTTCGTCCCCCTGGCCGGAGTGGACACCTCCGCCGGGTTGCTCGACGCTGTGCTCGGCGCGCTGAGCACCTCCGGCCTGCGGTCGGCGCAACGGCGGCGAACCACCCCGCCGAAACCTCTTGATGCGGCGGTCGACCTGCTCACGGGTGGGGAGGCGGTGCTGGTGCTCGACAATTGCGAGCGCCTGGTGGCGGACGTCGCGGAGCTGGCCCACCGGCTGCTCGACCGGCTGCCCTATCTGAACATCCTGGCCACGAGCAGGGAGTCGCTGGCGATCGTCGGTGAGGCGCTGTGTCAGCTCGGGCCTTTGGAGGTTCCCGCCACGCCGGAGGAGGCTGCCGGGGCGGCCTCGGTGCGGCTGTTCCTGGACAGGGCCGCCGATGTGCGGCCCGGGTTTGTGCTGGATGAGGTGACGGCCGGTCCCGTGGTGGAGGTCTGCAGGCGGCTGGACGGGCTGCCGCTGGCGCTGGAGTTGGCCGCCGCCCGGCTGCGTTCCATGAACGTGGCGCAGATCGCGCGGCGTCTGGATGACCGGTTCCGGCTGCTCGCCTCGGGCAACAGGACGGGGCCCGCTCACCAGCGCACGCTGCGCGCGGTGGTCGAGTGGAGCTGGGAGCTCCTGACGGAGGACGAGCGGGTGCTGGCGCGGCGGCTGTCGGTGTTTCCCGGCGGGGCCGAGGAGGACGCGGTGCGGGCGGTGTGTCCCGGTGGGGACGGCGCGTACGTGCTGGACGCGCTGGTGGAGAAGTCCATCGTGGTGGCGGGTGGTGAGGGCCGTCGCAGGTATCGGATGTTGGAGACGATGCGGGCGTACGCGGCGGAGGAGTTGCTCCGAGCCGGTGAGCGGCAGGCGGTGGAGGCACGTTTCGTGCGGTACTTCCGGGATCTGGCCGAGGAGCACGAGCCGCTGCTGCGCTCACGTGAGCAGGTACGCTCGATGGCGGTCTTCGATGCCGAGTACGACAACCTGGTGCTCGCACTGCGGATGGCCGTCGCGGCCGGGCACGCGGCCTGCGCGTGGCGGTTCCTGCCCGCGCTGATCTGGTACTGGAACATGGCGCGGTTCGACGCCAGGTCCGAGTCGCTGCTGCAGGAGGTGCTCGGCTTCGGCGACGCGCTGCCCGCCGCCGTGCGGGCGGCCTTCACCGCGGTGCGCGAGCTGGCCAACAACAGCGGGTTCCTGCCCGATCGTGAGCCGGCCCGCGCGCTGATCGAGGACTGTGTCCGCTCCGGGGCGATGGAACGCTATCCGATCTTGGTGCCGGTGGTGTTGCCGGCGGCGTTCTTCCTGGGCCTTGATGATCTGGCGGAACGCGAGTTGCGCCGGGCGCGCGATCATCGGGGTCCGTGGGCGCGGGCGTGCGCGAGCTGGGTGGAGGCGTACGTGCGTACCGACCGTGGCGACTGGCAGGGCGGCGCCGCGGCGCTGGCGCAGGCTCTGCGGCGCTATGAGGAGATAGGCGAGCGCCAAGGGCTGGCGATGGCCCTGATCGGCTCGGCTCACGCCCACTCGGTGCAGGGCGAGCACGAGCGGGCGCTGATCGCCGCTGAACGGAGCCTCGCCCTGGTCGCGGAACTGGGCTCGCAGGAAGAGATCGGGCATCGGGCCTGGCTGGCCACCGCGCGGATGCGGGCCGGCGACCCGGACGGCGCCTGGCGGGAGGTCGCGGCGGCCCGCCGCGCGGTCAGCGGCCGGGTTCAGCGGCATTCCGAACTTGAGCTGGAGCGCTGCGTCGCCGAGTTGCACCGGCGTGGTGGCGACTGGGAGCGGTCGGAGCAGGCGCTCGGTCGGCTGGAGGCGCTGGCCGGGAAGCTGTCGGTCCCCAAGGAGACGATCGAGGTGCTGGTCGCGCCGGGGCGGGTGGCGAATCTGCTGGCCGCGGGAGCGGTGGCCGAGGCGCGGCGCGTGTTCCCGAGCGCGGTCAGAGCCTCGGTCGCCGCAGGCAACGCCGCCGCTGCGGCGGAGCTGCTGGCCCGGTTGCTGCTCGGTGAGGGCGATTCGGCCGGCGCGGCGACCGCCCTCGGGATGAGCCGGGCGATCCGCGGGGTGTTCGACCAGGGCGATCCGGAGTTGAGCGACCTGATCGCCGCTCTGGTCGAACGGCTCGGCGCCCCGGGGTACGAGCAGGCGTACCGCCGGGGCGCGCGGCTGCCCAGGGATCAGGCGCTCAGCCGGTTGACGGCGTGAGGTGTCAGAACCAGGCCGCGAGGAAGTCGGCGTCGAAGACGAGCGGGGTGATGTGGTGCTGCGGTGGTTCGGCGTCCATCAGATGCCGCACCAGGAAGTCCCACCTGCGCCGGTACAGGTGGTGCTCGTAGCCGAGGAAGAGGTGCTCCGCGCCGGGGATGACGAGCATCTCGACGTCCTTGTCCAGGGTGATGAGCCGCTCGGCCAGGCGCATCGTGTGGTCGGGCAGGACGTTGGGGTCCATGCCGCCGTGGATCAGCAGAAGCTTGCCCGCCAGCCGGTCGGCCCTGGCCACGTTGGACACCCGATCGTAGTCGGCCTCGCCGGGCATGCCGTGGTACAGCTCGGCGTGCCCGGCGTGCAGGTGCCGCAGTTCGTGGGTCCCGCAACTGGAGATTCCGGCCTTGTACAGGTCGGGATGGTCGAGCATCGCGCGCACGGCCTGGTGTCCGCCGGCGGAGATGCCGACGACGCCCACCCGGTCGAGGTCCATCCAGGGCCGCGTCCGCGCCAGTTGCCGCAGCGCGGCGGCCTGGTCGCAGGCGTCGCCGAGGTTGCCGTAGGAGGCATCGGAGAAGGTCTTGTCGCGTCCCGGTGAGCCGCGCCCGTCAACGGCGACCACGACGAAGCCGAGCGCGGCCATGGCCTCGGCCTCGTGGCCGAGGATGCCGGGGTCGAAAGTGGGGTGCACGCGGTTGGTCTGCGGGCCCGGATACGGCGTGTCGACGATCGGGTAGCGCCCGGCGGGGTCGAAGTGGTGCGGCCGATACAGCACACCGTAGAGATCGGTGACGCCGTCGGCGGCCTTGACGCGGAAACGTTCCGGCGGCGTCCACCCGGTCGCGAGAAGGCGCGTGATGTCCGCATGTTCCAGCTCGACAAGCACACGTCCGTCCCAGCCACGCACCGTGGTCACGGCCGGGGTGGCGGTGGTCGACGCCGAGTCGACGAAGTACGCCCCGTTCGGCGCGACCATCACGTCGTGGTCGACATCGTCGCCGGTGAGCCGGGCCAAGTCGTGCCCGTCCAGTCCGATCCGGCACACCGTACGGCGATACGGGTCGTCCGGGATGAGGCCGGCAGCGGTGAAGTACACCACCCGGTCTGTCTCGTCGACATGCAGGATCTCCCGGACCGCCCACTCGCCGGAGGTCACCTGCCCGAGCAGCGCGCCGGTGCCCGCCTCGTACAAGTACAGGTGTCCCCAGCCGTCACGCTGGGAGTACCACAGCACCTCGTTCCCGCCGCCGAGCAACCTGACCATCGGCGCCTGTCCCTCCGCCCACTGGTTGGGCTCCACACGGGTGGCGCCGCTCTCGGTCAACAGCGTCGTCACATGACCGGTGCCCGGGTCGAGGCGGTGCAATGACAGGCTGCGTCCCTCGCGCGGCCGGCTCAGGTAGTACACCGCGCCGCCGTCGGCCGCCCACCACGCCCATCGCGTCATCACCGGCGAGACCACGGACATGGGCAGCGGTTCGGCCGAGGCGCGCACCACGGCGCCGGTGGCGATGTCGAGCACGACCAGCTCGGCCAGCGGCACCCGCTCATCGCCCGGGTGGGCGTAGCGCTGCGTGTGCAGACGGGGCGGGCCACCGTCCGCGGGCAGGGCCTCGATCCGGTGATTACGGCGCACGCCCCGCTGATCGGTGCGATGGGTCAGCACGCGTGTCCCGTCCGGCGACCAGGCCGCCGCCGGGGGCATGGTCGCGAATCCGAGCTTGCGGACCAGGACGGAGTTCTGCCACCAGTCCGGCGCGGTGGCGTAGTCGTGGTCCGCACGCCCGTCGGAGGTCAGTGCCCATTCCTTGCCGTCGGCCAGTCGGCGAACCCACAGGTTGTGGTCGCGGCGGAAGACCGCGTGCCGCTGATCAGGGGAGGCGGTTTCGACGAAGGCGGCGGTCGGGCGCGGCTCGCATCCTTCCAGCACGTACGTGTCGAGAGCACAGCGCCAATGCCCGCCGAACGCGGCGAACTCGACAGTCCGGCCGCTCATCTGGATGGCCGCGAACGGCAGCGCCGCCGCGTCCACGTTCTGCCCGGACGCCGTCGCCAGCGCCGCGGCGAGCCGCTCATGGTCGAAGGCCGGCACGCGGACGCCCGCGGCCGGGTCGACGAGGACGAACCGCGTGCCCGAGCGATACCAGAAGCGGGCACCGCCGTCGATCCACACCGGCCTGACCCGGCCGCCGGGCACCAGCGCGGAGCGGTGGTGCGGCAGCAGCTTCTCCGCGCTCTGATAGGCCGTCACATCGAGGTGTCTCATCTTCAAGGCTCTCCTTCTCTCTTCAATCACGTGCGTGCGCGGGAGCACGGCGGCGCAGGACGGTGAGGGCCAGCACGGCTCCGGTCACCGACAGTAGGGCGGCGGCGGTGCTCACGAGTGACATGGACGACAGGAACGCCTCTCGCGCCGCCTGCGCCAGGTCGGCCGAACCGGTCTCGGCCGCCGTGCCGAGCGCGTCCGCCAGCGACGTCCTGGCCGCCTGCGGCACACCTGCGGGCAGAGCCGCGGAATAGCCGGCCGACAGCAGGCTGCCCAGTGCGGCCACGCCCAGCGCCATGCCTGCCTGCTGGATGGTGTCGCTGACCGCTGAACCCACCCCGGCGTGCTGCGGCGGGATGGCGCCCATGAGCGTGGCGAAGACACTGGGCGTGGCCAGCCCGGTGCCGATTCCCATGACCGCCAGTCCCGCGGCCAGGAACGGATATCCGTCACCGGGGCCGATCAGCGCGAAGATGCCCTGTGAGGCGGCGATCACCAGCATTCCCGCCACGATCAGCGTCTTATTGCTGAGGCGCTTGGCCAGGGTGGCGCCGACCAGGTTGAAGACCGCCACGGCCACGGCCAGCGGCACGAACGCCAGCGCGGCCGTCATCGCGCCATGTCCGAGGACCAGCTGAAGGAACTGCGTCAACGCCAGTTGCACCGCCGCGGTGGAGAACACCAGCAGCACCACCGATGCCGCGGCCCCGCTGAAGTCGCGGTTGCGGAATATCGCCAACGGCAGCATCGGATGCGGCGTACGGGACTGCCACCGCACGAAGACGACGAGCGCGACGACGGCCACCCCCAGGGCGATCACGACCGGAGCCGACCAGCCCTCGTGCGGCAGGGAGATGATCGCCCACACCAGTGCGGCCATCCCGGCGATGGACAACAGCACGCCCAGCGGGTCGGCCCGTCGTGCCGGCCCCCGCGACTCCGGCACGACGGCGTAGGCGCCGATGATCCCGAGCACGGCGAGAGGCACGTTGACCAGGAAGACCGACCCCCACCAGAAATGCTGGAGCAGCAGCCCGCCGAGGGTGGGACCGGCCACGATCCCGACCATGCTGACCATGCCCCAGATCGACATCGCCTTGCGCCGCTCGCTCTCGTCGAAGACGACGATGAGGATGGACATGGTGCTGGGCATGGCCAGGGCCGCGCCCGCCCCCATCAGCGCGCGGCACGCGACGAGCTGCCATGACTGATCGGCGAACGCCGCCAGCAGGGACGCCCCGCCGAGTACGACCAGCCCGAAGATCAGGAGCCGGCGGCGGCCGTACCGGTCCGACAGACTCCCCGCTGTGATCAGCAGTCCCGCGAACACCAGGATGTAGGCGTCGAGGATCCACTGCACGTCGGCCGAGCTCGCCCCCAGCTCGCTCATGAGTGCGGGGATGGCCAGCGTGAGGATCATGTTGTCGACACTGAGCACCAGCAGTGCCAGACAAAGAACGCCGAGGATCCACCATCGGCGTGGATGAGCCATGAGACTTCTCCTGCATCGTTTGGGAGGAGGACCGCCACTGCGATCCGCGTTCTGTGACGCCCCAAACCATGCGCGTTCGCGCTGATAGCGACCTGACAACTCGCCCGGAGCCACTGTCAGGACAGGCCCTCAGCCCCCTCCGGGGTCTACCACACCGGCCGCTTCAAGAAGATCCGGGTGGTGAGCGGGAGGTCGGTGACGCTGAAGCCGGCGTGGACGGTGAACTCCCCCGGCTCGCTCTTCCACCCCTGGTCCCAGTGCTGGAAGGCTCGGCGTGCGAGGGCGATCGTGACCCGCTCGGCCTGCCCGGCGTCGGCGCGTACCACGGCGTATCCGGCCAGCCAGCGTTCGGGCCGGTCCACGGCGCTGGACTCCCGTGACAGGTACACCTGCACCACCTGTTTGCCCGCGCGTTCGCCGGTGTTGCGCACGGTCAGTCGTACCTCGTCCGGGGTGGCGGTCAGGCCGGTCGGTTCCCAGCTCGTGTAGCCGAGCCCGTGCCCGAACGGGTAGGCGGGTTCGGTCCCGGCGCGCAGCCAGGCGCGGTAGCCGATGTGGATGCCCTCGTCGTAGGCCACGACCCCGTCCACCGGTGCGGTGGCCAGAACCGGCACGTCCGCCTCGGTGGCCGGCCAGGTGGTGGGCAGTCGTCCGCCCGGCTCGGCGATTCCCAGAAGCACCTCGGCCAGGGCGGTGCCGAACTCCTGCCCGCCGAACCAGCCGAGGAGCACGGCGGCGACCTCGTCGCGCCAGGGCATGAGCACGGGCGCGCCCGCGTTGACCACGACGACTGTGCGCGGGTTGGCCGCTGCGACCGCCCGTACCAGGGCGTCCTGCGCGCCGGGAAGTGCCAGCGTGGCGCGGTCGGCGGCCTCGCGCTCGATCTCCGGGCTCGTGCCGACCACGATCACGGCCGTTTCGGCCTGCCGCGCCGCGGCTACGGCCGCCTCGATCGCGTCCGTCTCGTCCGCGGCCAGGTCTTCGCCCAGCGCGAGGGTCAGGCCGTTTCCCTGCGGCACGCCGTCCAGTCTGGCGGTCAACTCGACCTCCCCGGCCGCCAGTTCGACCGGGACCGAGGCGTGCGGTGGTGAGACCAGGCCGCCGCCGAAGTCCTCACCCTCGTGCACCAGTTCCCGTTCCAGCACCCGCACCCCGTCCACGGTCAGCGTGGCATGCCCGGCGCCGGCGACGCCGAGCCGTATCGTGCCCGGTTCGCGCACCTGGTAGCGGGTGCTGATCTCCACCGAGGCGGTGCCTTCCGGGCGGGAGCCGCCCAGCCTGGCGAGGTCGGACGAGTGGCGGTTCTCGCTCAGCAGCTCGCGGCCACTGTCGGCGAGGAAGCGGGCGCGCACGCCAGGCTCCCCCGACACCGGGTCGGTCAGCCGGGCGATCGGCAGTGCCGCGATGCCCGCCTGCGTGACGGCGCCGAGCGTCCAGGTGATCTCGGCGTCCGGCAGGGCGGCGCGCAGCCCGTCCAGCGGGGTGACGACGTAGGGGGGTGTGACGGTGGCGCTGCCGCCGCCCTGGGTGCGGATTTGGAGGGCGTTGTGCCCGATGACCGCGACCGACCGTGGGCCGGGAGCGGGCCACGGCAGTTCACCGTCGTTGCGTACCAGCACCATCCCGTCGGCCGCCACCCGCCGCGCCAGGACGGCGCCGTCCTCGGCGGAAGGCGCCGGGGTGTCGGCGGGAGCGGGTGTGAAGCCGGCCAGGGCGCCCACACGGGCGGCCAGGAGCAGCAGGCGCCGCACTTTCTCGTCCACCGCCGATTCCGGCACGCGCCCGTCGCGCACCGCCGCGACCAGCGCCTCGCCCCACGGCCCGTCCGGTCCGGGCATGACCAGGTCCTGCCTGGCCAGTGCGGCCGGCACGGTCGTCCGCGCGGCCCACCAGTCGGAGACCACCACGCCGTCGAACCCCCATTCGCCGCACAGGGGCTCGGCCAGCAGCGGGTTCTCCGTCATCGTGGCGCCGTTGACCGCGTTGTACGCCGACATCACCGCCCAGGCCCGCGATTCCACCACCGCCTTTTCGAACGCGGCGAGGTACAGCTCGCGCAGCGCCCGTTCGCTCACCGAGACGTTCGCCGTGAAGCGCTCGGTCTCGAAGTCGTTGCCCACGTAGTGTTTCGGAGTCGCGGCGACGCCCCCGGTCTGGACGCCGCGCACGTAGGCCGCCGCCAGGTCGGCCGTCAGCAGCGGGTCCTCGGAGAACGCCTCGAAGTGCCGTCCGCCGAGCGGGCTGCGGTGGAGGTTGATCGTCGGTCCGAGCACCACGTCCGCGCCTTTGCGCCGTGCCTCGGCCGCCAGTACCGCTCCGTACGCGTGGGCGGTCGCCACGTCCCAGGTGGCGGCGAGTGCGGTGGCGGACGGCAGGTTCACCGCGGGGTGGCGTTCGTCCCAGGTCACGCCGCGGATGCCGGACGGGCCGTCGGACAGCACTATCGAGCGCAGCCCGATGTCGGGATCGGGATGGGTGCTCCACTCGTCCGCGCCCGTCAGCAGGCGGACCTTGCGCTCCAGGGTGAGCTTGTCCAGGAGCGGGTCGATCTGGTGCACGCGTGCCTCCTGCTGCTCATTCGTATGAGCAGGTTGGTCAAATGGATTGATCCCGGACGCTAAGCACAGAACGCCCACTCGTCAAGGGGGGCCGAAAAGTTTCGGTCACACTCTTGACGTCTGCTCGTAACGTCCTTAGCGTCCCTGTTCATACGTAGAAGCACCAGCCCTTCCTGGTTCGGCTGGCTTGCGCATACGTATGCGCACACCCCCCTGGAGACACACATGGCAAGAAGAGGACTCCTGGTCGTTGTCGTGATGATGCTCGCCACCGCGTGCTCGGCAGGTGGCCAGAGCCGCCCGAACGGCGGCGCTCGCGCGGACACGATCATCTTCGGCAAGACTGACGGCGGCACGACGTACGTCCGCAACTACAACGTCGTCGGCCCCGGGACGCAGAAAACCCCGAACTCGGAGATGATCTACGAGCCACTGGCCCGCATCGACTACAGCGACGGCGGCACGGTCAAACCGTGGCTGGCCGAGAGCCTGGAGTTCGACGAGAAGGGCACCCGGCTCACGATCAAGGTGCGTCAGGGCGTGAAGTTCTCCGACGGAGCGCCGCTGAGGGCCGACGACGTCGTCTTCTCCCTGGGCCTGCCCCTGGACAATCCGGACTTCAACCTGGCCGGCACCACATACAAGGCCGTGGAGAAGGTGGATGAGTCCACGGTCGCGGTCACGTTCGACAGCCCCGGGTTCAGCGAGGTCAACCAGTTCGCCTCACCGGTGTTGCCGATGTTGCCGAAGAAGCTCTGGGAGAAGCAGGACCTCAACACCTGGACGAACCCGGACCCCGTGGGCACCGGGCCGTTCGTCCTGGAGTCGTTCGCCGCCCAGCAGATCACGCTGCGCGCCCGCGACGACTACTGGGGCGGCACGTTCCCCATGAAGTACCTGAAGATCATCCCTACCAGCGCCGACTCGGGGAAGGCCCAGTTGCTGCGCGGCGAGATCGACTGGGCGCTCCAAGCCTGGTCCGGCGCCCAGGAGGAGTACGTCGCCAAGGACCCGCAGGCGCACCTCTACCAGATGTACGCCACCGGTGGCGCGTACTCGATGCTCTACAACACCGCCAGACCGCCCTTCGACGACGTGCACGTGCGCCGCGCGCTGGCGATGACGATCCCGAGGAGCGACATCGTCACGACGCTCAACCGCCCCGGCACCGAGGCGGGCCCCACCGGGCTGGTCGACCTGGTCTACAAGGACTGGCTCAAACCGGAGTACCGGGGCAAGGTGCAGCAGGTGGACGCCGAGGGCGCCAAGCGCGAACTGGCCGCCGGCGGCTGGACGGTCACCGACGGCAAGCTGGTCAAGGACGGCACGTCATACGAGCCCACCATCTCCTTCAACCAGGACTTCGGCTGGGCCTCCTACGCCGACATCATGGTCAACAGCTGGAAGTCGGCGCTCGGCCTGCAGGTCAAGCCCGCGGGAGCCCCAGGCGCGAACCTGTATGAGAGTCAGCAGCTCGGCAAGTTCGACCTGACGATCCTCGCCACGGGCGGCGCCGGGGCGAGCGGCGTCTACAGCATGCTGGCCGGCCGCGCCGCCAAACCCATCGGCAAGAAGGCCGCCACCAACCTGGGCCGCTGGCGGGACCCGGCCACGGACGCCACGCTCGCCAAACTGCTGGGCACGTCCGACGTCGGACGCCTCAAGCAGTACGCCCAGGAGATGCAGTCGATCGTGGCGGACAAGGTGCCCTTCAGCCCGATCTACAACTCGTACTGGTTCGTGGTGATCAACGCCGGTCGATGGACCGGCTGGCCGACACCCGAGAAGTTCAGCTACGTACCGTTTCCGGGGCTGGGCCCGGACAGCACGATGACGCTCATGAACCTCAAGCGTGCTGCCCAATGACCGGCAAGCGCTTCCTGGCCAGACGGCTCGGCTTCTACGCCGTCGCCGTGTGGTCGGCGGTCACCCTGAACTTCCTCATCCCGCGTCTCATGCCGGGCAACCCTTCGCTGGCGATCATCGAGGAGCTGGAGCGGGTCAGCGGCCAGTCGCTGCCGCCGCGCACGCTGGAGTCCATCCAGCGCCTGTTCGGCGACCCGAGCGCCAACCTCGGCGCCCAGTACCTGGAGTATCTGGGCCAGCTCACCCGGCTGGACCTGGGCGTGTCGATCAGGAACTTCCCGACCCCGGTCAGCGACCTGGTCTGGCAGGGGCTGCCGTGGACGTTGCTGCTGGTCGGCAGCACCACGGTGGTGGCCTTCCTGATCGGCACCGGGCTCGGCGTGATCGCCGGGTGGCGGGCCGGCGGCCGGTTCGACTCGATCGTCAGCCCGCTGACCACGTTCGTGTCGTCGGTGCCGTACTTCTGGGTGGCGCTGCTGGGGCTGTGGGCGTTCGGCTTCGTGCTCGGCTGGTTCCCGCTCGCCGGCGGCTACGACCCGGACCTGCTGGTGGGGTTCAACGCGCCGTTCGCGCTGAGCGTCCTGCACTACGGCGCGCTGCCCGCCGCCACGATCGTGTTCTCGGCGTTCGGCGGCTGGCTGCTCGGCATGCGCAACATGACCGTCACCACGGTCCGCGAGGACTACGTGCTGCTCGCCCTGGCCAAGGGCCTTTCACCCAGGAGGGTCATGCTCCGGTACGCGGCCCGCAACGCCATGCTGCCGAACTTCACGGGCTTCGCCCTCGCGCTCGGCGGGGTCGTCGGCGGCGCGCTTCTGACCGAGATCGTCTTCAGCTATCCCGGCATCGGCTACCTGCTCTACGCCTCGCTCCAGCAGCGGGACTATCCGGTCATGCAGGGTGTCTTCTTCCTCATCACGCTCACCGTGCTGCTGGCCAACCTGGTCGCCGACTCGGTGTACGCGCTGCTCGACCCCCGCGTCAGGGAGCGGGCATGAAGGTACGCGTCGGTGTGGTGATCATCGCGTTCTTCGCGCTGGTCGCGATCTTCGGTGACTGGTTCAGCCGGGCCGTGCTCGGCCTCGATCCCCGGGCCAACGACATCAAGGCCATCGCCCAGCCGCCGTCGGGTGAGCACCTGCTCGGCACCACCCAGTTCGGCCAGGACGTGCTGGCCCAGGTGATCGCGGGGGCGAGCGGCTCGATGTTCGTCGGGTTCCTGGCGGCGGCGATCGGCACGACGCTGGCGGTGCTGGTCGGCGTGACCGCCGGCTATTTCGGCGGCGGCGTGGACGGCGCCCTGAACTTCCTGACGAACCTCTTCCTGGTCATGCCGGTGCTGCCGCTCATCTTCATCGTGGCCGGCTACCTGCAGGGCACGGGTCTGTGGACGATCGCGTTGATCATCGGGCTGTTCGGCTGGGCAGGCGGCGCCCGTACCCTGCGGGCCCAGGCCATGAGCGTGGCCAGCCGCGACTTCGTGCGCGCCATGCGACTGCTCGGCGAGAGCAACCGCCGGCTGATCTTCGCCGAGGTGCTGCCGCACCTGACCGGGCTGATCGCCTCGATGTTCCTGCACGCGATGATCGGCGCGGTGCTGGCCGAGGCGGGGCTGGCCTTCCTCGGCATCTCCGACTCCGGGGCGATCAGCTGGGGCACCATGATCCAGTCGGCGCAGCAGCAGAGCGCGGTGCTGCGCGGGTTGTGGTGGTGGTTCGTGCCGCCGGGACTGTGCATCGCGCTCATCGGCACGGCCGCCGCGCTGGTCAACTTCGGCGTGGACGAGGTGGCCAACCCCAAACTCCGGGTCACCAGGACACGGCGGGGACGGATGGTAAGGAGCCAGGCGGCATGACCTCCCAGACACAGGAACAACCCCTGGCGACCGGGGCCGCCGACGGCGCCGTGCTGGAGGTGGAGGGCCTCTGCGTCGAGTACGCCGGGGAGGTGCGGGCCTGCGTGGACGTGTCGTTCACGCTGCGCAGGGGCGAGATCCTGGGCGTGGCCGGGGAGTCGGGATCCGGCAAGTCCACGCTGATCACCGCCCTGACCCGGCTGCAGCGTCCGCCCGCCGAGACCACCGCGGGCCGCATCCTCTACCACGGCCGCGACGGCGGCCCGCCCGTCGACCTCGTCGCGCTCGACGCCGGGCGGCTGCGGGCCCTGCGCTGGACGAGCGTGTCCATCGTCCTGCAGAGCGCCATGGACGCGCTGAACCCGGTGATGCGGCTCGGCGCCCAGTTCGCGGACGTGCTGCGCGCCCACGACCGGAGGATGGGCAAGAAGGAGGCCTGGCGGCGGGCCGCGGAACTGCTGGCCATGGTCGGCATCTCCGGCGACCGGGCACGCGCCTACCCGCACCAGTTGTCCGGCGGCATGCGGCAGCGGGCGGCCATCGCACTCGCCCTTGCCTGCCGGCCCGACCTGGTGGTCATGGACGAGCCGACCACCGCGGTGGACGTCGTCATGCAGCGGCAGATCCTCGCCCAGGTGCTGCGCCTGCGCAGGGAGCTGGGGTTCGGCGTGGTGTTCGTCACCCACGACCTGTCTTTGCTGCTGGAGGTGGCCGACCGGATCGCCATCATGTACGCGGGCCGCATCGTCGAGATCGGCACCGCGCACGCGCTCTACGCCGATCCGAAGCACCCTTATACCCGGGGGCTGCGCGACTCGTTCCCGCCGCTGCACGCGCCGCTGCGGCCGCTGACCGGCATCCCCGGCAGCCCGCCCGACCTGCGCAGACCACTGCCAGGATGCGCGTTCCGTCCACGCTGCCAGAAGAGCTTCGACGGCTGCGAGCGGACCAGGCTCGAGCTGGTCACGGTCGGGGAACACGAGGTCGCCTGCCTGCTCTACCCTGCTGGAGATGATCTGTCATGAGCGAGCCCGTGCTCGAAGCGCGTGCCGTCGCCAAACACTTCCCCGTGGGCAGGCACGGCGTGGTGCGGGCCGTGGAGGACGCCACGCTGGCGTTGCTGCCCGGCCGGATCGTGGCGCTGGTCGGTGAGAGCGGCAGCGGCAAGACCACGCTGGCGCGCGTGCTGGCCCGCTTCTATCCGCCCACCAGCGGTGAGGTGCTGCTGCACGGACAGAGCAGCGGCGGCCGCGACTACCACGGTGACGTGCAACTGATCTTCCAGGACCCGTTCGGGTCGCTCAACCCGCTGCACCGCGTCCGCTACAACCTCGAACGCGCCCTGCGCCTGCACCATGGCACGCGCGACAGGCGGGAGCTGGAGCGGCAGGTACTGGAACTGCTCGAACGGGTCAGCCTCACCCCGGCCCGCGACTACGTCGACAAGTTCCCCCACGAACTGTCCGGCGGCCAGCGCCAGCGGGTCGTCATCGCCCGCGCGCTCGCGGTCCGCCCGAAGGTGCTGCTCGGTGACGAGCCCATCTCGATGCTGGACGTGTCGATCCGGCTCGACATGCTCAACCTGCTGGCCCGGCTGCGCGACGAGAACGGGCTGGCGCTGCTCTACATCACCCACGACATCGCCGGCGCCCGCTACCTCTGCGACGACATCGTCGTCATGTACGCCGGGCGCATGATCGAGGGCGGGCCGAAGGAAGAGGTGATCGCCCGGCCCCGCCACCCGTACACCAAGCTGCTCATCGAATCCTCACCCGACCCCGACCGGGGCGAGGACGAACGGGCCGCGCTGTTCGCCGACGCGGACGAGCTGGGAGAACCGCCGAGCCTGGCGAACCCGCCCGCCGGGTGCCGGTTCCACCCGCGCTGCCCGTTCGCGATGCCCGAGTGCGAGCAGAGCCCGCCACCGCGCACCGAGTTGGGCGGCGGGCACTGGGCGCACTGCTGGCTGCACCACAAGGGCCGGGCCGGGGAACTCGCGTCCACCACCCACGCCGCCGCGATGGCGCGGCGGCCCGGCAAGGAGAAAGCGCCATGACGCCCAAGCGCCGCGGGCAGGCCCCGCGCCAGTCCGACGTGGCCAGGCTGGCGGGGGTGTCCCAGTCAGCCGTATCCCGCGTCATCAGCGGGGACGTGGACACCGCTCGCATCCCCGAGGAGACCCGCCGGCGGGTGCTCGCGGCGATCAAGGAGCTCGGGTACGTGCCCAACCCGTCCGCGCGCAACCTGCGGAACAAGCGCAACATGCTGATCGGCGTACACACCTTCGAGGCGGTCTTCCCGCACGCCCGCGACAACTTCTACTTCGACTTCCTGCTCGGCATCGAGGAGCGGGCCGAGGAGACGGGGTTCGACCTGGTGCTGTTCACCTCGACCGGAGCGGGCGACGGGCGGCGCAGGGTCTACCGCGACGGCACCAACCGGCTCAACCTGGCCGACGGCAGCGTGCTGCTGGGGGTCTCCACCGACCGGGCGGAACTGGCCCGGCTGTGGGCCGACGGCTATCCGTTCGTCCACATCGGCCGCCGGGAGGTGCCTGGCGCCGAGATCCCATGCGTCATCCCCGACTACCGCAGCGCGACCAACGGCATCGTGGACAAACTGGCCGGGCACGGCCACCGCCACTTCGCCTACCTGCGCGAGCCCAAGGAGATGGAGCCATACGCCGACCGGCGTCACGGCTACCGCGAGGCGGTCGAACGGCTGGGCCTGACCGACAGGTCACCCGGCTTCCGCGGCGAGAGCGAGCTGACCGACGACTGGATCGACGAGATCGTCCGGGGCGAGGAGACGGCCGTGGTCTCCGAGAGCGTCCGGCTGGCCGAGCAACTGTTCCAGGGGCTGGCCGCGCGTGGCGTGCGGGTGCCGGAGGACGTCTCCGTCGCCGTGCTCGAAGCCGACTGGGGAGGCACCTCCGCCCAGTGGGACTCCCTGGAGATCCCGCGCCTCGCCATCGGCCGCATCGCCGTCGACCGGCTCATCGAGATGCTCGACGACCCCGACCAGCCGGCCACGAGCCTGCTCGTGCCCTGCCCGATCGTTCCCGGCACGACCATCGCCGCCGCTCGGCAGCGGCGGCCCTGACCCACGGCCCGGCCCTCATTCACACGCGTTCATTCACGATAAGGAGCCCACGGGGAATGGCGGAACTCCAGACTGACGTGCTCATCGTCGGCGGCGGCCTCGGAGGCGTCGCAGCCGCGCTCACGTCCGCGAAACTCGGCCGAAGCGTGATCATCACCGAGCACACCGACTGGCTCGGCGGCCAGTTGACCGCCCAGGCCGTCCCGCCGGACGAGCACGCCTGGATCGAGCGGGAGTTCGCCCCGCCCGGATACGCCGAGCTGCGGCGACGCGTACGCGAATACTATCGGCGCAACTACCCGCTGCGCCCCGGCGCGGCCCCGCTCCTCGACCCGGGGCTCGGCATCGTCAGCAGAATGTGCCACGAGCCACGCGTGGCCGTCGCCGTCATCGACGAGATGCTCGCCCCCTGGCGGGCGTCGGGCCTGATCACCGTGTTACTCCGGCACGCGCCCGTCGCCGCGCGGACGAACGGCGACAAGGTGGACGCCGTCACGCTTCGCGATCTGGAGACAGGTCACGAGCTGACCGTGGCGGCACCGTACGTGATCGACGCCACCGAACTGGGCGACCTGCTGGAACTCGCGGACGTCGAGCACGTCGTCGGAGCGGAGGGCCGCGACACCACCGGCGAACCGCACGCCCCCGACACCGCCGACCCCCTCGACCAGCAGGCCATTTCGTGGTGCTTCGCGCTGGAGCACCGGCCGGGCGAGGACCACGTGATCGACCGGCCCGCCGGCTACGAGCACTGGCGGGACACCGTCGCGCCGTTCTGGCCGGGGCCGCAGCTCTCGTGGACGGACGTCGTGCCGATCACGCTGGAGCGGCGGGAGTGGCAGTTGTTCGGCGACAGGACCGGGCACTTCGATCTGTGGCAGTTCCGCCGCATCCTGGCCGCCGAACAGTTCACCGGCATGACCGACCTGACCATCGTGAACTGGCCGCAGATCGACTACTGGGAGGGCCCGCTGCTCGGGGCCGACCCATCCGCCGCCCTGGCGGGGAGCCGGGAGCTGTCGCTGTCGTTCCTGTACTGGATGCAGACCGAGGGCGGCTACCCGGGCCTGCGACTGCGGCCCGACGTGACCGGCACCCGCGACGGGCTGGCCAAGACGCCCTACATCCGCGAGTCGCGCCGCATCGTGGCCGAGTTCACCGTCCTGGAGCAGCACGTCGGCGTGCAGGCCAGGCCGGACGGCGCGGGCAGCGAGATCTTCCCCGACAGCGTGGGGCTCGGCCGCTACCGCATCGACCTGCACCCCAGCACCGCGGGGCGCAGCTACGTCGACATCGAGGCGTACCCGTTCCAGATCCCGCTCGGGGCGCTCATTCCCGTGCGCGTGGACAACCTGCTGCCCGCCAACAAGAACATCGGCTCCACGCACATCACCAACGGCTGCTACCGGCTGCACCCGGTCGAGTGGGCCATCGGCGAGGCGGTGGGCGCGCTGGCGGGCTTCTGCCTGGCCCGCGACCTGCCGCCGCGCAAGGTCCGCTCCGACGCCGCGCAGTTGTCGGACTACCAGCGCCTGCTGAGCGACACGCTCGGCATCGTGCTCGCCTGGCCGGAAGAGATCCGCACCCACCGAGAGTAGGAGTCAATGCCCCGTTCAACAGCCATCGTCGCCCTGATCCTCGGCCTGCTCACCCTGACCCCCGCCCAGCCCGCCGCCGCGGCGAGCGCGTCGTTCATCGACCGCTTCGACGGCGCGCTCGACACGACCCGCTGGTACGTCTCCGACGGCTGGAACAACGGCGCCCACCAGAACTGCCAGTTCAACAAGAACAACGTGCGCGTGGCGAACGGGGCGCTCACCATCACCTTCGACGACAAGGCGTACGGGGACCGCCGGTACTCGTGCGCCGAGGTCCAGTCCCGCGCCCGCCCGGGCTACGGCACGTTCGAGACCAGGATGAAGGCGGGCAAGGGCAGCGGACTGAACTCCGCCTTCTTCTCCTACATCGGCCCGGTGCACAACCAGCCGTGGGACGAGATCGACTTCGAGGTGCTCGGCAAGGACACCTCCAAGGTCGAGGTGAACTCGTGGGTCAACGGCACCTCCTCCGGCGGCTTCCCGGTCGCGCTGCCCGCCGACTCGGCCTCGACCTATGTCGACTTCGCCTACGTGTGGGAACCCGGACGGCTGCGCTTCTTCGTCAACGGCAAGCTGGTCAAGACCCTCACCGGCGCCCAGGTGCCCACCCACGAGCAGATCCTGTTCGCCCAGATCTGGGGCAGCGACACGCTGAGCAGTTGGATGGGCCCCTTCACCTACCCTGGCCACCCCGTCGAGGCGTCATACGACTACATCGCCTACACCAAGCTCGGCGACCCGTGCCAGTTCACCGGCTCCGTCGCCTGCTCCGTCACCACCTCGTTCGTGGACGATTTCGACACCCTCGACGCCTCCCGCTGGTACGTCTCCGACGGCTGGAACAACGGCGCCAAGCAGAACTGCACCTGGGACCGGCAGCAGGTCGCCGTCTCCGGGGGCATGCTCAACCTGTCGTTCGCCAAGAAGGCGATCGGTGACCGGCAGTACGCCTGCGCCGAGATCCAGTCACGGCTTCGCCTCGGCTACGGCACCTACGAGGCCCGGTTGAAAGGGGTCGCCGGGTCCGGCCTGATGTCGGCGATGTTCACCTACGTCACCGGGGAGGCCATCGACATCAAGGTCATGGGCCGGGATCCCGGCAAGGTCAAGCTCCTGGCCTGGGACGACACGATGCCGCTCGGGGAGAAGCTGGTGCCCGTACCAGAAGGGTTCGTGGATGTGGGCATGGTGTGGTCAGCCACCAAAGTTGACTTCTACGTCAACGGCACCAAAGTTCATTCCATAACGGACGCCACGCGGCTGCCCAAGCTCAACGCCAACCTGTTCCTCAACGTGTGGGGAAGTGACACCTCGATCGAGCACATGGGGCCGTTCACGGATCCGGGCAAGACGCTCACGTTCCAGGTGGACCGGGTCGCCTACACGGCCCCCGGCACCCCCTGCCAGTTCACCGGCTCCATCGCCTGCGCCTGATCGCGTGGGGCTGCCGGCGCAGGCACGTTCCCGACCTGGACGTGCCTGCGTCCGCCACGATCCAGAGAAAGGTTCCGGCATGGCATCACTCGACAACGCGGCGGCGCGGGCCGTCGAGACGTTCCAGCCCGGGCCGGGCATGCACACGCTCACCGCCGGACGCGGCCTGCTGTTCGGCGGGGACTACAACCCCGAGCAGTGGCCGGAGCACGTGTGGGCCGAGGATGTCGAGCTGATGCGGGCCGCCGGGGTCAACCTCGTCACGGTCGGCGTGTTCAGCTGGGCGCGGATCGAGCCCGAGCAGGGAAAAAGGGACTTCGCCTGGCTGGACCGGGTGCTCGACCTCATGAGCGAGGCCGGGATCGCGGTGGACCTGGCCACCCCCACCGCCTCCCCGCCGCCGTGGCTGGGGCACCGCCGGCCGCAGACGCTGCCGGTGGACGAGTCGGGCCACCGCCTCTGGTACGGCTCGCGCAACCAGTTCTGCCCATCGTCGCCCGTCTACCGGGAGCGAGCCCTGGCCCTGGTCGCGGACCTGGCCACCAGGTACGCGGGCCACCCCGCGCTGGCCCTGTGGCACGTGGGCAACGAGTACGGCCAGATCTGCCACTGCGACGAGTCCGCCAAGGCGTTCCGGACCTGGCTGAAGGACCGCTACGGCGACCTGGACACGCTCAACGACGCATGGGGCACCACGTTCTGGAGCCAGCGTTACAGCGACTGGGCCGAGATCATCACCCCGCGCCGCGCCCCGTCCATGATCAACCCGTCGCAGCAACTGGACTGGCGGCGCTTCTGCTCCGACGCCCTGCTCGCCCACTTCCGCGCGGAACGCGACGTCCTGCGTGCGCGGACCCCCGACACCCCGATCACCACCAACTTCATGGGCCTGTTCAAACCGGTCGACTACTGGTCGTGGGCCGACGAGGAGGACATCGTCTCCAACGACCACTACCCCGACCCGTCGGACCCCCTCGCGCCCGCCCGCGCGGCGCTCACGCACGACCTCATGCGCGGCCTGGCCAAGGGCAGGCCGTGGCTGCTGATGGAGCAGTCCACGAGCGCGGTCAACTGGCGCCCGCACAACCCGCCCAAACCGCCTGGCCGGCTCAGGCTGGAGTCGCTGCAGGCCGTCGCCCGCGGCGCCGACGGCCTGTGCTACTTCCAGTGGCGGGCCTCCCGGTTCGGCGCCGAGCGCTTCCACTCCGCGATGCTCCCGCACGCGGGCCCGGACACCCGCCTGCACGCCGAGGTCCGCGCGCACGGCCGGGAGTTGCGCGAACTGGCGTCCGTGGCGGGGCAGCCCGTGCCCGCGCGGGTGGCGATGGTCTTCGACTGGCCGAACTGGTGGGCGCTGGAGGAACGCGGCCGGCCGAGCGACCGTCTCAACGCCACCGACCAGCTCTTCTGCTACTACCTGCCGTTCTGGGAGCGCGGCGTGAGCGTGGACCTGGTGCCCCCGTCGGCCGACCTGCGGGGCTACTCCCTGGTCGTGGTGCCGAACCTGTTCCTGATCAGCGACGAGGACGCCGCGGCGCTGAGCGGCTACGTGCGCGGCGGCGGGGTCCTGGTCGTGGGCCCGTTCTCGGGGATCGTGGACCAGCGGGCGCACGTGCGTACCGGCCGGT
Organism: Nonomuraea purpurea; assembly: GCF_042650645.1. Taxonomy (NCBI): domain Bacteria; kingdom Bacillati; phylum Actinomycetota; class Actinomycetes; order Streptosporangiales; family Streptosporangiaceae; genus Nonomuraea; species Nonomuraea purpurea. The sequence continues at coordinate 37,756 of NZ_JBHSBI010000044.1, forward strand.
TTCCCGCGCCGCTGCGCGACGTGCTCGGCGCGTCCGGCGAAGAGCACCGGCCCGCGGACGGCCCCGTGCGCTGCCGGTGGACCACTGGGACGGAGTTCGCCGCGCACACCTGGACCGAACTGGTCGCCGCGGAGGGCGCCGAGACCATGGCCGAGTTCGCCGAAGGCGGGCCCGCGGTGCTGCGGCACCGGTCCGGGCAGGGCGTCGCCTGGTACGTGGCGACGATGCCCGAGCCGGACGCGCTCGGCGAACTGGCCACGCGGGCGCTGGCCGACGCGGGCGTGCACGGGGTCCTGCCGGACCTGCCGCGCGGTGTCGAAGCGGTACGCCGCGGCGACGTGCTGTTCCTGCTCAACCACGGCACGGACACGGTACGTGTGCCCCTTCCGCACGCGGCGACGGACCTGCTGACCGGATCCGCCGCGGACGGCGAGCTCACGCTGTCGCCGCAGGAGGTCGCGGCCCTCGTGAATCCCTCACCAACGGGGAACCGAGTCCGATCATGAGGCGGCCCTCCCGCTCGCTCCTCCCTCGTCGAGAAGGCTGTTGAGGAGCGGGACTCGGCGCTCGGTGTGGTCGTCGATCGCAAGGAGAGCCACGCTCAGGTCCAGGTCGGGTACGCGGGCGTGCAGGGCGCGCAGACCTGTCCAGCCGCCGCCGTGCCGATAGACGCGGTGCCCGGCGTGTGATCGGACGCCGATCCCCCAGGCGTAGTCGATCGGTCTTCCGTCATCGAGGCGTCCAGGAGTCTGCATGAGCTCCGAGATGCCGAGTTCGTCGGCGTTGAGCGCCTGGCTCCAGCGCAGCAGATCGCGGAGGGTCGTCCATACTCCCCCATCACCCAGGGACAGCGGGGCGGGATGAAGACGGGCAAGCGGCGCGGCTCCCGGGGGCATGGGGTCAGGCCCGGACCAATAGCGGGTGTCCGCCATCGCCAGCGGGACGAAGAGGTGACGCTGGGCGAAGTCGGACAGCGTCATGTCCGCCGCTCGTTCCACTGCCGCGGCCAGGCAGACGTACCCGGCGTTGGAATACCGGTGTTCGGTTCCCGGCCGGCGGACCAGGGCCGGGAACCGGGTGAGCGCTCGGATGATGCCCGAGGTGGTCCGGTCGGCTTCGCCGGCGATGATGGCATCGATCTCGGAGTCGGCGGGGAGGGCCGCCGTGTGATGGACGAGGTGCCGGAGCCGGATGGCGCCGGCCCACGCCGGCAGCCGCGGCAGCCAGCGTGACAGGGACGATTCCATGTCCAGCGCACCGCGCTGAACGAGCAGAGCCGCGCAGGCAGCGGTCATCTGCTTCGACAGCGACGCCGCGTAGGTGACCGTCGTACCGGTCAGCCCTTGAGCCAGGAGGATGGGCGGCGCGCCGCGTCGTCGCATGCCGACCACAATCGGTTCGTCACTGCGGTAGCCGGCTTCGGAGACGAGGGCTGTCATTCGCTGAAGCATCTGGGACACGAAATGATCCTTTCCCGCACCTTGCCGGTGTCCCTGCACGCCTTCACGATGGGGAGCCTCGGCAGAAATGTCGACTAGGGGGTCAGCCCACATAAGCCCAAAACCCACATTGAGTGGATCTTGAGTGGGTGAGCCGGGTGGGTTGATGAAGCTGTGATCTTCTTCGTCTTCTGCGCGCGTGTTCGTCTCGCTACGGTGTGTGGTGGTGGAGCGCGTACGACGGTGCCTGGCGCGGAGGACGTCGCGCAGCTGTCGCCCTACCTGGCGGCGCACATCAGCCGGTTCGGCCTCTACGCCACCGACGTGCTGCGACTGCGGCCTGATGACTTCGACCCCGACCTGCCCGAAATCGACTTCACCACCCTTGCCGAGGCGGCGTAGCGCTCCACCTTTGCTCACGCGGTGACGGGCTGGAAGAGGTTCGATCTCGGTGGTTTTGTTGATCGGCGTGAAGCGCCAGGCGATATGTCGGAAGCGGGCTGATACAGCCGCGTACGGGGCCAGACTGGAGTGCGCGAAAACAGGGGCAACGAGTCCGGCACCACCTTCATGCTCAGCCCCTGAAGGGTTGGGTTTTGTCAAGACGCACGATCAGGCCATCCACCAGACGGCACTCCTCCGGGGGCCCTGATCCCATGGGGTAGAACGAACCGATGCAGAATCCGCTCATGGCTGCCGGTGTCGGCGGCATCGTCGAAGTTGGGTATGTGGTTGGACGGGTTGCCGGGGTCGACCCGGACGGGCGGTATGTGGCAGTCGCGCGGGGTGGAGTCGTGACGGTCCATGATGCCGATGTCGCGCTGGGCTCGGTGATGTCTTGTACACCGACCAGGCCGTTTCACCAGCTTGCTGTGCGCCCCGGTGGGGAGAGCATCGCCGTGCTCGGTGAGGACTTGACGGTCGAGTTGTGGCGATCCGATGGCACGGTGCGACGACTGCCCGGTAGCAGGGCGGGCCGGGACAACGCGGATCGAGAAGGTCGGCGAAGGTCCTTGGATTTTGACTCGGGGCAGCGTGGCTGGCTTCAGTTCACCGCCGACGGCTCGTATCTGCTCTTCGGGGAAACCGTGCTTGAGGGGCCCGCCCGGTTGAACCTGCTGGACGCGGCGACGCTGGCGCACATCGACGGTGTCTCGGCCCTGCAAAGCCGCACAATAGGTGAAACGTTGATCAAGGACTGGGGGGAGGGGGTGGAGGCCGCCTGTGCGGTAGCGCCATCGACCGCGGTCGCCTTCGCGGCGGGCTGCGGCGACGACACCAAGGTCCTGGCCGTCGCCGAGGTGGTGCAGGACCGGTTGCGGCTGTATGGGGCCATGCCCGGCCAGACTTCGCTCGCCGACGGCATCCCCGGCGAACGGGTGATGGGGCTCGCGTTGCCTGCGTCTGGTGGGCTGGTGGTGCTCGACTCCGACGAGTTCCTGTCAGCCATCCGCTGGCGTGATCCCGCGGCAGGGACACAGCGCCTCGCCAGCGGCTATCGGCTCCTTCGAGCCGACGACGGCGAACCACATCCGTTGTTCGCCACCAGATTGCGCGCTCTGGGCACCGATGACCTGGCAGTCGGCTTGAACGGTCCCATGTTCACCCGAGGCCGGCTGCTGGCCATGGCAGCCGAAAAGGAGCGACGAATAGCGCGCGGCTGGGACTGGCAAACCGTCGGGCTGGTCTTCCTGGACCTTCAGACCGGCCAGTGGCTCGATTTCCTCGACCTGCCCGGGGCCGAGCGCCACGAGCGGATCTTCATCGACAACGGCATCGTCCATCAGAACATCGAGGAACGGACGAAGATCTCGCGGTGGCTGCCTTCGTCAGGACCCGGGGCTTGAACCTTTTCACCCTCGAGATCGCGTGTGGCGGTCAGTGATTTCGATCGTTTGTGGACTTCCCCCAGGTCATCGCGCGGAGCACGGCTTCGGTTGCGGTGGATCCGGTCATTGTCGAGCAGCTCGGCCGGGGCGCGCTGTCCGCCGCGCCGGTCCGGGCGTACCTGGTCGAGCTCGCCGAGCTGGCGCCGGCCAGCCGCAAGCGCAAGCGCGCCGCCGTCGCCTCCTTCTGCAAGTGGGCGGTCCGCCACGATCTCCTAGACGCCAACCCGATGGACCGGATCGACACCGTCAAGGTGCCCAAGAACCTGCCCCGCCCGGCCGCGGCGGCCGACGTCGCCAAGGTGCCGGCGGTGATCTGCTCACGGCGGCCGCGCAAGGAGGCGCCGCTGGACCGGCTGCGCGACCGGGTGCTGTTCGAGACCGCCTGCGTCTGCGGCGCCCGCGCCTCCGAAGTCTGCGGCCTGTACGTCGAAGACCTGGACCTACGCCTGGACGACGAACACGTGCGCATCTGCGGCAAGGGCGGCAGGGTGCGCACCGTCCTGCGGCCGCATTTCCCGGACGGGGTGTTCCTCATTGACCTGTTCGGCATGTCCCCGCAGCCTCTCGCCGTCGCCGAGGCGCTGGCCCGGCTGCTCCGGGCGCTCGGTGTCGCGGATCAGCAGATACCCCGCGACGTGTCCGGGCGTGCCTCCCTGTACCGGTCGCTGCTGCGCGAGCGGCGCGTCCTGGTCGTGCTCGACAACGCCGCCTCAGAAGAGCAGGTCCGTCCGCTGCTGCCCGGTGGTGGCCTGAGCCGGGCCCTGCTGACCAGCCGCCGGCTGCTGGCCGGGCTGGAGGGCGTGCGCCGGCTGAGTCTGGGTCCCCTGCCAGTGCCGGACGCCATCGACCTACTGATCGGGATGTTGGGTGAACGCTCCGCATCGGATGGGGAAGCGGTGCTCGCCCGGCTTGCACATCTGTGCGGCGGTCTGCCCCTGGCGCTGCGGATCATCGGCAATCGCCTGGTGAGCCGGCCCGCGTGGGACCCCGCCGAACTGGTCGCCCGGATGACGGACGAGGAACGCCGCCTCGATCAGCTCAAGGCCGGCGACCTCGCGATCGCCACCGCGTTCGGGATGTCCTACGAGCAACTCCCGGAGACCGCGCGGCGGGTCTTCCGGCGACTCGCCCTGGTGCCTGGCCGGGACTTCGACGCCGCCCTCGCCGCGGTCGCCGGCGAGATCACGATCGAGGACGCCTGGGACGCGCTCGACGAACTCGTCGATCTCGGCCTGCTGCACGACAGCGCGTCGGGCCGCTACCGCTTCCATGACCTGGTACGGCTGTTCGCCCGCGACCGGCTGCACGCGGAGCAACCCGCGCAGGAGCGCGACGCGACCAGCGAGCGGGTGACCTCGTGGCTGCTGCGGACGGCCACGACCGCAGGGAGGTGGTTCGAGCCCGCGTACGGCCGTCCCGACCAGCCGGGCGCCGGTTTTGTCCGATTGTCCTCGCCGCAAGAGGCCGACCACTGGCTGCGCGTGAACGTGGACAACTGGCTGGGCGCGTTGCGGACGGCGGCGAGCGGCGGTCGTCACTCCGACGTCCTCGACTGCGCCGAGTCGATGGACTGGTTCTCCGACCGGTGGATGCACGCGCCGCACTGGCACGAGGTCTTCACCCTCGGCGCCGAGGCCGCCGCCACTCTGGGCGACCCGGCCCGCCAGGCCAGGCAGTTCAACCTGCTGGCCTGGGTTCATCTGCTGCCGCGAGACGATCCGGCGACCGCGCTGCGGTACACGGCGCAGGCGCTGGACCTGGCGACCCGCAGCGGCGCCACGGCGCAGATCGCCTCGGCCCACCACAACGCGGGAGGCGCGCTGCGCAGGCTCGGACGGCTCGACGAGGCCATCGCGTCGGAAACCCGGGCGGCGAAGCTGTTCCAGGCCGCCGGCGACATCGATTCGTACTGCCAGTGTCTCGGCGCCCTCGGCACCTGCCTGCGCGACGCCGGGCACCACGCCGAGGCACTGGAGCACTACCTCGGCTTGGAGGCCCTGCTGAACGACGACCGGTCGGGGGTGACGCCGAGCATCGCGGCGTTCACCCGGCCGATCGCGCTGGCCCGCGTCGGCGAATGCCTGGCGTCGCTCGGCCACCGGTCCGAGGCGATCACCAAGCTCACCGAGGCGATCGCCCTCATGGAGCAGGCCCGGTTACCCGTCCCGCAGGCCGGTTCCCTGGAGATCCTGGCGGCCTTGCTCGCGCAGGAGGGCCGGGCCGGCGAGAGCCGCCAAGCGTACGCGCGTGCGGCCGAAGTGCACGCGGCGATCGCCGACGCCGAGGCGGCCGGCACCACCCCCTGACCCCGCACGGTTCGCGCATACTTCTGCGTGCTCGTCTGCATGGCCTGCCGCCCCGCACACGACTTGGATGGAGGGCGTCGGACAGGCATCGGGCCTGTCCCTCCACATCAGGAGCGATCATGACGACCATCAGGAACATCGTGCTGGTGCACGGTGGGTTCGTGGACGGTTCCGGCTGGCGGGGCGTCTACGACGAGCTGACCAGAAACGGGTTCGGCGTCCGGATCGTGCAGAACCCGACGCTGTCGCTGGAGGGCGACGCCGCCGCGACCCGTCAGGTCCTCGACACGCTCGACGGCCCGGCCGTCCTGGTCGGCCACTCCTACGGCGGGGCCGTCATCAGCGAGGCCGGCACCCACCCGAACATCGCGACGCTGGCCTACATCGCCGCGTTCGCCCCCGACAAGGGCGAATCGGTCAGCACGCTCATCGCAGACCCGCCGCCCGGAGCACCGGTGCCGCCGATCCTGCCGCCGCGCGACGGCTTCCTGTTCCTCGACCGCGACAAGTTCCACGGCTCGTTCGCCGCCGACCTGCCCGCGCAGACCGCCGCGTTCCTGGCCGACTCCCAGGTGCCCTGGGGCGTGGACGCCCTCAGCGGGGCGGTGACCGAGCCTGCCTGGCGGCACAAGCCAAGCTGGTACCTCGTCGCGACCGAGGACCGCATGATCCCGCCGTCGGCCCAGCGCACCATGGCCGAGCGCGCCGGAGCGACCGTCGTCGAGGTCGTCGGCAGCCACGCCGTCTACGTCTCCCAGCCCGCCGCGGTCGCCGACCTCATCCGACAGGCCGCCGCCTGACGACAAGGCCGTCGGCGCATTCGCATGACGGCGCTGCGCTACGCGGATGTGTCGTCCTCGATCGCGGCGGCGCGCGCAGCGGGCCCTGGCCCGGTTTCGTCAACATCCCGTCCAAGATCGGGCAGGTCGCCGCCGTGCGCGCGCTGGCCGCGCAACGCCGTGAGCAGGACGCCGAGCACGGCATCCTGCTCGCCGCGGTCTGCCCGGGAATGATGAACACGCCCACCTCGGGCGTGTGGTGGGACGTGAGCCACGCGCCCAGTCCGGCGCAGGCCGCCGTCGCCTTGCTGGACCTCGCCCTCGAACCCGTCCGATCCTCCCATTACGGCGAAGTCCTGCCCTGGGCTCCCTGGCGATAGCGCCGTGCACGGGCCGCCACCGGTTTCAGGGTCATAGCTGTCAGCGCACAGCGGTCTTGACGAGGGCGGTGATCGTCTTTGCGGCTTCGTCACTCAGTTCGGTCACGGCGAAGGACGTGGGCCACAGGCCGCTGTCGTCCGCGAGGTTTGCTTCGGAGGTGAAGCTGAAGGTTGAATAAGGCTCTTTGTCCACGTGCCCGCTACGGAAGAAGCACACAACCTTCCCTTTTCTGGCGTAGGCTGGCTGTCCGTACCACAGCTTCGGCGCCAGCTCTGGGGCGTTGGCGGTGACGATGGCGTGGATGCGTTCGGCCACCGCCCGGTCAGACGGCTCCATCTCCGCGATCTTCGACAGTACGTCGAGTTCATCGGCGGCTGCCTTGTTGCCACGACCGCGGTTCGCCTCCTTCTTCAGTTCCGCGGCGCGCTGCTTCATGGCAGCACGTTCTTCCTCGGAGAAGCCGTCCGTGCCGGTGTTCGCGCTCATCGCTGTCACTCCCCTGGTCGTTACCGGTGTGAAGTGCCTGTGACGCTAGCCGTGCCGCAAGCTCCGGCGCTTCTCGATTCTTGATCGATGCTCGCCCTGTGCTTCCATGGTGGCAACGGCCCTGACGCCCGCGCGGCGGGTGCAAGGTGGAACGATGGTGCGTATGGGGCTCGGGCGTGTGGAGGCGCAACAACTGCGCGACATCGCCGTGATCCGTCGTGTCCGAGACCGGATCGATCGTGAGTACGCCAAGCCGCTGAACCTCGAGGCGCTGGCCCGTGGGGCGCACATGTCGGTCGGGCACCTGAGTCGAGAGTTCCGTCGCGTCTACGGCGAGTCTCCGTACTCGTATCTGATGACCCGGCGGATCGAACGGGCGATGACGCTGCTGCGCCGCGGAGACCTGAGCGTCACGGACGTGTGTTTCGAGGTGGGCTTCTCCTCGCTGGGCACGTTCAGCACGAGGTTCACCGAACTGGTCGGCGTGCCGCCGAGCGTCTACCGACGTGACCACTCCCAGGCCGCGGCGGGCATTCCGCCGTGTCTGAGCAAGCAGGTGACCAGACCGGTCAAGAATCGAGAAGCCCGCGCCCGGTAGTCATACATAGCGTGATGGGCATGAACATCACCATTCAGCACGCCTTCCTCCCGCACACCGACCCCGAGGCCGCGCTGGGTTTCTACCGCGACATCCTGGGCTTCGAGGTCCGGGCCGATGCCGGCTACGAAGAGATGCGGTGGATCACCGTCGGCCCTGTGGGACAGCCCGGCACCTCCATCGTGTTGCACCCGCCCGCGGCCGATCCGGGCATCACCGATGAGGAGCGCCGCATCATCGTGGAACTCATCACCAAGGGCGTCTACACCGCCATCACGCTGGCCACCGACGACCTCGACGGGCTTTTCGACCGTCTCCAGGCCGCGGGTGCCGATGTGGTCCAAGAACCCATCGACCAGGACTACGGAGTCCGCGACTGCGCCTTCCGTGATCCGGCCGGCAACCTCATCCGCGTGACCAGCGCACCTGCGTGAGCCAGGCCGCACGACTCTCACACCAGATCAGCCGTCCCCTCAAAGCACGAAGGAACCACCCGATGCCGCTCTCTATCGACATCATCACTCTCGGCGTACCACAGGTAGAAGCCGCAGGCGCCTTCTACGCCTCCGCGTTCTCAACCAAGGCCACCGACGACGACCACACCGCCGGCCTCGACCTGCACGGCACCGGACGGCTCGCCCTCCGGCAGATCGACGCGCTCGCCACCGACTCCGGCACGATGCCGGCGACCTCGGGTTTCCGTGGCTACGTCCTGTCCTCGATCGTCAACCAGCCCGCCGAGATCAAGGCGCTCCTGGAAGCCGCCACCGCCGAAGGCGCCACGGTCATCAAACCGCCGAAGAAGCAGCTCTTCGGCGAGTTCACCGCCGTCTACCAGGCACCGGACGGGGCCGTGTGGAAGCTGGCCGCGGCCTCCAAGAAGGACACCGATCCCGTCCCCGACCCGCCGAAGCCGACCGAGACCGCCATCTACCTCGGCGTCGCCAAACCGAAGGCGTCCAAGGCGTTCTACGAGAGGCTGGGCATGAGCGCCGACCACGACTACGGCGACAAGTTCATCGACTTCACCATCGCCGACGGCGTGTGCCGGCTGGGCCTGCTGCCCCGCAAAGCCCTCGCCAAGGACGCCGGCGTCGACGAGCACGGCGACGGCTTCTCCGCGCTCGTCCTCACCCACACCGCCGCGTCCCGGGACGACGTCGACGCTCTTCTCGCCGCCGCGGGCTCTGCCGGCGGCCGGGTCACCGCCGCAGCGACCCAGAGCGACCAGGGTGACTACACCGGTCACTTCACCGACCCCGACGGCTACCACTGGAGAATCACCACAACACCGGCATGACGTACATGTCTGAACACTGGTGGTCATCTGTCGTGGTGGAACCCATGTCCACATGTCGATCATCGCGCTAAGGTCTAACCCCTGATTCGTGCTATGGACCACATTGCCGAAGAAGTTCCTTCCACCCCCCAACAGAAGATCCATAGGAGGTAGAGCGCGTGAGCTCTGGCAAAAAGATCTGGTCGGTGGCGCTGCTCGCCACGGTCATGCTGGCGGCCACCGCGGGCTGCGGCAGCGGCGCGAACACCAACGGCAAGATCAAGCTGCGCTTCTCCTACTGGGGCAGTGACGCCCGCAAGAAGATGACCGAAGAGGCGATCGCGAAGTTCGAGGCGAAGAACCCGACCATCGAGATCGAAGGCGTGATCTCCGACTTCCCCAGCTACTACGACACGCTGGCCACGAGGGTCGCCGGCAGGGACGCGCCCGACGTCATCACCCTGGAAATCCGCGCTCTGCGTGAATACGCGGAGCGCGGCGCGCTGGCCGACCTGGCGGCCAAGGTCAACACCTCCGACATCGACAGCAAGCTGCTGACCACCGGAGTCGTCGTCGGCAAGCAGTACGCCATCCCCACCGGTGTCAACGCCTTCTCCATGGTGGTCAACCCGGCGTTGGTCAAGCAAGCCAGAGTCGTGCTTCCCGATGACAGTTCGTGGACGTGGGAGGACTTCATCGAGTTGTGCTCCAAGGTCACCGCCGGCAGCGGCGGAAAGGTCACGGGCACGCAGCTGAGCTGGAACCCCGCTTACCTGCAGATCTACGCCGCGCAGAGGGGCGAGCTGTTCTACGACGGCAACAAACTCGGCCTGTCCCCGCAGACCATCAAGGACTGGTGGGGCATCACACAGAACCTGATCAGAACGAAGGGCTCCCCCGACGCCGCCAAGAGCTCCGCGATATACGACGCCGGCATCGCGAAGACGCTGATCGGCACCAACACCGGCGCGACGACCATGATGTGGAGCAACGTTCTGGGCGCGGCCACCAAGGCCTCGGGCCAGAACCTGGAGCTGCTGCGGATGCCGAGGATCAGGGCCGCCACGACCGGCGGCATGTTCCTGCAGCCGAGCATGTTCTACGCCGCCTACTCCGAGTCGAAGCATCCCTTCGAAGCGGCCAAGTTCATCGACTTCATGGTCAACGACCCCGAGGCCGGTCAGATCATCCTCAGCGACCGCGGCCTGCCGGCCAATGCCAAGGTGCTGTCGGCGGTCAGCGGCAAGCTGCCGGACGCGGACCAGAAGACGATGGCGTTCGTCAACGAAATCCGTGGCGAGCTCGCCACCCCGCCCGCCGCCCCGCCGAAGGGCTCCAGCGCCATGGAGAGCATCCTCAAGCGATACTCCGAAGACGTCATCTTCAGCCGGATGACCCCTGACGTGGCCGCGCGGAAGTTCATCACCGAGGCCAACGCCTTACTCGCAGGCTGAAGCGCCGCCCGTTCGGGCCCACCTCGCGGCCGGCCACCGGGCTCCGGCCGCGAGCAGGCAGGCGCCCGCCGCGCCGATGCGCACTTGGCGGCACCTTGACGCAGGTCATCGCCGCCGGGAGAGGATACGCCGTGAGATCACCTCTTTCGACGGCCCCTGCCATTCCTGCCGGGACTCTTGCCGCCGGTCCGCAACCGACGCTTTCCGCCCTGGGCGGCCTGCTTCTGCGCCCCTGGAACTTTCTGACGCACCAGTCTTCCTTGCTGCTTACCAGGATCCCGAGATCCGGCATTGGCACACTCGTCAACCCGCATCTGAAGATCAGGTCCGTGCGTGGTTCGAGCAGTATCGCCAGGCTTGGGCACAGGAGACGGGCGCGAGTTGGGCGGTGACCCGTGGCGGGGGTGAGGTGCTGGGGCGCATCGCCATGGGCGGAGTCAATCTCGATGACGGCGTCGCGGGGTGCGCATACTGGGTGCTCCCGGCCGCCCGCGGAGCGGGTGTGGCCTCCCGCGCGCTGACGGCCTTGAGCGTCTGGGCACTGGGCGAAGCCGGGTTCCACCGGCTGCATCTGGATCACTCGACTCGCAACCACGCCTCCTGCCGGGTCGCCGTCAAATGCGGTTTCCCCCTGGAGGGCACCAAGCGCAGCGACGCCGTCCACTCCGACGGCCGGCACGACATGCACCTGCACGCCCGCATCCGGGGTGACGATTGACTCGCCTGATGCCGGATTCGTCCGCGAAGGCACCCGCCGAAGCCCGTCTCTGGGACCAAGGTCCCGGCAACGCGGGCCACCCGGCTCTGCGAAACGTTCCGGGGCGCCGCTGACACTGAAGGTGAGGTTTCATCGCCGAGGAAGGACCCGACCATGAACCACATCGTGCTCGGCTACGACGGCTCGGACTTCTCGGTGCAGGCCCTCGACTGGGCTCTCGACGAGGCCGAGCTGAGAAAGCTGCCCCTGACCGTCAGTCACGCCTGGCAGTGGCCCTATGGCCAGGCCGACGAGGAGGCCAAGGCCCACTTGCGCAAGGCCGCCGAGCACGTGTTGTGGCACGGGGCCGATTGCGCCCGTTCCAGCAGCTCAGGCATACGCGTCGAAACAGATCTGTTTGAAGGCCCGGCCGCGCATCGCCTGGTCGAGCTGTCCGCCGACGCCGCGCTCGTCGTCGTCGGCTCCCGAGGGCTGAGCGCGCTTCCCAGGGCCGTTGTGGGCTCGGTCGCCGGGTATGTCGCCGCCCACGCGGAATGTCCCGTGATCGTGGTTCGCGGCCCGGGTCCGCTACCCACCGTGACGAATCCGGGGCCGATTGTGGTGAGCGGCACGGAGCCTGCCGCGTCGGTGCTGGAGTTCGCGTTCGCCGAGGCCGAACTGCGTCATCTGCCGGTATCCGCCCCGGTGGACCTCGGCGAGTGGACGGCGCGCCACCCGCGAACCCGCCTCGAAGCGTCTGAGGGTCATGAACATCCGACGCTCATGGTCGTCGGGCGCGAGCACGCCGCGCGATTCAGCCTGGCCGATTTCCTCCTCCAGCATGCGCCCTGTCCTGTGGCCGTGGTGGGCGGTTGACGTCGCGATTCCCCTACGCCCGTGAGGGGAAGTGGAGCAGGTCGTCTTCGCCGAAGGCGATGTCGGAGCGCACATCCACCACACCCTCGATTCCGCGGATCTTCTCGGCCAGGGCGACGGCCTGACTGCTCCGAAGCCATGATCCGCGGCCCGTCTCGATCGGGTTCCGCCCCCGTCCAGGCCTCAGTCGAGCGCGTAAACGCGATGAACGAACTCGGCAAGCTTGTTGTCGGGCAGCTCCTTGGCGAGGTCGGCCTCGCTGATGATGCCGACCGGACGCTGATCTTCGGTCACGGGCAGACGCTTGATGTGGTGCTGCTCCATCGCGAACAGCGCCTCCTCGAGGCTGGCGTCGGCGTCCACCCAGACCAGCCCACGGGCCAGTTCGCCGGCCGTGGTCCGGTCGATGTCCCGGCCAGGGGCACAGCACTGGACCACGATGTCACGGTCGGTGATGATGCCCTTGAGTTGGTCGTCGTCTCCGCAGACGGGCAGCGCGCCGACTCCCAGGTCGCACATGATCTGTGAGGCGATACGCAGGGTCTCGTGTTCGCCGATGCATTGGACGCCCTCATGCATCACGTCCCGAGCCTTCTTCCCGTTCTTCCATGTGTTCATCGGTCGCCCCCGAACACGTCGATGAAGCGCTCTCAACTGCTCGTACCCAGGTTGAGCCAAACATCGGAGTGCCTGTCGTCCGAAAGGGGCAAAATCCCATAAATCACTGCTCGGCGGAAACGCCGGGAGGCCGGTTTGCCGTGGCATTGCCGAATTTCGGGCAGAAGTCCGCACGAGGTACTCGACGGCCGGCGAAAGGCGCAACCATGAACGACGTCATCGTCGTGGGGACCGACGACTCGCTGGATGCCGACGCCGCCATCGCCTGGGCGGCCGCCGATGCCGTACGCAAAGGGCTCCGGCTCGAACTCGTGCATGTGATCGAACGCGGCTCCTATGATCTTCCGCGTTGCCCGCTTCCTGGCCTGCTGGAAACCCTCGGGGAGGCCGCCACGAGGATGCTGGAGGAGAAGTACCAGGCCGTAACGACTCGCTGGCCAGGCATTGAGGTCGCCACCGAGGTGAAGACCGGATCGGCGGTGGCGCAGCTGCGGGCGCAGGCGGAGCCGGCGGCGGAGTTGGTCGTCGGCTCGCGCGGCCGGGGTGGATTCGCCAGCGCGTTGCTCGGCTCGGTGAGCCTGGGAGTGGCGGGCCACGCCCACGGCACGGTCGTCGTGGTGCGGTCGGTCGCCGCCGAGCGCGGGCAGATCGTGGTGGGCGTGGACGAAAGCGATTCCTCCACGCCCGCGCTGGCCCATGCCTTCGCCGAGGCGTCCCTGCGCAGAGTGCCGCTGCGCGCCGTCTACGCCTACGCCGTCCCCATCCACGCAGTCTCACTCGACCTGGACCGGCTGCAACGAACCCAGTACGAGTTCGTCCGTGATCGACTTGCCCCTTGGCGGGCCGAGTACCCCGAGGTCAACGTGATCGAGGACATCACCTCCGTGCATCCGGTGGCGGCGCTGGCCGAGGCGTCGAAGGACGCGGATCTGGTCGTGGTGGGCAACCGCGGGCACAGCGCAGTGGCGTCGGCGGTGCTCGGCTCTGTCAGCCATGGCGTGCTGCACCACGCCGACTGCCCGGTAGCCGTGGTCCGCCGTCACGAAGATGATCGAACTCCCAGGCTCAGGGCTGCCGCCTCGTCGAGATGAAGGGCGCGAATACGGGCATGAGCCCGCTGATCGTGAGGAGCCACAGCATCCGAGCGGGCAGGCCGATGAGCTCGAGCGCCACCCCCGAAGCGTGTGCGGTCTCGCCGCACACGCGCAGTGCCCGCAGGCCCGACATGTCGCAGAAACTGATGCCGGACAGATCGAGCACAACCCGCCGGCCCGCGTCCGGGATCACGGCTTTCACCAGCGTGCTGAGCGGCGCGGCAGTCGCGAAGTCCAGCTCACCCGCGATCCCCACCACGGTCACGTCGTCAGACACCCGCGTGGTCACGCGAAGCGGTCTGCACAGGTGCGCCAAAGATCGAATCTTTCGGTGCATGATGGTGTTCAGTCTCCCCGCTCCGATCACAGCTTTCGTCCTGGAAGCGATCAGTAACAATGCTCATGGTGCAGCGGGGGAACTCGTAGGGCCGAAGGTCCTCATGACGTCACCCGAAGGGCCTTCAGGCGTGCCGCGAAGACGGTGTCCGGGGTAGGACGGGCTCGAGGTGGAACATCCCGGCGATCACCTCACCAGTCTCATCGGTGGTTCTGACACGCCCGGCGACGGCCGACAGCATGTCCCAGGCGGTGACCAGCCCGACCAGTCCCCCATCGCCGACGACCGGCACGGCGTCGCAGCCGGAATCGAGCATCATCGCCGCGACCTTGACCAACGAGGCATCCGGGGGCACCACCGGCCTGCGCTCACACCCGAGCAACGTGCGAACCTGGCGGCTGGACTGCTCCTGCAGCCCGCCTGACCAGGACGCCGCCACCTGCTCGCGTGTCAGGATGCCCAGCACATGCCGGCCGTCGACGACCGGCAGGTGATGCACACCCGCCCGGCGCATGAGCTCCCAGGCCATCAACGGCGATTCATCTGGCCTTACGGCAACCAGGACACGGCTCATCACGTGTCCGGCGGTCAATGACTCGACGCTCATGACTTCTCCTTGCGTCCGGCGCCGATTGCCTTCACTGTCCATTCTCGCGTCGGCCGGCCCACCGGCGCCCGGGGACGAAGTCCCACATCGAGGTGACATTGGTCCTCAGAAGGCCACCGTTTCAAGGCTTGAGCTCGTCCAGAGCCTCGCGCAGATAGCCGGAGAAGGCCCACGGGTCGGGGACCAGGTCGCCGCAGGCGGTGATTCCGATGTCGAGACGGCCGTTGTAGGAGAAAACCGTGATGTTCAGACCGCCGCTCACGTCGGTGACCACGGACACCGGGTAGTGCGACAGCAGCCTGACCCCAGCGATCCGCAGCGGGAACTGCGGCCCGGGGACGTTGGAAACGACCACGTTGACGGGTGGCGTCGTCCGGTTCACCAGCCCGAACACCGCGCGGTCGGCCAGGGCGTTCAGCGCGGCGGGCAGGCTTTCGCTCAGCTCCCGCAGCAAACCCGCGGGCGTCAGGGCGAATCGTTGCTTGATCTGCCGCATCCCCTCGCTGACGGCATCGAGCCGCCGGCGCGCGTCGGCCAGGTGCGTGGGAAGCTGGGTGATCATGATGCTGACCTGGTTGGCCTCGTCCGCGCTCACTCGCCCCCGCAAGGAGAACGGCACCCCCGCGATAAGTGGAATCTCCGGCAACGCTTTGCGGGCGATCAACCAGCGGCGCAGCGCAGAGGCCGCCAGCGTCAGCACCACGTCGTTCACCGTGACGCCGAAGGCGTTCTTGACGCGCTTGATCTCCTTCAACGGCAGCTCGACGAAGGCATAACGACGATGAGATGAGACCGGACCGTTCAGCGGGGTGTGCGGAACGACGAATTCCGGCAGCTCGGGCAGGGCTTCGCGCCGCATCAACCGCGCCAGGCCGACGGCGTCGGGCAGCCGCGAGACGAGGGGAAGCTGGTCCAGCACCGGCAGGGCCTGGCCCGCGAACTTCAGCAGATGCGCGGGGTTGGCCGCGAGATGCCAGGCGCTCCTGGCCAGCATGCGCCACACCCCCGGAGGGCCCTGCGGCTCACCCGCGGCCGTCACGGTGGTCGCATCCGTGAGCGCGGCCAGTATCTCGGCTCCGATCAGCCCGTCGACGGCGGCGTGGTGGATCTTGGTATAGAGACCGCAACGGCCACCGTCCAGGCCGTGAATCAGGTGCATCTCCCACAGCGGACGGTCCCGGTCCAGCCGCCGCTCGTGCAGCCGAGCCACCTGATCGGCCAGCTTCGCGTCGACACGGGGAGGCTTCAGCGTGAGCTCACGGACGTGATAATCCAGGTCAACCTCATCGTCGTCGGCCCAGTACGGATGGTCGAGACCGAGGGGCACACGGACCAGCCGCCGCCGTAGCTGGGGCAACCCCGCCATCCGCTCTGCCAGCCTGTCCAGGATCTTCTCCCTGGGCAGATCCTTCGCCAGCACGGTGAGCCCACCGACGTTGGCGATGTTGGTGGCGGTCTCGAAGTTGAGGAACTGCGCGTCCAGCGCGTTGAGCTGTCGCATGCTTCCACCTCAGACCAGCTCTCGGTGCGGGTGGCGGCCGTCTCCAGGCGACTAAACATCAGATGACATGACACCCCACCCGCTCAAGGCATTCTGAAGGTTTCCCGGCGTTCAATGTGGGCGTCCGGCCCAGGATAAACGAGGGTCTCGTGTTCCTCATCGAGCCAGCGCACCTCATAAGGCGGTGATCCGTCGTCATGATGAAGGGCGATGATGATGCCGATGCGGCGGGGCTCACCCTGATGGGCGCCCTCGATCACCAGCATGTCCCCGACTTCTGCTTTCATCTGACCGGCCTCCCTTTACCCAGACGGGACCGTGAGAGCAAGCCACCTGGCTCCAGCCAGGGGTAGTTGATAGGTCTCCCCTTCCCCCTCAGCGGCGCTTATCCGTCCCGGAGCGCGTCATCCGAAGCAGCATGATTTCCTCGCGCAAGCGGGCCAGAAGTGCAGGCGGGTTGAAGGTTCATCGTGATGAGAGCGGGGAATTCCAGGGAAAGTTTACACCGAGGGTTCAACGATACCGTTGAAGGTATGGATATCAAGGATACGGCCAGGCCGCTCGACGGCGCGGGCATCTCGGCGTTCCTGCGGTCGCTTCCCGCCAAGCCCCTGCTGCTCGGCCTGGGCGAGGCCAGGCACTTCGTGGGCGAACTGGGCGAGGTACGCAACGAGATCTTCCGGTATCTGGTCGAGCACGAGGGCTACCGATCGTTCGCCATCGAGAGCGACTGCCTCATGGGCCTCGTGGTGCACGACTACATCACGACGGGCACGGGCACGCTCGATGACGTCATGGAACGCGGCTTCAGCCACACCTTCGGCACCTCACCGGCCAACCGCGAGCTCGTGCGCTGGATGCGGGCGTACAACGAGGAGCATGATGAAAAGCTGCGGTTCTTCGGGTTCGACGGGCCTCTGGAGTATTGGGCGGCGAGCCCGCGCCAGGCGCTCACCGGCCTCTACGCCCTCCTCGACGGCCCGCTCCCCGGTGCCGTGGTAACCAGGGAAACCCTCGACACGCTGCTGGGCCCGGACGACCGGTGGTCGAACGAGGCCACGGCCATGGATCCGTCCCTGTCGATCGGCCAGTCCGCCGAGGCCCAGCGGCTGCGACTGATCGCCGACGACCTGGTGGCGCTGCTCGACACCCAGACGCCGCAGCTGAGCGCGGAAGACGGGGAGCGGGCGGCACTGTACGCGCGCACCGCCACCGGCCTGCTCCGCTACCACTACTGGCTGGCCGACGCGTCCCCCGCGCGCTGGACCCGGCTGTCGGCCCTGCGGGCCGCGATGATGGCCGCCAACCTGCGTGCCATCGCCGAGCAGGGCCCGGCCCTGGTCTTCTCCAGCAACCTCCACCTGCAGCGGAACCAGAGCTTGATGCCGTTCGGCGACCAGACGCTGGAGTGGTGGAGCGCGGGGGCGATCACCGCGACGCACCTGGGCGACCGGTACGCCTTCCTGGCCTCGGCCTTCGGCACGACCGGCGACAACACCCCGTCCCCGGACACCGTCGAGGGCATCCTGTCCACGCTCCCGTGGGACCACTCCCTCATCGACGCCCGCCGCCTGGCCGAGGCCATCACGAAGCCCACCCCGCGCGTATCCCACGATTTTGCCTATTTCCCCCTGGACCCGGCCCAGCTGGACACGATCGACGGCATCGTCTTCCTCAGGCAGACTGCCAGGCTTGACTGACAGGCGATTGCTGCTGGGCACGCTGGTCGCCGGCGCGTGCCGGTAGGGGGTCTTGGGACTATCCGGAACCATCCTCCAGAACCGTCCCGGCCGATAGGGTGGCTCACCCGCACCCATGCTCACGACCGTCGCGGCACGATCCCCTTCGATCGCCCCTGACCTGGAGAGGACTGCTGCTCCTTGTACTTACGAGAAGCCGGGAACGTTGATGGGCCCGTCCTGGTGCTCATCCACGGTGGTGGCGTCGCCGGCTGGATGTGGCGGGCGCAGATCGAGCACTTCGCGGCACGTCACCGCCTCCTCGTGCCCGACCTCCCCGGACACGACCACAGCCACGGGACGGCGTTCACGACGAGCGCGGCGGTCGTCGCCGAGCTCGTCGCGCACCTGGATCGGCTCCCGGCCGGCGCGGACGTCACGGTGGTGGGCTTCTCGCTCGGCGCGCAGATCGCCGTCGAACTGGCCGCCACCCATCCCGAGTTGGTCACCCGGGTCGTCGTCGTCAGCGCGCTGACGCGGGGTGTCGCGCTGGCGGGCCTGGGCGACCGGCTTGTCGGGCTCACCGCGCCCCTCGCCCGCCAGACGTGGTTCGCCCGGCTCCAGGCCAAGGCGCTGTTCGTTCCGGACGATCTCCTCGACGACTACCTGCGCACCTCGAAGGCCCTGCCGAAGGACAGCCTGCTCGCGCTGACCCGGGCCAACTCCGCCTTCCGCGTCCCGCCCGCGTGGCGGACGTTTCCCGGTCCCGCCCTGCTCCTGGCCGGAGGCAAGGAGCCGCGGGCGTTGCGGGAGGGAATGCGGCAGCTCGGCCGCGACCACGCGAACAGCGAGTTGGTCGTTCACCCGGGCGCGGGTCACGGGCTGCCGCTGCAACATCCCGAGTGGTTCAACGCGCGGCTCGGGGACTGGCTCCGGCGTCATCTCTGAGTGCGCTCCCCGTGGCCCCGGAGTTGCGAGATCGCGCCGGGGCTGCGGCGCCGAGCCAGTCAGCCGGAAACGGGGCTGGTGGAGTAGCAGCCGGTTCGCTCGCACTGGATCCTCTTCGTGGGCACCCAGCGCTTGTCGCGCCACATGTCGAGGACGGCGATCACGCTCTGCACCCCGCCGACCCGGTTGATGGTCTTGTCGAAGCCGTGTCCCTTGGAGCCGTCGCACGCCTGACGTGTCTCGTTGCTGGGCAGGAGGACACCGTCGCCGCTGAAGGTGTACCTGACTCGCGCGCAGCCGGACGGGGCGGAGATCCGTGCCCCGATCTGCACCGTACGGTTGTGCCAGACGACGTTTCCGCTCACCAGGGTGTCGCCGTAGCTGGACATCCGGAACGCGGTGCTTGGCGCGGCTGCCGCGTTCGCCGTGGAGGGGGCCAGCGCCGCGAGAGCCGTGACGGCAGGCCTGATCATGTGTATCCCTTCATTGATTTAAGCCTTTGACATTGCCCGGTGGGCACGCGTCGATCGACGAGTGAAAGCCGGACCGCTTTCCACGGTCAGGCGCCCCCTTCTCTGGGGCGGGCGAGTCCATCATCCTGGGCTGCTGGAACGTCCACCATGGGGTTATCCCTTGATAGCCAGCGAGGAGCCGGACACGGAAAGCCGTTCCAGCACTGCAGACTGTGAGCGCCTCGTCACTTTCATCACCGGCGGAATCCTCGCCACTCTTCCAGCCGAAGTCGCCACCAGCACTTGAGAGGAAGCACGAGTGGGCGCCTGCGTCCGCCGCGGAGGACGCCAGAGAGGGAGCCGCAGGGCCCCTCCTCGCGACAAAAACGCGTTGCTTTGGATCCCCTCAAAACGTAAGGTTTTGCGCTCGTGATCGCAGTGCTGGAGCGAGTTCTGCCTGCCCGGCTGGGGACGGGATTTCGGTGGTTGCTGGCCTCGAGCTGGCTGACAAATCTCGGTGACGGGATCGCGGCCGCCGCAGGCCCGCTGCTGATCGCGACATTGACCCGCGACCCGCTGATGATTTCGTTATCCGCCCTGGTGAGCTGGGCCCCACCGCTACTGTTCGGCCTGTATGCGGGCGTGCTGTCGGATCGGTACAACCGGCGCAGGATCGTGCTCGTCGCGAACGCGGTGCGGGCCGTGGTGCTGGCGGCGCTCGTCGCACTCATGGTGACCGGCACCGTGACCGTGGCGGCGGCGCTGGTGGCGCTCACGCTCCGGTCCATCGCCGAAGTGTTCGCCGACAACGCGACTTCAACGCTGACGCCCATGATGGTCAGCAGGGACGATCTCATCATCGCCAACGCCCGTCTGGGCACGGGTTTCATCACGCTCAATCAGCTCGCCGGTCCGCCGATCGGCGCGGCGCTGTTCGGCCTGGGCCTGACGTGGCCATTCGCGAGCCAGCTGCTCCTGGTGCTGGCGGGGATCGTCCTGGTCTCCCGGATCACGTTGCCTCCGCACGGCCGACAGGCCGACGGTCCCGTGCCCAACACCGTTCGGGAACTCATCGACGGGTTCACCTGGACCATCCGGCACGCGGCGATCCGCACGCTGGCGCTCACCATCCTGATCTTCAACTTCACGTTCGGCGCGGCCTGGTCGGTTCTCGTCCTCTACACCCAGGAGCAGCTCGGCCTCGGCGCCATAGGCTTCGGCCTGATGACCACGATCGGCGGGATCGGCGGCTTGATCGGCACCGGCCTGTACGGGGCCATCACCCGCAGAGTGAACCTCGGCGCCCTGATGCGGATCGGACTCATCATCGAAACGCTCACCCACCTGGGCCTGGCCCTTACCCATTCGCCGTGGGTCGCCGGGGGCATCTTCCTGGTCTTCGGTGCGCACGCCTTCATCTGGGGCACGACCTCGGGCACCGTCCGCCAGCGCGCGGTCCCGCGCGAACTCCAGGGCCGGGTGGGCAGCGTCAACACCATCTGCGCCTACGCCGGCCTGGTGGTCGGCTCGTTGATCGGCGGCATCCTGGCCACCCACTTCGGTGTCGCGGCGCCCTTCTGGTTCGCCTTCGCCGGTTCCGCGGTGTTCGTCGTGCTGCTGTGGCGGCAGCTCCTGCTCATCGCCCACGACGACTGATGCTTTCAGCGGCCCTGACCGCACACGACCGAAAGGAGAACATCCACGATGAGCGCGGCCTACGCAACTGAATGCTGGCTCACACCAAGCGTCAAGGCCGGCCCTTCGCCGATCCACGGCAACGGCCTGTTCGCCATCGGACAGATCCGCCAGGACGAGGTCGTCATGCGGCTCGGCGGACAGCCGATCAACGATGAGACCCTGGCCGCCCTCACGCCGCCTGACCGTCGAGGAGGGTCTTCACCTGCTCCTCGATCCCGCCCATCCCGTTCGTTACGGCAACCACTCCTGCGAGCCCAACCTCTGGCACCGCGACGCGACCACCGTGATCGCACGACACGACATCGGCCCCGGCGACGAACTGACCATCGACTACGCCACGCACACCGGCGTTGAAACATGGACGATGGCCTGCCGCTGCGGCAAGCCCCGCTGCCGCCGCACCGTGACCGGCACCGATTGGCAACTGCCCCAGCTCCAGTCCACCTATGGCACCCACTGGAGCCCACCGCTACTCGACCGCATCTCGTTCCCGCTGAACAGCCTGTCCAGATGCAGATCGATCGCGGTGAGCGCGTCCCGGGGCTCGATCACCTCCAGTTCGATCAGGGGGGTGAGGCCGGTGAGGGCGAGGAGCAGGTTGGTCTCGGTCGCCGGGTCGCGGTCAGAGTCGATGTGCCCGTCGGCGACCGCCTGGCGGACCAACTGCTCGACGAGGGCCCGTCCTTCGACGAGGCCACGACGCGCCTGCTCGTGGACGGCCTCGTCGTGCAGCGCCTCCAGGACGTAGGCGGCGCTCATCCGGCTGGTCGCGCGGGCGTCGGCATGCAGGGGGAGCATTTCCGCGAGCGTCAGTCGCAGCACGTCACGGGGGTGCGGACGGTCCCCGAGCTTCTCGAGGCCCTGGCCGACGCGCAGTGAGGTCTGCTCTGACGCGAAGTCCATGGCGAAGGAGAGCATGGCGGCCCGGGAGGCGAAATAGTGCTGCAACTGCCCGAGGGAGATGCCCGCCTCCTGCGCCACCACGCGCATGGTCAGATGTGCGACGCCGCGTTGCTCCACCACCCGCCACAGCGCGCGGGCGATCGCTTCGCGGCGTCCGCGGTGATCCACCTGTTTCGGCATCGCCGGCCTCTCCCTCGTCCCTCGGAGCCTTTCCCATACAGTTGACATAATACAGTTGACCGATAATCCTGGGAACCACCTCGAGGAAGGAAACGTCATGCCTGAACAGCCAAGGGTGCGGACCACGGAAGGCGTGGTGCAGGGGCGCCGGCGGCAGGGGCACGCGGTGTTCCGCGGCATCCCCTATGCCCAGCCCCCGGTGGGAGCGCTCCGCTTCGCAGCGCCCGCCCCGCCGCACCGCTGGGAGGGGACGAGGCAGGCGGCGGAGTTCGGCCCCGTGGTACCGCTGTCCCTGCCGGTCGACGTGGGTCCGCCGCAGGGCACGGACTGGCTGACGCTCAACGTCGGCACTCCGGATCCGGGCGCGGCAGGACTGCCGGTGCTGGTGTGGATCCCCGTAGGCGGCTACATCTCGGCGGCGTCGAGCGACCCGATGTTCGACCCGGCAGCGCTGGCCGAGGCGGGACTCGTCGTGGTGACCATCAACTGCCGCGTGGGCGCGGAGGGTTTCGCGTTCCTCGACGACGCGCCGCCCAACCGCGGATTCCTCGACCAGATCGCGGCGCTGGAGTGGGTGCAGCGGAACATCGCCGCCTTCGGAGGCGACCCAGCCCAGGTCACCGTGGCCGGAGTGTCTGCCGGAGCAGGGTCGGTCGCCGCTCTCCTGACGATGAAGCCGGCGCGCGGCCTGTTCCGGCGGGCCATTGCCCACTCGGTGCCGGGGCTGCACAGCACCCCCGCGCTGGCACGGCAGGTCACCGCCGCGCTCGCGGACCGGCTCGGCGCAGCCCCCACCGCTGCGGCCTTGCGCGACATCGATCCCTGGCACCTGGCCGCAGAGCTCACCTCCTTCAACGCCGGCCTCCATGCACACCGGGAGAGCTGGGGACGGCTCACGGAGAGCGGCACCGCCCTGTGCCCCGTCGTCGACGGCGAGGTCCTCCCAGAAACGCCCTGGCCCGCGCTGGCCGGCGGGCGCGCGAGCGGGACCGAACTGCTCGTCGGCCACACCCGGGACGAGTTCCGGCTGTTCAGCGTCATGAGCGGACGGCAGGGCACCTTCACCGAGCAGGACGCCCGAACAGCCCTGGAACTGCTCGCCCCCCAGCCGCACGGCGCGGAGGCGTACCGTGCCGCGTTTCCGCAGGCCGGCCCGGAGGAGCTGGTGGAAACGGTGTACTCCGACGCCCTCTTCCGCATGCCGTCACAGAAGCTGGCCGAGGCGAACGTCGCGGCCGGCGGCACCTCGTACCTGTTCGAACTGCGCTGGACCACCCCGGTCCTCGGCGGTGCCCTGGGCGCCTGCCACAGCCTCGACATCCCCCTGGCGTTCGGCACACTGGACAGCCCCGTCGGCGTGCAGCTCATCGGCGACGATCCCACTCCCGAGGCCGTCGCGCTCGCCAACGAACTCAGGCAGGCATGGGTCCGCTTCGTCACCACCGGCGACGCGGGATGGGCCACCTACCGCCCCGACCAGCAGCTCACCCGCGTCCTGGACGTCGAGTCGGAGACTCTGCCCTACCCCGAACAGGCCTCCCGCCGGATCTGGGAAGGCCACTCCCCCGCCCCCTTCGATCTCTCGTAGGGCGCAGACAACCGCAGGTCGGCCAGCACATGGTCACCCCCCTCCTCCATGGTGAAGACCAGCAACCGGTCGGGGGCGCGCAGCCAGGAAAGGACGTCTCCGGGGTTCTCCGCGGCCGTGGTCAGGCGGCCGGTCGCCAGATCAGGCCCCGTCGGGCCGGGCCAACCGCTGCTGGACCCGGAGCAGAACGCGGCGTTGCACGGGCCTGAGAGTCTGCTCGTTCAGTTCGTCCATCAGCGCTGAGGCCTGCGCGTCG
The DNA here is from genome assembly GCF_042650645.1 of Nonomuraea purpurea. Classification (NCBI taxonomy): domain Bacteria; kingdom Bacillati; phylum Actinomycetota; class Actinomycetes; order Streptosporangiales; family Streptosporangiaceae; genus Nonomuraea; species Nonomuraea purpurea. The sequence continues at coordinate 61,801 of NZ_JBHSBI010000044.1, forward strand.
AGCGGGAACAGACGGGCCAGTGGCGCCATCACCGGCTCGATGTGCGCGACCAGCTCGTCGATCAGCGATGCGACCTCCTCGTCCGGGGTGTCGGGCGCGAGGGCGTAGAAGCGCGCCGTCAGCGGTGCGGATGCGGCCATGCCGTCGTTCGCCTCGCCGAACAGGGCGGCGAATCCTGCTGGGCCGTCCTTGCCGAGCAGGTGTGCGAGCAGGATCAGCTGTTCGTGCTCGTAACGGGCCATGTCCGCCGGCATCTCCGACGCGGGGGCAGAACGCCATGCCGAAAGCTCCGGTGGCAGGTCGGGCGGGGCGCCGCTGCGGCGCAGCGCGGCGATGCTGGCCCGGCGGGCGACGAGCCGTTCGATCTCGGCGGCGGCCTGGCGATCGAGCTCATCGAGCAGTTCCTCTGCGGCCGCCGGATCGTCCAGCACCGCAGGTAGTGCGGACAGCGGTAGGCCGAGTGCGGTCATCCGCGTGATGCGCAGGAGCCGGACGAGGTGGCCCACGTCGTAGTGCCGGTAGCCCCCGGCCGAGCGCGGTGGCTCGGGCAGCAGCCCGATCTGGTGGTAGTGGCGCAACGTGCGGACGGTGACGCCGGCCAGTTCGGCGAGCTCACCGCTGAGCATCGGCCGGCTCCTTCGACTCCAGGTCGCGCAGGGCGCGCGAGATGATCACGGTCAGCAGCGCGAGGATCCACACTCCGGCGACGCTGAACCCGGCCAGGACCGGGGCCCCGTACTCCGCCGTCACCCCGGCCAGACCGATCCCCACCGGTGCGGCGATCGTCAGCAAGGCGGTATTCACGCTGAGCACCCGCCCGCGTACCGCGTCGGTGGTCCGTTCGATCTGCAACACCCCGATGACTGCTCCGACCACGGCGTTGCCCAGCCCGAGCGCCGCGGCGCCGGCGAACACCACGGCCGGGGCAAGCAGGGAGGCCATCAGCAGGAATCCCGCGGTGGTCATGACGAACCCGGCCGACAACCATGCTCGCGATGAGAGTCGTCGGCCGAAGCCGCTGTAGAGCGCCGCACCGCCCAGCATCCCGACGGCCAGCGCGGTGAGGACGAGGCCGAGCAGGTCGGGGCGGGCGATGAGGTCGAAGTACAGCGGCATCACCAGGCCCTGCAACCCGCCGAGCGCCACGGCCAGGCCGATGACCAGGCCCGACGTGCCGAGCAGGAACCGGCTGCGCACCACCACCGCCATGCCTTCTCCGAGTTCACGCAGGATCGACCGGCGAGGCGACCCGTTGGCCTCGACCTCACCAAGCCGGCGCGGCAGCGTTCGCGTCAGCAGCGCCGCGACCGCCGAGGTTGCCGCAGTGACCCACAATACGGAAGTGGCGTCGAAGGCGGCGAGCAGCACGCCGGCCGCCGCCGGGCCGATCACCAGGGCGGCAGAGGTCAGGGTCTGGCGCAGACCGACCACCCGCGTCAGGTCGAGCCCAGCGTGCCGAGCCACCGTCGGGGCCAGCACCTCACGGGCCGTCGTCCCTGGCACGTCCCCGAACGAGCCCAGGATGCCCAGCACGATGAACCACACCAGGTCCAGGCCCCACAACAGATCGACCAGCGGCAGCGCGGCGACCGAGACAGCGGAGACAACGTCGGAGACCACCGAGGCCGTCCGCCGGTTGATCCGGTCGATCACCACCCCGCTGAGCAGTCCGACCAGCACGGCCGGGACCGCCGTCGCGGCCGCCAGCGCCGCCGTGCCCAACGGGCTACCGGTCGTCTGCAGCACGATCAGCGGCAGTGCCACCGCCGCGATGCCGTTGCCGAGCAGGCTCAGCAGATGCGACGCGAGATAGGAGAAGACGGCCAGATACTGTTTGAGGGACATGCGACCAGGAAAGACCCGGACGTTACGTCGGGGTCAAGGGTGGTCACGACCGCGAACCTCGCTTGTGGGAGCGACACCCAGATCCAGCACCCTTCGACGGTTTCCACCGGCGCAACTCAGTCAGGTTCGTACGCGGGCTTGCCCGAATGCGCGCTTTTCGTGCGGTCCGATATCGCGAGCCTTACCTGCGACGCTGTACCGGCCCGGGATCGGTCAAGCACCCCACCCTTTTCGTGCGCCCCCACGGCGGACGGCGTGAGCGTGCGTGTCACGGGTGGCTCAGGTCTGGTCGAGGAGCCGATCGAGTGCGGCCTGCGCCGCCGCCTCGTCCAGCCGGTGCCCGGACTCACGATGCAGCTTGACGGCCCTGCGGGCGTCGTCGACCCGGTCCGGGCCCGCCCCGGCCAGCACGGTGAGCGCCTGGCCTTCGAGCTGCCGCATGCCGTACCGGACGGCTGCGTCACGGGCCTGGCGCGCGTGGTCGGCGGCCTCCTCCGGACGCCCGCCCTCCAGCAGCACCTCCGCCAGCCACACGCGGGCCCGGGTGTTCAGGAAGGGGTAGGCCCTGTCGCGGTAGGCGGCGAGCACATCCTCCAGCAGCTTGACGCGTTCGCCGAGGCCGAGTGAGTCGTCCACGCGGGCGAGCGTGCCGCTGGCCTCGTCGTACCCGCTGCTCGGGCCCCGATTCTCGTCGGCCGCATGGACGGCGCGTCGGGCGGTGTCGGCGGCGCGCACGGTGTCGCCCCTGCGATGCCAGGCCATGGCCGCGCTGGCCAGCGTGCGGGCGAGCTGGGAGCCGCCGCTCACCCCCGTCAGCCCCCGGTCGAAGGCGTCCATGGCGGCACCGATGTCGCCCAGCGCCAGGTGGATGTCGCCGACGATGGTGTAGGCCCTGGCCTGCCCGCCGGGCGACTCGGGCAGCGACTGCCGGACGCGGATCGAGCGGAACTGCCGCTCCAGCGCCTCGCGGGGGCGGCCGGCCCACAGGAGGGTCATCGCGTAGTTCTCCAGCGCCATGGCCAGCTTCGTCGTGGCGCGCGGCTCGAACTCCTCCCACAACTGGATGATGCGATCGTGGTAGGCCAGGCTCTCGTGGAGGTTGCCGAGGCTGGTGGTGGCGATGACCAGGTTGCTCAGCGCCAGCAGCGTGCCGGTCTTCCAGCCGATCTTGTCGTAGAGGCGGGAGGAGATCCGGCAGTGGTGGATGGCGGGACGGGGCTCGTTCAGCATGAGCCTCGCGTTGGCCAGCGTGTGGTGCATGCCGGCCTGGCCGGCGCGGTCGCCCGAGCGCTCGGCCGCGGCCAGGGCGCGGGCGGCGACCTCGATGACGACGTTCGGCTGGTAGCCGTCGTACATGAAGGTGCGCAGGGTCTCCACCAGCCGCCACAGCAGCCTGCCGCGGGCGTGGTCGATCACGGCGAGCAGGTTGTGCTGCTCGATCCTGAACCAGGCGTGCGCGGCCTGGGCGTCGGCGAACTCCTCCGCGTCGGGCGGCGGGTCCTCCTCGGTCAGCGGGAGCAGATCGATGGACGGCGCGAACAGCGACGCGGCGGCGCGGGCGGTGTGCAGATAGTACGCGTGCAGCCCGGCGGGGTCGTCGTCCCCGGCGACGCAGTGCTCGCGGGCGTAGAGGGAGACCAGGTCGTGCAGCAGGTAGCGGCCCGGCGCGTGCTCCTCGACGAGGTGGGCCGAGGCGAGCCTGGCCAGTAGCCTCCTGGCCGTACCCAGGTCGGTTTCGGCCAACCGGGCGGCCGAGCTCGCCGTGAAGTCGCACCCCGGCACCAGCCCGAATCGCCGGAACAGCACCTGGGCGTCCGGCGGGAGCGCCGCGTACGAACTGGCGAACGCCGTGGCCACGGTGGCCTGCGCGTCGCCCTCGGCCGCCAGCGTGTTCCAGCGGTCGGCGTGCAACTCCTCGATGTAGTCGCGCAGGCTGGCCCGGCCGCTGAGGTTCGCGCCGGCGATGGCCAGGGCCAGCGGCAGGTGGCCGCACAGCTCGGCCAGCTCGGCGGCGGCCTTCGGGTCGGCGCCGACCGGGTCGCGGCCCACGAGGTCTGCCAGCAGGTCGCGGGACTCGTCAGGGCTGAACGCGCCCAGCCGTATGTTCTGCGCCCCCTGCAGGACCAGGCCGCGCAGCGCGTCGCGGCTGGTCACGATGACGGCGCAGGAGGAGCCGCCGGGCAGCAGGGGGCGCACCTGCTCCACGTGGGCGGCGTTGTCGAGCACGACGAGCACGCGCCGGGTGGCCAGCGTCGAGCGGTAGAGGTCGAACTGCTCGGCCGACCCCCTGGGCGGGGGCACGCCGAGCGCTTCGAGCAGGCGCGGCAGCACGCGCTCCGGCGGCAGCGGTTCGCCCTGGCCGCCCAGGTTCAGGTGGAGCTGACCGTCGGGGAAGTCCGCGGCGACCTGGTGCCCGACGTGCACGGCCAGCGCGGACTTGCCGATGCCCGCCGCCCCGGTCACGACGGCGACCCGGCCACCGCGCAGCAACTCCCGCAGGCGTTCTGCTTCGGCGCGCCGGCCGACGAAGGCGGCCACGTCTCTGGGGAGCTGGCGCGGCACCATGGGCCGGTGGCCTTCGAGGATGCGCTGGTGCAGGTCACGCAGGCGAGGGCCGGGATCGACGCCCAGCTCCCCCGCCAGCAGCCGCTGCACGTCGTGGAACAACTCCAGCGCCTCCGCCGTGCGCCCGTCGTGCCACAGCGCTGTCATGGCCAGCGCGTGCGGGGTCTCCCTGAGCGGCTCGTCGTCCCTGAGTTCCTGCAGCAGCGCGGGCACCTCACGGTGGCGGCCCGCATCGATCAGGGCGGCGGCGTGGTCCTCCAGCAGATCCCACAACTCGCGCTGCAGCGGGACGCGGACGCGCTGCTCGACCCAGTCGCTGCCGATGCCCTGCAGCGGCTGCCCCCGCCACTGCTCCAGCGCCCGCTCCCAAGCGGCCGCCGCGAGATCGGGCCGCCCTGCCGCGCGCCCCTCGGCGACCAGGAGGCGGAAGCGGCGCAGGTCCACCTCCTCGTCGGGCACGGCCAGCGAGTAGCCGGCCGTCGTGCTGGCGATACGCTCGCCGAGCATCTTGCGTAGCTGCGACACCTTGAGCTGGACGATGGTCTTGGCGGTTTTGGGCGGATCCTTCTCCCACAGCGCCTCGATCAGCCGGTCCACCGGGACGAAGGCGCCGGGGTGGGCCGCCAGCAGGCCGAGGACGCACTGCTGCTGTGCCCCCTCGATCGGAATTCGTGCACCGCCTTCGAACACCTCGACGGGGCCGAGCACGCGGATGTCCATCGCGTCCGAGCATAATGCGTCAAACCGCCATCATCAGCGCACCGCCACCTGCGACCACAGCATGCCTCGATGCCACATTCGTCCTTCTCAACGAGCGTTTGTGAGGGGCTCGACCGAGCTCAGCTTCCGGCCGATCCGCGGGAAGGGGAGTCTGCGCGTCCGAGGTTGATCATGGCCCGGTACAGGGCGGCGTGCGCGGGCGGGGCAGGGAGCGGGCCGCGGACCGGGGTCTGAAAGGACTGGATCATCAGGGCGAGAATGCGGCGCCAGGCGTCGGGGGCGTCGGCGGCGGTGGCGGTGATGACGCCGGCGGTGGCCATGAGCAGCAGGGCCACGTCTTGCGGGGTGAAGTCGTCGCGCAGGTGGCCTGCGGCTTTGGCGCGGTCGATGAGGCTCACCACGCCGTCGTAGGCCTGGCTGCGGCGGCCCTCCAGGGTCTTGGCGGTGGGGAAGGTCATGGTCAGCACGTCGGCGAAGCCGCGGTCGGCGGCTTGCATGGCGCACACCGTGTGGAGGTAGCCGGTGAAGCCGTGCCAGGGGTCGCAGTCGGCCAGGGCGGTGGCGACGGCCTCGACGTAGGCGTCCATGCGGTCGGCGAAGACGGCGGCGACCAGGTCTTCCTTGGCGGGAAAGCGGCGGAACAGGGTGGCGATGCCGACGCCTGCTTCGCGTGCGACCGAGGCCATGGAGGCGCCCAGGCCGTCGCGGGCGAACACGCTGCGGGCGGCGGCCAGGATGCGTTCGCGGTTGCGTTCGGCGTCGCTGCGCAGCGGTGGGGTGGTGTCGTCGGCTTGCGGATCGCCTGGGTTCATGGGTTCACCCTACCGAATTGGAAAGGCCTATCCGATTTGGCTGTATGCTGGCCGGCGAATCGGATAGGCCTTTCCAGATCGATCGGAGGAGTTTGATGCGTGCTGTCACGCTGACGCAGGTGCCCGGGACCCCTGAGGTGACCGAGGTGGAGACGCCGCGCCCGGAGACCGGCGAGGTGCTGGTCAAGGTGGCCGCGTCCTCGGTGAACGGATTCGACCTGGGCACTGTGGCCGGATACCTGCAGGGCATGATGGAGCACCGCTTCCCGCTGATCCCGGGCAAGGACTTCGCCGGCACCGTTGAGACAGTCGGTGACGGTGTCGAGGGCTTCGCGGTCGGCGACGCCGTGTTCGGCGTGGTGACCAAGCCGCACCTCGGCACCGGATCGATGGCGCAGTACGTCACCGTTCCCGCCGCCATCGGCCTCGCCCACCGGCCGGAGGGAGTCTCGGTGCGCGACGCGGGGGCGCTCGGGCTGGCGGGCACCGCCGCCTTCGACGGTCTGGCCACGCTCGGCCCGATCGAGGGTAAGACGGTGCTGATCTCAGGCGCCACCGGAGGTGTGGGCACCCTGGCGGTGCAACTGGCCGCGGCCCGCGGTGCGCGCGTGATCGCCACTGCCAAGCCGGGCCCCGAAGCCGACTTCGTCTCGGCGCTGACCGAGGCCGAAGTGCTCCTCGTCGACTACACACACGACGTGACCGCGCAGGTTCAGGCCCTCGCCCCAGCGGGGGTCGACGCGGTGCTGCATCTGGCGGGTGACCTGGCCGAGCTGACCGCCCTGGCGCACGCCGCCGTCGCCTCCGCCCTGGCCGTCCCCGAAACCCCGGAGGGACGCGAACTCCAAACCGCCATGATCCAGTCCAACCCGACTGCCGACACCCTGTCCACGCTCGCCGGACAAGTCGCCGCCGGCACCCTGAAGGTGTCGGTGAGCTCCGTCCACGACCTGGAGCAGGCCGGCGAGGCGTTCGCCGCGTTCGGCGCCGGCACGCTCGGCAAGATCGCGCTCACCGTCGCCTGATCCACCCCTTTCCCAGATGTGCCCAGCATCGCCATCGCCGGAGTCGGCCCCGGTATGGGCCCGGCCATCGCCCGTACCTTCGGCTCCCGCGGCTTCGACGTCACTAAACGCGCGTTCAACAGCACGTGACCTACGCGAAGAACAACTCAACAGACTGGAGAGGACTCCTCATGTCACAGGTTTGGCTCATCACCGGCGCCTCCCGTGGGCTGGGCCGCGCCATCGCGGACGCTGCACTCGCGGCCGGACATTCGGTCGTGGCGACGACCCGCAGCGGCATGCTCGACAACACCGATCCACAGTTCAGCGACCGCCTGCTGGTGCTGCCGCTCGACGTCACGACACCCGGCGAGCGGGCCTACTCCTCGCTGGTCGAGTCGGTTATGGAGCGTTACGGACGTATCGACGTCCTGGTCAACAACGCGGGCCGCGGCATGTTGATCCACTTCGAGGAGACGGACGAGGCACAGGTGCGCGAACTGTTCGAGACGAACGTCTTCGGGCTCATGCGCGTGACCCGGGCCGTGCTCCCGATCATGCGACAGCAGCGGTCAGGACACATCTTCAACATCTCCTCCGCCGCAGGCTACGTGGGCGGCGCCGGCATGTACTCCGCCACCAAGTTCGCCGTCACGGGATTCACCGAGTCGCTGGCGTTTGAGCTGCACCCGTTTGGCATCAAGGCGACCAACGTCGCGCCGGGCTACTTTCGCACCGACTTCCTCGACGTTTCCTCCGTGCAAGCCGGCCCTGCTCAGGAACTGGACGATTACCAGCCCTCCCGTACAGGGATGCGATCCTTCGCCGAGCAGGCCAATCACCAGCAGGTCGGCGATCCGGCGGCCCTGGGACGTCTTCTCGTCGAGGTCGCCGCCGCAGAGCACCCACCCCTACACCTTGCTGTCGGCGGGGACTGCATCGAGGAAATCGAGCAGCATCAGCGCACCCTCATGTCGGACATCGACACCTGGCGCGAGAGGGCAGTCGCCACCGCGCACCAAACCGCTTAGGTCAGCGCCACCGCCTGGGAGCTCGACGCGCTCATCGCAGCGCCCTGCCGAGGGACCACCCGAGGACGCCCGAGCAGATCCGCCACGCCGTCCACCTGTACCTGCGCTGATCCTCTCGCCCTGTCCCGCACTGATCGGAAAGCCGATGCACGCCGTCCCCCTCGCCGCACCCACCCGTCAGGCCCGCGCCGCCGTCGCCGCGCTGTTTCTCACCAACGGTGCCGTGTTCTTCAACGTCGTCCCGCGCTACCCGCAGATCAAGGCCGATCTCGGCGTGAACAACGCCGTCTTCGGCACCGCGCTGGCCGGGTACCCGATCGGCGCGCTGCTGGCCGGGCTGCTCGCCGGCGCCGCCATCCGCCGGTTCGGCTCCGCGCGCGTAGCAGCGTTGGGGATCGTGGTGACCACTGCCGCGACGCTGTTCATCCCTCTCGCGCCACACTGGGTCGCCTTCGGCGGCGCGCTGTTCGTCGTGGGCGCCCTCGACGCCGTCGTCGACGTCGCGCAGAACGCCCACGGCCTGCGCGTCCAACGGCTCTACCGGCGCTCCATCCTCAATTCGCTGCATGGCGTGTGGAGCGTCGGAGCGGTCCTGGGCGGCCTGATGGGCTCGGCCGCCGCCGGCCTCCGCCTGCCCCTCGCGGCCCATCTCGGCATCTCCGCGACGCTGTTCAGCGTCGTCGCCCTGGTCGCCTACCGGTTCCTGCTCCCCGGCCCCGAAGACGCCGAGCGCCCCGCCGAAGCCCAGGACGTCGCCGCAGCGGACCTACCACCGGCTCGCGGACAGTGGCGCTCGTTCACCGGCTCGGCTGTGCGGATGCTCGCCGCACTCGGCGTGCTGGCCGCCTGCGGCGCGCTGGTCGAGGACGCCGGCGCGTCCTGGGGCGCCCTCTATCTCAGCGGCCTGCACGCCGATGCCGCCACCGCGGGCCTGGCCGTCGTGGCGTTCCAGGCCGCCATGACCGTCGGCCGCCTCAGCGGCGACCGCGTGGTGGACCGTTTCGGTCAGCGCATGGTGGCCCGTGCCGGAGGGATCCTGGCCGCCGCCGGCATGGGCGCCGCCCTGGCCGTCCCGTCCGTCGGGGCCGCGCTGGCCGGCTTCGCCCTGGCCGGGCTCGGCTTCGCCACGCTCGTCCCAGCCGCCATGCACACCGCCGACGAGTTGCCCGGCCTGCCCTCCGGCACCGGCCTGACCATCGTCAGCTGGCTGCTGCGCGGCGGATTCCTGTTGTCGCCGCTCCTGGTCGGATTCGTCGCCGACCTCATCAGCCTGCGCGTCGGGCTGCTGTCGGTCGTCCTGGCCGGCGCCGTCACCGTCGTCCTCGCCCGTGTCCTCGTCAACCACACTGCGGGCTGAAACGGGGCGCGCGGCAAATCCACGGTTTGCTCGGCAGACAATCGAGCTGAGGCACCGCAACGGCGGTCGGACGGGAGTCGCGATGGAGAGCATGACGAAGAACCGGTAGCCGCTCAAGACGCTGCGGGCGATGATCGAGCGAGCCTACGGGACCGCCCAGGTGCCCGACGGCGACGACTTCGCCGAGGAAATCACGCACGGCTGGTTCAACGTGGTGTATCGCATTCGGCTTCGTGACGGGCAGCAGGTGGTGCTGAAAATCGCCCCTCCTGAGTATGTGGCGGTGCTGACCCGTGAGCGAAACATGATGCGCAACGAGCTTGCCGCGATGGCGCTGGTCCGGGATCGCACCAGGGTTCCGGTGCCGCGGGTCGATCACGCAGACCTGTCGCGGGAGCTGATCGATGCGGACTACTTCTTCATGGAGTACGTCGATGCCGACAACTTCGGCCTCGCGGCGGCAGATGGTCGCCTGACGGCCGAGGTCATCACCGCGGGCGGACGACAACTCGGCGCACTCAACCGGGAGCTGAACTCCATCGTGGGGCCGCACTTCGGGCCGCTGGAGGGCCCGGGATCGGCAACATGGCGAGAAGCGTTCACCACGATGATCGAGGACACGCTCATCGATGGCACCCACGTCCAGGTCGACATCGGCTGGGACTACGACGAGAGGCGCCGCTCGTCCTGGCACTCGGGACGCGCGGGCCCACTGGAATCTGGATCAGCCTGCCGATCGGTGAAGCGATCTCGGTCGTGGCCGCCGCCGGCCTTCTATGGAGGTTCGGCAAACCCGGGACCCGAGGGGCGCGAGCCGCCGCGCAGCCAGTCAGGGCACCTTGACCATGAGCATCTCGCTGAGCCGCTGCCGGAAGCGGGCACCCATGCTCACGCCGGTCGGGTCGAGGAGCCGCTGCACCTGCAGACCGTCGACCAACGCCATGAGATCCGCTCCGGCACCCGCGATGCTCGTTCCCGGAGCACAGCGGCCAGGAGCGCTGCTCCCCGTAGGGGTCCGGTCAGGCGTCGCGGTGGTTGATTGCCAGGGTTGCCAGCAGGAGGGACACCACAACGTAAGTCACCAGGATGACGGCGGCCGTTGAGGGACCGAAGGTTCCGGCGTCGGGTACGGCGGCCAGTTGCCTGGCCAGCGACGGAATCGTCAGGGAGCTGATCCAGTCGTTCCACGGCGCTGGGAGGAAGCGCTCGAGCACGGTCGGGGACAGCGGGAGGACGACCAGCGCGATGAGCGTTCCCGGTGTCGAACGCAGGACCGTGGCCAGGCCCAGCCCCATCACCCCGGCGACGGCGCAACCGGCGCCGGTGGTCAGAACCTCGGCCAGGGCCGCATGTTCGGCGAACGAGGCGCCGATCGGACGTCCGGCCACCACGGCCTGTGCGGTGAAGTAGGTGGCGAACGCCAGCACTTGGCCCGCGACAGCGGCCACGGCGGCCACTACGGCGGCCTTGGCCAGAAGGAGTGTCCACCGGCTCCGGATCGTGGTCAGGGTGAGTCTGATCATGCCGGTGGTGTACTCGCCGGAGATGGCGAACATGCCCAGCATGCCGAACAGCACAGGGGGAATGTCGGCGCTGAGGCTGAGACCTGTGCCGACGGGGTCGCCGCCGGGGCCGTTGGTGTCGAAGTAGTGCGAGATCGAGTAGGCGGCGAAGCCGGTGAACATAAGGGCCGAGAGCGTGGAGGCCAGGACGTAGTAGGTGGCTCGGAGTGAGCGTAGCTTGAGCCATTCCGATGCGACGACGTTCATCATTGGGTGATCTCCATGAAGGCCTCCTCCAGTGAGGTCCGGCGCGACATCAGCTCGTGAACGGCACAGCCGTTCGCCAGGGCGATGTCGCCGATGGCGGCTGCGGTCAGGCCGGTCACCAGCAATTGCGCTCCGGTGCCGGGGTCCCGCACGGGGCGCGCATTGGCTTCAGCCGCTGCGGGCCAACCGGGCGCCGGCTCCTGGCCCAGGCCGGTGTCCTGGGCCGGGTGGACGGTTGCTCCAGCGCCTGCGAGCACTGGTTCCTCACCGGCGTCGGGGTCGTGGGCGGGGCGTATGGTTGCTCCGGCCGCTTCGAGTGCCTTGGACAGGCGGGCCGCATGGGATGATCGGACCAGTACGCCGCTCTGGAAACGGGCCAGCAGGTCCGCCATCGAGGCGTCCTCGATCAGCCGGCCCTGGCCGATGATGATGAGCCGGTCGGCGGTGAGGGACATCTCGGTCATGAGGTGGCTCGACAGCAGGACGGTGCGCCCCTCGGCCGCCAGGGATCTGAGCAGTGTCCTGAGCCAGCGGATGCCGTCGGGGTCGAGGCCGTTGGCCGGCTCGTCGAGGATGAGCACGCCCGGGTCGCCGAGCAGTGCCGCCGCGATGCCGAGGCGTTGGCGCATCCCCTGGGAGAATCCGGCGATCCGCCTGCGTGCCGCCCCGGCCAGGCCGACCTCCTCCAGCAGCTCCACGACCCTGCGGCGCCCGATCCCGCCCGCATACGCCAGCGCCTGCAGGTGAGCGAACGCGCTGCGCCCGCCCTGTACCTCGGCCGCGTCGAGCATGGCGCCGACCTGGCGCATGGGGTCGCGCAGGTCGTGTTTGCGGAGGCCGTTGATCAATGCCTTGCCCGACGTGGGCGTGTGGAGGCCGAGGATGATGCGCATGGTGGTGGACTTGCCGGCGCCGTTCTGCCCGAGGAAGCCGGTGACCTGTCCGGGTTTGGCGTCGAACGTGAGCCCGGACACCGCGCGCGTGGAGCCGTACAGCTTCGTCAGGTCTGTGACCTCGATCATTTCCCCACCTTCTGGATAATCTCGGCCGGGCAGCGTGTACCGGGCGCGGGCAACTCCCCCGTGGTCAGGTAGGCGTTGACGTGCCGCCGCAGGCAGGTGTTTCTCGCCCACGACGCGTGGCCGTCGCCGTGCCACAGGACGCGCGCGGACGGGATCTGCTCGGCTACGTGCGCCTGCCCGCGATAATTGGTGTTGTTGTCGAGCTCTCCGATCGCGAAGAGGATCGGCGGGGCCTGCTTCACGCGCAGTGGGTGCGGCGCCCAGGACGCGCCCCCGCGGCGGCCCCAGCACCGACCGAGCTCGAAGCGTCCCTCGAGCCAGCCGAACCTCGGCGCGATCTCACGGAGTCTGGCCTCGATGCCCTGGAACTCTTCGTACGTCGGCAGCTTCGGCATGAAGTCGTTGCACAAGGAGTCGTCGCTCACGGACGTGCGGCCCTCATCCGGGAGCAGTTCCTCCTCCAGGAAGTCGCCGGCATCGCCGTCGAGGGCCTTGCGGATGGCCGTGGCGAGCTGGGGCCAGAGCGCCGGATTCATGCCTTTGACCGCGCCGGCGTACAGCTGCCCCTCATGCACCGTCCGTCCGGCCGACGCCGGCAGCGGCGCGCGGCGCACTCTGGCAACGAGCTCGTCCCACGCCTCGCCGGCGTCCGTGCCGCGCAGGGCGCAGTCGGTTCGGCGGGCACACCAGTCGCGGAAGCGGGTGAGATGGCGCTCCTGCGTGAGCGCGTAGTTGCGCAACCAGGGCTCGAAGTCCTGCTGGGTGTGATCGGCGGTGCCGTCGAAGTACATCCGGCCGACCCGCTGCGGGAACAGCTCCAGGTATGCCTGGGCGTAGACGGTCCCGTACGAGTTGCCCGCGTAAATGAGTTTGTCCTGGCCGAGTGCGGCGCGCAGGGCGTCGATGTCGTGCGCCACGTTCCATGCCGTCATCCCGCGCCAGGCCGATTTGGCCATGATGCGACAGCTCGCCTGATGGGCGGCGTTCTTGGCGGCGTGGGCGTCCCAGTCCTGCTTCGTCCTGGCCAGGAGCAGTCCGAAGATGGAGGCCCCGGGCTCCGCGCAGCCCACTCTCTTGCGACTCGCGGGCTCCGACAGGCCGCGCGGATCGATGGCGATGACGTCGAAGCTCTTCTGCAACTCGTCAAGCAGGTTCGGCAGCTCCGGCGGAGCATCGGGCTGGCTTTTCCGCCTGAGCATCGACGTGCTGGTGCCGGGCCCTCCGAAGTTGACGATCAGCGGCCCGATGCTCTTGCCCGTCGCGGGCAGTTTGGCCACGTGTACCGAGGTTCTGGGCCCGCCAGGATCGGCCCAGTTCACGGGAACGACCAGCTGGGCGCATCGCAGGCCGTCACCACAGTCCTTCCACACGAGGCCGTGGGCCTGCGCCGAGGCCAGCGCGATACCGCTGGGCGGCACGGCGAGACAGGCCGCCAGGCACAGGGCGATGAGTCTGCGTCGGTTCATGGCGGCAACGATGCTGTACGGCGGCGGGTCCGCACATCGGAGCCGGATCCGATCTTTGGGATCGGACCAGGGTCATACGGTACGGACGCGCGTGGGCGGAGTACGACCCTGGTCTGACGGCCCGTGCTCCGATTCGCCCCCGCTCGTTCCTCGATAACGTCGGGTTGTGAACCTGCTCGCCCGACGGCCTCCGCCCTGGCTGCTCATCCTGGCCGACGCCGTGGTCGCGATGCTGCTCGCGGTGGCGGCCACGGGGAGCCCGCCGGAGCTGACCACGAACGCCCTGACGACGGCGCTGTGCTGGCTGCTCGCGGTGCCCGTGGCGGTGCGGCGGCTATGGCCGGAACCCGCCTATTATGGTGCGCTCCTGATCGGCCTTGCCGTGCTCGCGCTGCAGGGCAACTGGCTGATGCCGACGGCCGTGGCGGCCCTGGCCATCTACCCGGTGGCGACCGGCCGGCCGGTGTGGCGATCGGCGATCGCCCTGGTGTCGGGCCTGCTCGTCAACGGAGGCTCGCTGCTGGTCTCGATGTCGGGCCGACCACAATATTCGAACGGCTGGCCCGACCCCGTCTTCATCCTCGGTATGGTCTGGCTGGCCGTCGGAGCGAGCTGGAGTCTCGGCACGGCGGCGCGCACCCGCCGCGAGTTCGCCGCCCGCGAGGCCAGGAGGCAGGCCGAGCAGGCGGCGGCCGATGAACGCCTGCGGATCGCGCGCGAGTTGCACGACGTCGTCGCCCATTCGATGAGCTTGATCACCGTCAAGGCGGGGGTGGCGGCCAAGGTCCTGGACAAGCATCCGGAGGAAGGGCGCAAGGCGTTGCGGGCCATCGAGGAGATCGGGCGCGGCTCGCTCGCGGAGATGCGCCAGTTTCTCGGGGCGCTGCGCGCACCCGGCAGGTCACCCGACAGTACGCCGCTCCCCCGGCTCGCCGACCTGCCGTCCCTGGCGCACCACGCGGCGCAGGCCGGCGTGCAAGTCGATCTGACGGTGAACGGAGCCGTGCCCGACAGCATGGCGCTGGCCGTTTACCGCATCGTCCAGGAGGCGATCACCAACGTCGTCAAGCACGCCGCTCCCGCCCACTGCCAGGCCAGCGTGTCGGTCGCCGATGGGAGGTTGCGGATCTCCGTGGTCGACGACGGGCCTGGGCAGAGGGTGCTGCCGGGGCGGCCGGGTGGGCACGGGCTGGCCGGAATGCGCGAACGGGCCCTGCTGTACGGCGGCACCTTCGAGGCCGGCCCACTTCCGGGAAGGGGGTTCGGCGTGCACGCGTCATGGGAGATCCCCTGACCCGCCTGGGAGTTCCACCCCCTCTCGACGAAGGGAGAGGTGTCGGCGAAGCGCGGGCGAACGGCGGGCCCCTGCGCTCCGAGAAAGCATAGGCGTGAATCGGTCATGATGGATGTGATGACGAGAATCACACGCGTGAGCCGGAGGAAGCGGAGTCCGCGAGTCCGGACAGGGCCAGGCCTGGCCGAGGTGGGTGCGGCAGGGGGAGGCACGTGATTCGGGTGCTCATCGCCGACGATCAGGCGCTCCTGCGCGGCAGCTTCCGCCTGCTGATCGACTCGGAGAACGACCTCACCGTGGTCGGGGAGGCGGGCGACGGGCGGGAGGCGGTGGCGCTGGCACGTACGGAGGCACCCGACGTGGTGCTCATGGACGTCAGAATGCCCGAGATGGACGGCATCACCGCGACCGGGCAGATCGCCAGGGACACTCGGGTGCTCATCCTGACCACGTTCGACCTCGATGAGTACGTCTATTCTGCGCTGCGCGCAGGCGCCAGCGGGTTCCTGCTCAAGGACGCGCCTCCGGACGACCTCCTGAAGGGGATCCGGATGGTGGCGTCGGGTGAGACGCTGCTCGCGCCGACCGTCACCACCCGACTGATCGCGGAGTTCGTACGGCGGCCGGTCCAGCAGCCCTTTCACGGGCTCGACACGTTGACGGACCGGGAGCGCGAGGTGCTCACCCTCGTCGCCCACGGGCTGTCCAACGCCGAGCTCAGTGTGCAGCTCCAGGTGAGTCCTGGGACCGTGAAGACGCATATCGGCCGTCTGCTGGCCAAGCTCAACGCCCGCGACCGTGCCCAGCTCGTCATCGCCGCCTACGAGGCCCGCCTGGTCACGCCGCGTTAGCCGACCACGCGCCGGAACCGCGAGCCACCCACCGTCCTGTCGATCTGCGGGACGGCCGGATCGCCGATGACCTGGCCGCGTGGCTGAAGGACCATCCCGGGGCGCATAGGGCCGGCTGATGTGCGCAGTCGGCAGGGCGACAGCTGTGCGACATCCTCGGCGCTGATCTCCCAGCCCTTGCCCGGCAGCCGGCGCATCACCTCCATCTAACTAATAACCCTTGAGTTCCTTCGGGCTTCTTCGGCCTCTCTAGCCGCAGGACCTGGGCTTCTCTGCTGGGGCTCCGGCTTCTTCTAGCGTTGATGAGATTTCGGAAATCCTGAAGGTCTATCGTCCTGGTCGTTCGTCTTGCTGTGAAAGTGAAGGCGAGGTGGCCGGAGTTGGCGCTGGCGGTGGTGAAGGATCTGCGGGTGGCGCGTGCCCCGGCCACCGCAGAGGACCTGGAGGCGCTGGAGACCGACATGCTGGCCGGGTTCGTGCTGGCCCGGGCGGTGGCGGGGCTGTCGGACGGGACCATCTCCTCCGACGTAGTGCATCTCGAGCAGGTGCGGGCCTGGTTCGGCCGACCGCTGTGGGAGATGGAGCCCGCCGACGCCGATGCGTACTTCGGCAAGGTGCTGCGCTCCACCGCGAAGGGCACCCGGCTGGCCCGAGCGCAGGCGATCAAGACGTTCTTCCTGTTCCTGGAGCTGCGTCACAAGGTCGAGATCCACCAGATGACCGGGCGCGTCGTCGAGTGCCCGATCGATGAGATGAATCGGCCGCGCGGCGGCCCGCTGGGCAAGCTGCGCATCCCGCCCACCGCTGAGCAGGTGAGCCGGTTGTTTGCCGGATGGCGGCAGGAGCTGGCGAGCTGCACGGCACGTGGCCGGGGGTGTCGAGAGGAAGCTCGTTGATCGTCGCGTCCGAGTGTTCCCACGTGCGCCGATAGAATCCGATGATCTGATCGCGGGTCTCGTCCGCGGTCGCCCACAGATCGCTGCCGTTGGAGTCCTGCCACCGGGGCAGCGGTTCCGGGGAAGGGCGGTCGAAGACCTCGCCGAAGTACCTGGCCTCGACGCTGGCCACGTGTTTGACCAGACCGAGGAGGTTGGTCCCGGTCGCTGTCAAAGGTCGGCGGGCGTCGTATTCGGACAAGCCGTCGAGTTTCCAGAGCAGCGCCTTGCGGTCCCGCCGCAGTCTCCCGTGCAGGTTGTCTTTCGCGAAATCGTCGATCATGGGTCACGATTCTGTCAGGCTGCGCCGGTGGGCTCAGCTGGCGGAGCTGCCTGGCGTCGGCTCCGCGGCCGGGGCGTGCGGAGAGGGCGGGACTGAAGCGTGTCCGAGGGGTCGTCGGGTGGCGGAGCATGTGCGGTCTGGCCCGGAATCCGGCCTGCTTGGCCAGGCGGCAGAACAGCTCATAGGCCGTCCCGTACGACATGGCCTTGCCCAGCGGCACGTGGAACAGGTTCACGAACACCATGTCCCCGGCGTCCTCGACGATCTCGGCCCGCTCGAACTGGTAGTGCGCATAGAGCTCGATCGTGACCTCGTCCACCGGGATCGCCCGGGGCTGCCGGGTCTTGGCGAACGCGCCGTTGGCGTTGACCCGCCGCCGGACATGAACATGCGGCCCCTCGTGCCGGCAGCCCAGCACCCGAGAATCGGGCAGCAGATGCATGTCCTGTCTGCGCAGCCCGAGCGCTTCACCAATCCGCATGCCGGTCTGCGAAAGAAGCTGAATGAGGAACCTGTCGCGGTCGTGCCGGGCCAGACCGAGCAGCACGTCAATCTCCTCATCCGTCAGCCACTCATAGCCCGGGATCGCGACCCTGTACTTGATCGCGCGGGCCATGATCGTGCGGTGCTGACCGTCCTCGCTCGGATCGAACCCCGCCGGCAGGTAGCGCAGGAACTTCGGCTGAGTGAGCGTGTTGACCACCGTCGGCGGCACCCAGCCCTGCAGGCTGCACCACGACAGGAACTCCCCGACGGTCCCCATGATCGCGTTCGCGGTGCCCTCGCTGCGATATCGCACCGCAGCGCCCGGTTTGCGTGATCGCGACGGCATCGGCTCCTCCACCAACCAGCGCATCATCGCCATCAGCTGCGAAAGGCTCGGGCCGGCCCAGTCCAGCCCATGACCTCGGCAGTACGACAAGTACAAGGCGATCCGGCCCGCGTAGGTCTTCTCCGTGTTGAACGCCCGGCCCGCCCCGCGCAGCCCTGCCAGGTACGCGCACGCCTCGACATGCAACTCAAGGTCCTCGTCGACCACCACCCACGACACCGACTCATCGGCGGCCACCGCTCGTTCAGGCCGGAAGTACCGAGGCAGCCCACCTGACCTGCCCAACATGCCGTACGGACCCCCAGATACTGTGCGCCAAGTAGCCGCTCACACTACTTGAAGTACTTGTCGCATGACTGAGAGTCACCAAAGATAACCGAGGCGTCCGCGCAGGAGCTCGCCCGGCACTCCGACGACCTGCGCAAGGCCGGGTATCGCGTCGTGGCTGACGCTGACGATGATCAGGTGCTGCTGGTGCGCGAGTCCTCCTGATCGCGTTTGCTCAGCGCGTGGGGGTGGAGGTCAGCGGAGACGGCGGCGCTGGGCGGGGTCGGCTTCGGCGGTGATGCGCGCGGAGGTCTCCTCCCCCAGGCGGACGTAGCGGCCGAGGCTGGCCAGGTGCTGGTGGCGGCTCTTGGCCTGCAACTCCGGGGCGGTCCGTCCGGCCTGCGCGAGATGCTGCAACGCGCTGTGCCGAAGCTGGTGCAACGTCCATCCCTGGCGGTGCGGGTCCAGGTCGACGGAGGCGGTCTTGAACAGGTACTCGGCGCGCGGATAAGACAGCCGCCCCCGCCCGGTGATCGGGCAGATGTCACCGCGCGCGGGTGCGCGAGATCCGGAAGCGGGGGCGCGTCGGTCGGCCAGGAACACCGGCCCGGCAGTGCGGCCGGTCAGCAAGCGGGGCAGCAGTCGGGCGGTGGCGGTGGCCCAGTGCACGTATTCGATGGCGCCGCCCTTGGAGACGACCCGGGCGCGGAGGAACTCCAGGTCGAGGTCCTCGACGTTGAGGCTGAGGATTTCCTCGGCGCGGGCGGCCGTGTCGTAAAGGAGCCGCCACAGCACCCGTTCCCGCAGAGCGTGCGCGGGGTCGGTGAACAGCTTGTCCAGCCGGGCGGCCGGAAGGGCGCGGTCACCGCGCCGGGCGCTCCTGCGCCGCTCCAGCCGCCGGGCCGGGTTGGTGGCCAGCAGGTCCTGGCGCTGGGCCCAGGTGGTGAAGGAGACCAGCGCGGACAGGTGCCGGTTCCAGGTGGCGGCGGCCGCGGCCGTCCAGCGGTCCATCACCGCGGCGTACTGCTTGGGCGTCAGCGCGGCGACCGGATACTCCGGCCCGGCCACGACGGTCAGGCGGGCGAGGGTCTCGGCGTAGCCGGTGCGGGTGGTGGCCGCCTGCACCGACTCCAGGAAGCGCTCGACCGCGGCCGTCATCGGCGTTGCGGGCGAGGGGCCGCCGGCCGGGGCCGACGAGCCGGGGAAGCACACGACGGACACGGGCGTCCTCCGGGCAGGCGATGTGACACATAATCTAGCCGAGTCGGCGGTGCGGCGGCGGACGGCGAACTGGGCAGACGTGATCCGCTGAAGGCTGGTGTGACAGATAATGCAAGTTCTGTGTCACAGACGACAAATAGCTCAGAACTCCCTCTCCGCTTCTGAGTACCTTCGGGCGGCAGCCTCCGCATCGGGCGCCGCGCGTGGGCGGAAGCGCCAGGTCCGTGCGGACACTGCGGTCATCCAGTCGACGCGGAAGCTGCGCCAGTCGTCGCGCTCGAGGTCGTGGGCAAGTAGATACCAGCGCCGGTCGGAGGCGACCAGGCGATAGGGCTCGACCCGCCTCCGTCGTACCTCGTTCCCGGACGGGTAGTCGAAGTCCTCAGGGCCTGTCCAGTCTTGACGCTGCTGCAGCCTCTCTGTCAGGTTGGCCTCGGTAATTCGGCCGGAATTTCGTCCTGAAGATCGTTAATAGAGAAAGGTGCCTCCGACCTGCGATGATCGGATTGCCTAGATCACGAGATCGCA
>NZ_JBHSBI010000045.1:0-81477 GCF_042650645.1 Nonomuraea purpurea
AGCCCGCTGCATTGAAAGGTGCACGGCGGGTTCGGGCCGGGGGCCACTGGAAAAGGACCTGCACCAGCAGACACCTCGCCAGTGGCCTACCGGTACTTCAGCACACAGCTTCCGGTCTCGGTGGCGGTCTCGTCGTGGTGGATGTTGTCGGCGTCGGCACTGACTTGGCTCGGATCGAGGTGACCGATGACGGGGCGGACACCATTCCGCGTCCGCGCTTGTCCGATGGCCTGGATTCTCGTGGGCGGGGCCTGAGGCTGGTGGAGCAGATCTCGACCGCCTGGGGGCTGCGCCAGTTGGGCCGCTCGCGGCACCTCACGGTCTGGGCGGAGTTCCCCACAGTGATAAACGCCGCGCATCTGTGCGAGGCGACCAGCAATGTTCTGATGCGAGAGATCGGGGCGTGAGCTGGATGTGGTGGTTTCCGCCGCACGAGCAGCCCGAGGCAGCCAGATGGCGCAGTCGCGCTGACAGACCGCATGGATGCGGCGGGCCTCACGTCAGCCCGCCGACATCGCACTACGAGAAGGGAGTGTGGAACGCTCCGAGCCAGGACCCATGATCCGCCCGAGCGCGGAGCCTGATGTGATCGTACGGCGAATGAGACGGGGTGTGGTGATGTGATGGCGTCCCCCTTTGGGGCGTCGCGGGGACGCCAACTGCCGCCCGCATCATCGCATCCTTGCGGGTGGCAACGCGGTTGATGCTCCTCTACTGGTACAGGGTCGAGCGCCCGCGTTGCCACCCACCCAATTTCGATTTCCGGTGGACACGTGGGAGAAGGTCCAGGCCGGTCAGTACGGTCGTAGATGCATCAGGTTCTGCCCCTCGAACCGTATGAGGCTGCGGCACGGGAGCATCCATCGTTCGAGATGCCTGAAGGAGCTTCACGATCACAAAGAGCTGCGGTCCTGTCCGGGGCTGTTAGAACTCCAAGGAGGCATCGTGCAAGAAGGCAAGCTTCTCGACTTCGTATGGTGGGAGATCACGGGTAAGTGTCAGCTTTCCTGCGATCACTGCTATGCATCGTCAGGTCCCGACGGAACGCACGGAACCATGACTGTCTCCGACTGGCAGCGCGTCATCACTCAAAGCAGCGAAGCGGGCGCGACACTGGGACAATTCATTGGGGGCGAGCCGACGCTGCACCCGGCGTTGCCCCGCCTCGTCCGGTATGCCCTCGATAGCGGCATGCAAGTCGAGATTTACACCAATCTCGTCCACGTCACGCCGGAGTTGTGGGACCTATTCCGACTACCAGGGGTGCGGCTGGCCACCTCCTACTACTCCGATCAGCCCGAAGAGCACGAGGCGATCACCAAGCGTCCCTCCTTCAAGGTCACCACGAAGAACATCACCCGTGCTCATGAGCTGGGCATACCCATCCGCGCCGGAGTGATCGGCATACTCGAGGAGCAGCGTAGCCAGCAGGCAATCGGCCTGCTTGAACAAGTGGGCATCGCCGACATCGGATACGACGACCTTCGGGAAGTCGGGCGCGGCGTCCGGGAGAACGGACCGGGCGTCGATCAACTCTGCGGCAACTGCGGGGACCGACAGATCGCCATCTCGCCCACGGGAGAGGTCTGGCCGTGTGTCTTCTCCCGTTGGTTGCCGATGGGCAACGTTCGGGAGACCTCTTTCGCAGACATCCTTGTCAGTCGGCGCTTCGCGGAGATCACGGGCCAGCTTCGGGAAACGTTCGAAGTTCGGGCCAAGTGCGCGCCGGACGAGTGCAACCCCAAGTGCGGGCCGTCGTGTGGCCCCGCCTGCCAGCCGCAATATCGGACACCGTGCAACCCACGCAAAGGATGCAGCCCTTCCTATGGGTCGTGTAACCCCGACAAACGGCTGTGCGACCCTGATAGGAGTTGCAAGCCGAATCAGTGCCGACCCAAGAAATAGGAAGATCCTTGCGTGACCGCTGAACATCACGAGCCTGACGGGCAACGCGCGTTCCTACGTCGCCTTCTCCGGGAGGGGGCGACGCGGCTGGGCGTCGTCCCTGTCGGTGATGTGGTGTTCGGCTGGCGAGACCGAACCATCGGATCGGTCGTCACCACCCATGGCGGCCGATTCTGGCTCCGGACCACCGCAGAGCATCAGGACTGGGCTCAAGGGGAACCGTGGACGGGTAACCGCGATGCGGCAGGGATCACCGGTGTCCCGAAACCGGAACTCCTCGCGCGGGTGGAGTGGCAAGAACCGCCGGTTGGCATGTACGCCGAGCTGATGACCTATGTTCCGGACAAGCCGTGCTCTCCCACGTCTGAACTGCTGGAGCCCTTCATCGCTCCCGAGACCTGGTGGCAGGATCTCCGCGCGGCACTTGACCAACTCGCCGCGCAAAGTACCGCCAGGGGTGAACACGACCCTGATGCAGTGGTGCGGGAACTGGAGGACTTGTACGCTCGCCGTCTGGATCTCCCCCGTCCGGTCCTGCGTACCGAGCACACTGATCTCCATTGGGCCAACCTGACCACTCCACGCCTGTGGATATTGGACTGGGAGTACTGGGGGGCCGCCCCGGCCGGGTACGGGGCGGCGCTGCTCTACTGCCACAGTCTGCTCGTGCCCGAGACGGCCGCGAAGGTCCACGAGGTGTTCGCGGACCTGCTCGACGCTCCTGGCGGACAGGTTGCGCAGCTCAGCGCCGCGGCCCATATCCTCGGGCGTGCGCATCGCGTAGACGATTATGCCGAGCTGCAACATCCGGTCCGGAAACACACGCATAAGCTTCTCGACGTGGCGGAAAGGCGGTAGACGTGCTGCTGACGCAACTTGAAGTTTCCCGTCTCCCAACTGACTGGTCTGCCGCGCTCCCTCTGGTTCGCCATCTTGCGACATATGGGCTGACCTTCTCCCACCGGGTTTCGTTTCTGGTGGGTGAAAACGGATCAGGGAAGTCCACCTTGGTAGAGGCCATCGCCGACGTCTGCGGCATCAACTCCGAAGGTGGTAAGGCCGGTACAAAATACGCATCGACGGGGGCGCCCTCTCCGCTGGGAGAAGTGCTTGACGTCGAACTCACCGCGATGGGGCTTGAACTCCTTCGCGGTCCCCGGCGCAAGCGGCGGGGATTCTTCCTCCGTGCCGAAACGCTCTTCAACCTGGGACAGAACGTGTCCGGCATGCATGGATTCTGGGAGGACGACCTCACGGAGCAGTCACACGGCGAAGGGTTCTTCACGGTTCTCGATCGCATGGTGTCCGGGCCGGGACTTTATCTGATGGACGAACCCGAAGCAGCCCTGTCATTCCAGTCTTGTCTTCGCCTGATCGGTCTCATGCACCGCGTCTCGCGCGAAGGCGGCCAGGTCATCTGCGCCACCCACTCGCCGATCCTGGCCAGCCTTCCAGGAGCGCAGATCATCGAACTGGGCGAGCATGGCATCCGGACCACCGAGTGGGAGAAACTCCAGTTGGTCGACGACTGGCGGCGCTTTCTCGCCAAGCCGGACTTCTATCTGCGGTACGTCGTGGAGAGCGACTGACACGCACGGGGCGTCTACGCCGGATCGCTGGTGAGGAACGTGCCGGTTTCGTCGGTCATCCGCTCGTACTCGTCCAGGCGGGCTTGCGTGCGTAGCGGCGCGGCGTCGGCCATGGCCTCCACCAGGGCCATGGCCAGCGCCAGCGGCGCCGCGTGCGAGTCGAAGACGAGGCGGTCGCCGACGGGCGCGTCCAGGACGATTTCAGCAGGGAAATCGGATTTATCCGTTATAGCTGCCACCCGAAGTCCCAATTTTTCGGCGTACTCCAGTGCTTGTACGGCTTCCACCGGATATCTCGGCAGAACCACGGCCACCACCCACTCCGCGCCCGCCCGCCGGGCCGCGTGCAGCCCGTCGACCAGCTCGGAGCCCCCGTGCGTGAGCAGCCGCACGTCGGGATGGATGCGGCGGGCGTAGTAGGCGAAGGTGGTGGCCAGCCCGCAGGAGACCCGCAGCCCCACCACGGGCAGCGGCTCGGTGGCGGCGAGTTGCTCACCCAGGTCCTTGAGCGGGAACGCCGACAGCCGCTCCCGCACCAGGGCGAGATTGCGGATCTCGCAGTCGATCGCCCCGCGCAGCAGGCTCTCCTGGGGCTGCTCCACCGCGCCGCCCAGCACGATCGGCCGCAGCGCCTGCCGCAGCTCCGGATAGCCCGCGAACCCCAGCACCATGGCGAACCGCGTCACCGACGGCTGGCTGACGCCCGCCCGCTCGGCCAGCTCCACGCTCGACAGGAAGATGGCCTCATCGAGATGTTCGCCGAGGTAGTGCGCGATCCTGCGCTGCACGGGCGACAACCTCCGGCCATCCAGCAGCACGCTCAGCCGATGCCCACCGTGATATCCGTCCGCCACGCCACCTCCAACAATGTCCGCCGGGCATTCTCATCCCGCGACCGCCGGCGGCCACCCGAAACCCCCGGTCAGGACTCCCGCATGGGGATACGCACGCCGCGCTCGGCCGCCACGTCGGCGGCCCGCTCGTAGCCGGCGTCCACGTGCCGCATGACGCCCGTGCCCGGGTCGTTGGTGAGCACCCTGTTCAGCTTCTCCCGCGCCAGCGCGGTGCCGTCGGCCACCGTGACCTGACCGGCGTGGATGGAGCGGCCGATGCCGACGCCGCCGCCGTGGTGGATCGACACCCACGCCGCGCCCGAGGCGGTGTTGAGCATGGCGTTCAGCAGCGGCCAGTCGGCGATCGCGTCGGACCCGTCGGCCATGGACTCGGTCTCGCGGTACGGGGAGGCCACCGAGCCGCTGTCGAGGTGGTCCCGCCCGATCACGATGGGGGCCTGGAGCTCGCCCGAGGCGACCATGTCGTTGAACCGCTCCCCCGCGAGGTTCCGCTCGCCGTAGCCGAGCCAGCAGATGCGCGCCGGCAGCCCCTGGAAGTGCACCTTCTCCCCGGCCTTCCTGATCCACCTGGCCAGGGCCTCGTTCTCGGGGAAGAGTTCGAGGATGGCCCGGTCGGTCGCGGCGATGTCAGCCGGGTCTCCGCTCAGCGCGGCCCACCGGAACGGCCCCTTGCCCTCGCAGAACAGCGGCCTGATGTAGGCGGGCACGAACCCGGGGAAGTCGAAGGCGCGGGCGTATCCGGCCAGCCGCGCCTCGCCCCTGATGGAGTTGCCGTAGTCGAAGACCTCCGCCCCCGCGTCCTTGAACCCGACCATCGCCTCGACGTGCCGCGCCATGGAGGCCCTGGCCCGCTCGGTGAAAGCGGCCGGGTCCTTGTCGCGCTCGCGCTCCATGTCCTCGAAGGCGACGCCGAGCGGCAGGTACATCAGCGGGTCGTGCGCGGAGGTCTGGTCGGTGACGATGTCGATCTCGGCGCCCCTGGCCAGCAGCGCGGGCACGACCTCGGCGGCGTTGCCGACGACGCCGATCGACAGGGGACGGCGGGCGTCGCGGGCCTCGTAGGCCAGCCGCAGCGCCTCGTCCACCGACTCGGCCCGCACGTCGAGGTAGCGGTGCTCGATGCGGCGGGTGACCGAGCGGGGGTCGCAGTCGACGCAGATGACCACGCCGCCGTTCATGGTGACGGCCAGGGGCTGGGCCCCGCCCATGCCGCCGAGCCCGGCCGTCAGCGTGATCGTCCCGGCCAGCGACCCGCCGAAGCGGGCCGCCACCGCCGCGAACGTCTCGTAGGTGCCCTGCAGGATGCCCTGGGTGCCGATGTAGATCCAGGAGCCGGCCGTCATCTGCCCGTACATGGTGAGCCCGGCCGCCTCCAGGCGCCGGAACTCCTCCCAGTTCGCCCAGTCGGGCACCAGGTTGGAGTTGGCGATGAGCACCCGGGGCGCCCACTCGTGGGTGCGGAACACGCCCACGGGCCGCCCCGACTGCACCAGGAGGGTCTCGTCGCCCTCCAGCGTGGTGAGCGTCCTGACCAGCGCGTCGAAGGAGGCCCAGTCACGTGCCGCCCGGCCCGAGCCGCCGTAGACGACGAGCTGCTCGGGGTGCTCGGCGACCTCCGGGTCCAGGTTGTTCTGGAGCATCCGGAGCGCCGCCTCCTGCGGCCATCCCTTGGCGGTGATCGTCGTGCCTCGCGGCGCGCGCACGCTGCGGCTCATCGTGACCCTCCTGAATGACAACATTCATCCATGTCACCCGCAGACTACAACGCCTCAACTGACGAGGAACTGCGTGGCCGCCAGCTCCCGGTAGAGCTCGTCCTCGCCGACCAGTTCGTCGTGCCGGCCGACCGCCCGCACGCCGCCCGCGTCCATGACGACGATGCGGTCGGCGTTGGTCACCGTGGACAGCCGGTGCGCGATGACCAGCACGGTCGTCTCGGCCGCGACCTCGGCGATGACCTCGCGCAGCCGCAGCTCGTTGACCGCGTCGAGCTGCGAGGTGGCCTCGTCGAGCAGCAGCAGCCTGGGCTTGCGCAGCAGCGCCCTGGCGATGGCCACGCGCTGGCGCTCACCGCCCGACAGCAGCACGCCCCGGTGCCCGACCGGCGTCTCCAGCCCCTCGGGGAGCCTGGCCACCAGGTCGTCGAGGCGTGTGCGGGCCACGGCACGCAGCAGGTCCTCCTCGGTGGCGTCCTGGGCGGCGAACATCAGGTTCTCCCGCAGGGTGCCGGCCAGCACGGGCGCGTCCTGCTCGACGTAGCCGAGCGCGGCTCGCAGCTCGGTCAGGGACCACTCGCGGATGTCCCGGCCGCCGACCGTGATCGTGCCGCTCTGGTGGTCGTAGAAGCGCTCGATCAGCCCGAAGACCGTGGACTTGCCCGCCCCCGACGGCCCCACCAGCGCGGTCAGCCCGCCGGGCGGAACCGCGAAGCTGACCCCGTCGTGCACGAGCGGCCGGTCGTCGCCGTACCTGAAGACCACATCCTCGAACGTGATGCCGACCGGCTCGGCGGTGTTCGCGGCCGGGGCGCCGACCGGCTCGGCGGGCAGGTTCTCGATCTCCTTGATCCGCTTCAGCGCGGCCAGGCCGTTCTGGAGCTGGACCCCGCCCTGGACGAGCTGCCCGATCGGCGGCACCAGGTAGAACAGGTACAGCAGGAACGCGATCATCGACGAGACGTCCAGCGTGCCCGAGGCGACCCTGGCGCCGCCGACCGCCAGCACGGCCAGGAACGCGATCTGCACCGCCATCCACGTCGCCACCCCCGCGAGCGACGACCATCCCGCGACCTGCAGGCCCCGGTCGCGGGCGCGCGTGGCCGCGACGCCGACCACGGCGATCTCCCGCTCCTCCGCGCCGCTCGCCTTTACCGTCCTGTACGCCTGCAGCGCCCGGTCCAGCACCGCGCCCATCTCGCCCACGGCCTCCTGCGCGGCCAGTTGCGCCCGCTGGATCTTCGGCATGATGAGCGCGACCAGCCCGCCGATCACCACGACCACGAGCAGTGTGACCAGCAGCAGCACGCCGTCCATGGTCGCCATCATGATGATGGCCCCCACCAGCATGAACGCCGAGCTGATCGAGTCGACGATGCCGTTGGTCAGCACCTGACGCAGCAACGTGGTGTCGCCGGTGACCCGCGAGAGCAGGTCTCCCGGCTTGAGCCGGTCCACGTCGGCCACCTTGAGACGCAACATCCGGTCGACGAGCTTGCGCCGGGCGCCGAGCACGATGCCCTCGCCGGTGCGCTCCATCAGGTAGCTTCCTCCGGCCGACACGACGGCGCCGACCAGCACGGCCACGGTTAACCCGAGCAGCGGGCCGGCCATCGACTGGTCCTGGCCGAACGCGTCCACCACGTATTTGGCCAGCAACGGCATCGCGAGGCCCGCCGCCGAGCCGATCAAGCCCAGCAGCCCGCCCAGGACGAGGATCTTCCTGTGCGGACGGATGTAGGCGAGCAACTCCTTGATCACCGCATCTCCTTTCACGACATTTCTGGATCGTGCAACGAACGAACGTGCGCGTTCCACACCGCACGACAGGGTCAACCTAAATTGACGACCTAAGTATGTCAACTTTGGTTGACCCTCCTTCTTGAGGAGGAGGACATCCGCGGGCGCCGTTCGGACGAATAGGGCGTCGAGGAACCCCGGCCGGAACCTCAGTCACGATCAGCCCTTCAGAAAGGACCGAAGATGGAGCTCCGGATCAACCGGCGCGCTCTCGTCGGACTCGGCCTCGCCGCGGCGGTCGCCGTGTCGTCGTCGGCCGTGCTCCGCACCGACTCCGGCATCGCTTCCTCGCACCGCGAGGCACCCATGATCTCGGGGGACCCCCAGCACGACAACACGGACGTGTACGCGTTCGTGAGCCCCGACAAGGCCGGCACCGTGACCCTGCTGGCGAACTGGATCCCGTTCGAGGAGCCCAACGGCGGCCCGAACTTCTACCCGTTCGCCACCAGGTCGCGTTACAACATAAAGATCGACAACAACGGTGACGCCAAGACCGACATCACCTACGAGTGGACGTTCCGCAACGAGGACAAACGCGGCAACACCACGTTCCTGTACAACAACGGCCCCGTCACCTCGCTCGACGACCCCAACCTGCTCTTCCGGCAGCGCTACACGCTCAGGCGGATCACCCCGGGCGGCGCCAAGACGCTGGTCGGCGACGGCATCGTCGCCCCCAGCAACGTCGGCGCCGCCTCCATGCCCAACTACGGCAACCTGCGCGCCCAGTCCATCAAGAGCCTGCCCGGCGGCGGCAAGACGTTCGCCGGCCAGTCGGACGAGGCGTTCTTCCTGGACCTGCGCGTGTTCGACCTGCTCTACGGCGGAAACCTGTCCGAGGTCGGCCAGGACACCGCCAAGGGCTACAACGTCAACACCGTGGCCCTGCAGGTGCCGCAGTCCGAGGTCGCACTCAAGGGCGACCCGAAGCGCAACCCCGTGATCGGCGTCTGCTCGACCACCGACAAGTTCAACGGCAGGTCCTACGTGCAGGTATCCCGCCTGTGCAACCCGCTGGTCAACGAGGTCGTCGCACCCGCCGGGCTCAAGGACGCCTACAACGCGCTGGACCCGTCGAAGGACGCCGACGTGGCGGCCCTGGTCAAGCGGGTCACCGATCCAGAGGTGGCCAGGCTGCTTGAGGCCGTCTACGGCATCAAGGCGCCCGCGACCCCGCGCGACGACCTGGTCGAGATCTTCCTGACCGGCATCGCCAAGCGGAACGGCCCGATCAAGGCCGATCTGAACTCGCAGGTGCTCAACAAGGACGCCGGCAAGTTGCGGCCCGCCGAGATGTTGCGGCTGAACATGTCGATCCCGCCCGCGAAGGACCCGAACAGGCTGGGCGTGCTGGCCGGTGACCTGCAGGGGTTCCCGAACGGCCGCCGTCTGTCGGACGACGTCGTGGACATCGCGCTGCAGGCCGTGGCCGGCGCCGCGATGACCGGCAAGCTCGTGCCGGGACTGACGGACAAGGTGGACGCGAACGACAAACCCTTCCTGCGCTCGTTCCCGTACATCCCGCTCCCGGCAACGTCGTAGTCCGTTCGCACGGAGCGCCATAGTCCGTTCGCACGGAGCGTCGCGGTGAACCAGCACTGGCGACCACGACCAGCCGGCCCCTCTCCAACCGGCCAGGTCCGCCCCGGCGGCAGACCACCCGTCTCCCATCGTCTGCCGCCCACCAGGAGGGCCGGTCGGCCGTGCTCCCCGTCGCGGCCGGCCGGCCCCCGCATCCAGCTCTGGAGCCTTTGACATGCGTTCGTTCGCGTTGTTCGCCGGACTCGCCCTCGTCGGGGCCGTGGTCTACACGATCTTCTTCTCATCAGCAGCCCCCACGCCGGGGCCCGCGGCCGAGCGGCCCGTCACCGAGACGCTGCAGGCGCGGCTCAAGCGGCTGCCCGGCGACTACCGAGGCTGGGCCCAGCTCGCCACCCAGTACGTCGACCAGGCCAGAGTCACCGGCGACCCCTCGTACTACGGCAAGGCGGAAGGCGCGCTGGCGACGGCCGCCAAGCTGCGCTCCGGCGACGACCTGGTGGTCACCGGCCAGGCGGCGCTGGCCGCCGGCCGCCACGAGTTCGCCGCCGCGGCCCGCCTGGCCGAGCGGGCCATCGACGCCAACCCGTACGGCGCCGCCGCCTACGGCGTGCTGGCCGACGCGAAGACGCAGCTCGGCGAGCTGGGCGCGGCGCAGCGGGCCGTGGACACGATGATGGGCCTGCGCCCCGGGGTTGCCGCGTTCGCCCGCGCCTCGTACGCGGCCGAACTCCGGGGCGACAGGGACGGGGCCCGCAGGTACCTGGAACTGGCCCACGAGGACGCCTTCTCCCCCGCCGACACCGCCTACGTCCGCTACTACCTGGGCGAGCTCGCCCTCCACTCGGGCGACCTGGCCAAGGCCGCCGACTGGTACGCCAAGGCCCTGCGCGCCTACCCCGCCTACACCCCGGCCCTCGCCGGCCAGGCCAGGACCGCCGCGCTCGACGGCCGGCTCTCCGAGGCGCTCGACCTCTACGACAGCGTGGTCGAACGCCTCCCGCTCCCCCAGTACCTCATCGAACAGGGCGAGACCCGGCTCAAGGCGGGCGAGAAAGCCGACTGGACGCTGCTCAAGGCCCAGCGCAAGCTGTTCGAGGCCGCCGGGGTGCGGGACGACCTGACGTGGGCGGAGTTCGAGGCCGACCACGGCGACCCGGCGGCGGCCGTGAAACACGCCAGGGCCGAGTACGCCCGCAACAGGAACCTCGTCGCCGCCGACGCCCTGGCCTGGGCGCTGTACAAGGCGGGCAGGCCGGAGGAGGCGCTGCCGTACGCGCGGCAGGCCACCGCCACCGGCTGGCGGAATCCGCTGCCGGCCTACCACCGCGCCACGATCGAGCGGGCCCTCGGCCGTCCGACGCGCGTCGACTCCACCTTCGATCCGTCTCTGTCCGCGTTGGCGAGGTTCTCATGAAAAGGCTGGTCTCCGTCGCGGCGGGCCTGCTGATGTCGCTCCTGGTCGGCACCGTTTTGGCCGGCGCGGCCCAGGCGCACCCGCTCGGCGACTTCACCGTCAACCACTACAACGGCCTGCGTATCGCCCCCGCCCACGTGGGCAACCTCGCCATCGTGGACCTGGCCGAGCTGCCGACCCTGCAGGCCAAGCCGCAGGTGAACGCCGGGTACGCGGCCGGCCGCTGCGCCGCCCTGGCCGCCGCCCAGCAACTCAAGGTCGCCGGGGAGGTCGTGCCGTGGCGGGTGACGAGCTCGGAGCTCGCCTACGCGCCCGGCCAGGGCGGTCTCCAGACCAGCCGCCTGACCTGCTGGCTCGTCGCCGAAGTCCGTCCCTCGGGGGCGGTGGAGTTCGCCGACGGGTTCGAACAGGACAGGATCGGCTGGCGGGAGATCACCGCCGTCGGGGACGGGGTCCGGCTGACGCGCTCCTCGGTGCCCGCCACGAGCGTCAGCCGTGAACTGCGGGCGTACCCGAACGACCTGCTGACCGACCCGCTCAACCAGCGCACCGCCACGATGACCGTGGGGTCGACCCCGGCGCCAGGCGAAACCACCGACAACACGAACACCGGCAGCCTCGGGCCAAGCGGCCTCGGATCAGACGGCCTCGGATCAGGCGGCGTCGGATCAGGAAAGCTCGGATCAGGCGGGCTCGGGGTCGGCGGGCCGGTCGGGGATGCGCTGGCTGCCCTGGACCGGACGTTCATGGGGCTGGTCGGGTCGGACTCGCTGACGGCGCCGCTCGGGCTGCTGGCGGTCGGACTGGCCGTGGCGCTCGGGGCCGGGCACGCCCTGATCCCCGGGCACGGCAAGACGATCATGGCTGCGTACCTGGCAGGGCGGCGCGGCCGGCCCAGGGATGCGCTCGTCGTGGGCGCCACGGTGACGGCCACGCACACGGTCGGGGTGCTGGTGGTGGGGCTGCTGCTGAGCGCGTTCACGGCGCTGGCCGGGGAGTCGGTGCTGGCCTGGCTGGGGGTGGCCAGCGGCGCAATGATCGCCGTCATCGGCCTCCGTCTCCTCCTGAACGCCCGCCCCAACCACAGCCACGAACACGAGCACGGCCATGGGCACAGCCACAAGCACGGGAACCTGCACGAGCACGAGAACCTGCACGAGCACGGGCACGACCACGGCCACGGGCATGGGCATGGGAACCGGCACGGGCACGGCCACGGGCATGGGCACGGGCGTGGGAACGGGCGTGGGCACGGGCGTGGGAACGGGAACGGGGATCATTGGCGTGAGGGCAAGCGGGCGGGGCTGGTCGGCCTCGGGGTCGCGGGTGGGCTTGTTCCGAGTCCTTCGGCCCTGGTCGTCCTGCTCGGAGCCATCGCCTTGGGCCGGACGTGGTTCGGGGTGGCGCTGGTCACCGCCTACGGCGTCGGCATGGCGGCCACCCTCACGGTCACGGGCCTGCTCCTGGTCAAGCTCGTGGACCGCCTGGATCGGCGCGCCTGCGCCGGCCGCCGCCTGGCCGCCCGGGTGTCGGGCCTGGCCCCGATGGGGACCGCCGCGATGGTCGTGCTGCTGGGCGCGGGCCTGGCCCTGCGCGCGGCGGCCGCACTCTGACGCGTCCGCCCGGCCACTTCACCGAGCCCGCTCCGCCCCTGCCCGCACGGGTGACAGATCAGTCGATCTCCGGGAAATCCGGATCGTCATAGTCGGCGGCGCCGAAACTCAAGTATGCCGACGTCCGCGTCGCGTGGAAGGCAGATCATGGCGTCCTGACAGGAACTCCTGGAAGGCGATCTTCGCCCTGATCACGGGCCGCCGCCACCGCTCCTCGCGGTGAATGGCCCTGGCCATCTTGCGTGGCGAGCGCTGCGCGAAGAACCAGCGGGCCCACGGCGAGCCGGGCCGCGCCAGCCGTAGCGCGCCCACCACCAGCATCGGCGGCACGAACAGCCCCGCCATCCCCGTCCAGATCTTGCCTTTGAGCAGGGTGACGACGGCCAGCGCGAGGTTGGCGACGATGAGCGCGGCAGGGTTGACCGGGGTGCCGTAGTCCCAGGTGAGGGGCCGCAGGCCGATGAGGAGCAGGCCGGTGACGGCGACGGCGATGAAGACGGCGTCCACCGAGGTGCGTCCCTCCTCCTCCCAGTACACGTCGTGCAGGTGCAGAATCAGCGCGAACTCGTCCAGCACGAGCGCGGAGCCGATGCCGAAGACGCAGGCGGCGATGGCGTAGCCGGCCTGCGAGGCCGTGGACGACACGATGAGCCCGGCGACGCCGCCCACCAGCATCAGCACGACGCCGAACACGACGTGGTGGATGTGCATCTCGCCCACGCTCACGTTGCGGAACCAGCCGACCTTCGCCCTGATCAGCCGCACGTTGATGCGGGTGGCGATGAAGGCGGCGATGAGCGTGACGAAGTAACAGAACAGCGGCAGCCGTCCTGTGGCGATGATGGTGTTGTCGAACCAGCTCCCCATGACCTTAATGAGATGGTACGAGTCGCCTGCCCGTTCTAGCTCACTTGCCGGGAGCACCGCGGTCGTACATGCTCACGATCGTGAAGCGGCGGACCGTCGTGGCCATCGCGGCCCTGGTCGCTCTTGCGGCGCTCGGCGCCCTGATCATCGGCACCGTCGATCCGGTCCCGGGAGCGGCCCAGGCGCTGATCGCCGTCGTCGCACTCGGCGTGCCGCTGGCGATCTTGCTGCTGCGTCCGGGCGCGCCCGTGGCCGCCCGCGACGCGAAGGCGGCGCTGCGCGAGCTCGTCCGCGCGCAGTGGCGGCTGGAGGCACGCACCCGCGCCCTCGACGACCCCCGCCCGATACCGGTGGAATGGCACGCCCACGGCCGCCCCGTCGGCGATCCGGTGGCCTGGTTCCGCGCGCTCAGGCCCCGGCGGCTGATCATCACGGGTGGCGCGGGCACCGGCAAGACCACCCTGGCGGTGCAGCTCCTGCTGGGCCTGGTGGAGACGGCGGCCGAGGGCGAGCCGGTGCCGGTGATGTTGTCGCTGGCCGACTGGCTCTCCTCGGGCCACCAGGACCTGACCGGCTGGCTGGCCGATCGCGTGGCCGCGTACTACCCGGGGCTGCGCGCCCCGCAGTTCGGCGACGACGCGCCCGGCCTGCTGGCGCGCGGCGGCCATCTGCTGCCCGTGCTCGACGGCCTGGACGAGCTGCCGGCCGCTGCCAGGGCGGAGGTCGTCAGGCGGCTCAACAGCGGCCTGGGCGAGGAGGGCCAGGTGATCGTCACCAGCCGCAGGACGGCGTACGACGAGGCCGTCAGCCGGGGCCGGGGGCTCACCGGCGCGGCCGTCATCGCGCCGCAGGCGCTGACGCCGCAGGTCGCCGCCGACTACCTGCGTTCCTGCCTGCCGGGGGACGGCTCGCACGACTGGGTGGAGGCGTTGCGGGCGCGGGCGTCCCCTGGCCTGGCGGCCGTGGCGGAGACACCGCTGGGGTTGTGGCTGATCCGCACCGTGCACGCCGAACGCGCCCCCGACCCTTCGGCCACCGAGCCGGAGTTGTGGCAGCACCTCCTCGACCGCGTCGTCCCCGCCCTCATGGCCGGCCGGCGCGTGCGCTGGACGCCGGAGGCCGCGACGAGGTGGCTCGGCACGCTCGCCTCCCACCAGGACGTGAGCCGGTGGCGCGTGGCCGCGCGGCTCGCCACACCCGCCGAGCGCCGCCTGCTGTCACCGGCCGCCGGGCTGCTCCGTGTTCTCGTCCTGAGCCGTCTGGCCGCCGCGGGCCGTCTTCCGCTCCGCCTGCTGCCGTTCCTGGAGGACATGCACCGCCTGGGCGTGCTGCGCGCCATCGGCCCGCTCTACCAGTTCCGTCACGAACGGCTGCGCGCGCATCTGCGCAGCTCAGGCCAGGAACGCCCGTAGGAGCGCCGCCGTCCCCTCCAGGTGCTCGGTCACCGCCCGGCGGGCCGCGTCGGGGTCGCCGCGGAGTATGGCGTCCACGATGGCCCTGTGCTGCACGGCGGCGTGGTCGAGGTTGACCTGGAGCATCGGGATCGCGTTCAGCAGGTCGCTGATGCGCGAGCGGGCGTCGGCGCACGTCGTGGCCAGCAGGGTCGAGCCGGTCAGCTCGGCGATCGACAGGTGGAAGGCGGTGTCGAGGCGACGGTAGTCCTCCTGGCCGGCCGCGTTCAGCTCCGAGAGCCTGCGGACGAGCACGGCCCGTTTCTCCTCCGTCAGGCCCGAGGCGGCCAGCACCTGGGCGGCCCCGCACTCCACCGCCAGCCGGAAGGTCAGGGCGTCCGACAGCTCGTCCATGCCCATCGCCGCGACGGCCTCGCGCAGGTCGCCCGGATCCGGCTTCGGGGGGACGTAGGTGACGAAGGCCCCGCCGTAGCGGCCCCGCCGTACGTCCAGGTAGCCCGCCTCCGACAGGGCGCGGATGGCCTCGCGCAGAGTCACCCGGCTGATGCCGAGCCGGACGGCCAGCTCGCGCTCGGCCGGGAGCTTGTCGCCGGGCGCGACGACGCCCAGCTTGATGGCCTGGAGCAGCCGTTCCACGGTCTCCTCGAAGGCGTTGCCCGCCCGGACCGGGCGCAACACCGTCATTAAACGCGCCGACTCGTCCAACGTGTCCTCAGGTCTTGACAAGCGATCCCGCTATACACCTCAATGGTCTAAGACTAGCCCAATCAACTGGAATGCGTCAGGCCAGATGGGAGCGCCATAGTGAGCGAAGGGTCCCTGTCCGTCAGTGAGCTGCGCGCCGACGTGGCGGCCGGGCGGATCGACACCGTTCTGCTCGCCGTGGCCGACATGCAGGGCCGGTTGCAGGGCAAACGGCTGTCCGCGCGCTACTTTCTGGACGAGGTCCTGCACCACGGCTCCGAGGGCTGCAACTACCTGCTCGCGGTCGACGTGGACATGAACACCGTCGCCGGGTACGAGATGTCGTCCTGGGAACGCGGCTACGGCGACTTCGTGATGAAGCCGGACCTGGCGACGCTACGCAGGGTGCCGTGGCAGGAGGGCACCGCGATGCTGATGGCGGACCTGGCCTGGGAGAGCGGCGGCGACGTGACCGCCTCACCCCGCCAGATCCTGCGCAGGCAGCTCGCCCGCCTTGCCGAGCGCGGCCTGGCCGCCTACGTCGGCACCGAGCTGGAGTTCATCGTCTACGAGGACGCCTACGAGGACGCCTGGAAGCGCGCCTACCGCGACCTGACCCCGGCCAACCTCTACAACGTCGACTACTCCCTGCTCGGCACGGCCCGCATCGAGCCGCTGCTGCGGCGCATCAGGCGCGAGATGGAGGGCGCCGGGCTGTACGTCGAGTCGGCCAAGGGCGAGTGCAACCTGGGCCAGCACGAGATCACCTTCCGCTACGACGAGGCGCTTCGGACCTGCGACAACCACTCCATCTACAAGAACGGCGCCAAGGAGATCGCCGCCCAGGAGGGCAAGTCGATCACCTTCATGGCCAAGCCGAACCAGCGCGAGGGCAACTCCTGCCACATCCACATCTCGCTGCGCGGCGCCGAGGGCGACCCGGTCATGGCGGGCGAGGGGCCTTATGGGCTCTCGCCGCTCGGGGCCCGCTTCATCGCCGGGCAGGTCGCCCGCATGCGCGAGCTCACCCTCCTGTACGCCCCCAACATCAACTCCTACAAGCGCTACGTGCCGGGCAGCTTCGCCCCCACGGCCGTCAAATGGGGCGTCGACAACCGCACCTGCTCGCTCAGGCTCGTCGGCCACGGCCTGTCTCTGCGGATCGAGAACCGGGTGCCGGGCGGCGACGTCAACCCGTACCTGGCGGTCTCCGCGCTGATCGCGGCCGGGCTGCACGGGATCGACGACGAGCTGCCGCTGGAGAGCGCGTTCGAGGGCAACGCCTACACCTCGGACGCCGAGACCGTACCGCACACCCTGCGCGACGCGCTGGCCCTGTTCGAGGGGTCGAAGCTGGCGCGTGAGGCGTTCGGCGAGGACGTGGTCGGGCACTACGCCAACAACGCGAGGGTGGAGCTGGCCGCGTTCGACGCGGCGGTGACGGATTGGGAGATGTTCCGTGGGTTCGAGCGGATGTGAGCATGAAGATCATTAATCCGGTGACGGAGGACGTCGTCGCGGACGTCGAGCTCGCCGACGCGGCCGAGGTCGACCGGGCCGTGGAGCGTGCCAGGAAGGCGTACGCGAGCTGGCGCGAGGTGTCACCCGGCGACCGGGCGCGGCTGCTGCGGCGCTTCGCCGACCTGGTGGACGCGCACGTCGAGGAGCTGGCGCGGCTGGAGCTGACCAACGCCGGGCACCCGATCGGGAACGCCCGCTGGGAGGCCGGCAACGTCCGCGACGTGCTGCACTTCTACGCGGGCGCCCCCGAGCGCAACCACGGCAGGCAGATCCCGGTGGCCGGCGGCGTGGACGTCACCTTCCAGGAACCCCTGGGCGTCGTGGGCGTCATCGTGCCGTGGAACTTCCCCATGCCGACCATGTCCTGGGGCATGGCGCCCGCGCTGGCGGCCGGCAACGCGGTGATCGTCAAACCCGCCGAATGGACGCCGCTGACCGCGCTGAGGCTGGCCGAGCTGGCCTTGGCGGCGGGCCTCCCCGAGGGGGTGCTCCAGGTGCTGCCTGGGGCAGGAGAGGTCGCGGGGGCGCGGCTGGTCGAGCATCCCGGCGTGGCCAAGATCGTGTTCACGGGCTCGACCGAGGTGGGCAAGGAGATCGCGGCCAAGGCGGCCGCGCACGTCAAGCGGTTGACGCTTGAGCTGGGCGGCAAGTCCGCAAATATCGTCTTTGCGGACTCAGATCTCGAAAAAGCGGCAAAAACTGCCCCTTATGCCGTCTTCGATAACTCCGGCCAGGACTGCTGCGCCCGCTCCAGGATCCTCGTCCAGGCCGAGGTGTACGACGCGTTCATGGACCGGCTCGCCGAGGCCGTACGGAACGTCAAGGTCGGCGACCCCGCCGACGAGAGCACCGAGATGGGCCCGCTGATCAGCGCGGAACACCTCGACCGCGTGCGCGGCTTCGTCGAGGGCACCCCCTACCTGCAGGGATCGTGCCCACAAGGCAGGGGCTACTGGTTCCCGCCGACCGTGCTCACCCCCGAGGTCACCGACCGGGCCTTCACCGAGGAGATCTTCGGGCCCGTCGTGTCGGTGGTGCCGTTCAAGGACGAGGCGGACGCGGTCAGGATCGCCAACGACACCCCGTACGGGCTGAGCGGCTCCATCTGGACCCGCGACGTCGGACGGGCACTCCGCGTGGCCAGGGCCGTCGAGGCCGGCAACCTGTCGGTGAACTCACACGCCTCGGTCCGCTACTGGACCCCGTTCGGCGGATTCAAACAGTCCGGCCTCGGCAGAGAACTCGGCCCGGACGCCCTGGCGGCCTTCACCGAGACCAAGAACGTCTTTATTAACTGGGAGTGAATCCAACGCAGTGAGCGGAGTGAAGGGCTGAGGAACGAAGCCCTTCACGCAGCGAATGAGAAGGGTGAACGACCAAATGAGCAGGGAGTAGGGCAGTGGAGCGGTTGCAAGATCGGGTGGCCGTCATCACCGGTGCGGGCAGTGGCATCGGGCTGGCCACGGCGCGTCGGTTCGCCGACGAGGGCGCCAAGGTGGTCTGCGTGGACATCGACGAGGAAGCGGGCACCAAGGCCGCAAGCGAGGTCGGCGGCCTGTACGTCAAGGCCGACGTGACCAGCGAGGCCGACGTCGAGCGGATGTACCGCACGGCCTGCGACACCTACGGCGGCGTGGACATCGCCTTCAACAACGCCGGCATCTCACCTCCCGACGACGACTCGATCCTGGAGACCGGCATCGACGCCTGGCGCCGCGTCCAGGAGGTCAACCTGACCAGCGTCTACCTGTGCTGCAAGCACGTCATCCCGTACATGCGGCGGCGCGGCAAGGGCTCGATCATCAACACCGCCTCGTTCGTGGCCGTCATGGGCTCGGCGACGTCGCAGATCTCCTACACCGCCTCCAAGGGCGGGGTGCTGGCGATGTCGCGAGAGTTGGGCGTGCAGTTCGCCAGGGAGGGCATCCGGGTCAACGCCCTGTGCCCGGGGCCGGTGAACACGCCGCTGCTGCAGGAGTTGTTCGCCAAGGACCCGGAGCGGGCGCAGCGGCGGCTGGTGCACATCCCGGTGGGCCGCTTCGCGGAGGCGTCGGAGATCGCGGCGGCGGTGGCGTTCCTGGCCAGCGACGACGCCTCGTTCATCACGGGCAGCGAGTTCCTGGTGGACGGCGGCATCTCCGGCGCCTACGTCACGCCGCTGTAGCGGGGTCTCGAACGTGCGACGTCCCATCATCGGCATCACCACCTACGTCGAGCCTGCCGCGTTCACGGTGTGGCGCGATCTGACGGTCGCGCTTCTGCCGCAGATGTACGTGGATCAGGTCGTCCGCGCCGGCGGGCAGCCCGTGCTGCTTCCGCCGGCCGGCGAGCCCGCGCAGGTCGTGGGCAGGTTGGACGGGCTCATCCTGGCCGGCGGCGGCGACATCGACCCGGCGCGGTACGGCGCGCGGCCGCACGAGCACACCGGCTACGTCAGGACGTTCCGCGACGACGCGGAGTTCGGCCTGATCAGCGCCGCCCTCGACGCCGGGCTGCCCTACCTGGGCGTCTGCCGCGGCCTCCAGGTGCTCAACGTGGCACTCGGCGGGAGCCTCCACCAGCATCTGCCGGACGTGGTCGGCCACACGCGGCACGCTCCCGAGCCCGGCCGCTTCGGTCACCTGCCGATCTCACCGGTCGCGGGCACCCACCTGGCCAAGGCGCTGGGCGAGAGCCCCCGGCAGGTCCCCCACTACCACCACCAGGCCGTGGACCGGCTCGCGCCGGGGCTCACGGTCACCGCCACCGCCGACGACGGCACGATCGAGGCCGTCGAACTGAACGCCAAACCCTTCGTCATGGCCGTGCAGTGGCACCCGGAGGCGGCCGACGACTGCGCCCTCTTCGAGGCCCTCGTGGCGGCCTGCTGACCCGCCGAACTCAGGCCAACGTGCGCGGGGCCTCGGGTAGCCGGTCAGTTCATCAGGGCCGGTTGCTCTTGCCGTCCAGCCACAGCGTGTCTGACTCGTCGCGATGGGAACCCGAGCTGCCGACGTGTTTGGCGTCGATCTTCGGCCCCTTCTTGATCACGTGCACCAACGCCATCGCGTGTCCACGTCCGAGGTCGTAGTCCTGCTTCAGCCAGTCGATGATCGCTCCGGCCTTCACGGACGGGTCATCGAAGCCGCGCTCCTTCGCCTTGGCGATGAACTCACGCGGTGTCAGCCCGGTCTTGTCCTCGATGTTGTCGAGGTATGCCTGGAACGACATGCGTTTCTCCATTCCGCGGGGGACCCCGCGAGCAGCAAGTTTGCCCTTTGCAAGCGTGCTTTGTCACCTCTCAGCTCGCCTCAAACAGCTCGAAGAGGCAGGACTGGCCACTCGTCGCGCGCTGCCCCATCCCGCGCGCGTAGTCGTCTACGAGCTCACCGATTACGGACGCGACCTCGAACCGGCGCTGGGGCGCGCGGACCCGCCGGCTCACCTCACTGGCCGGAGCACGCTGTCGAACACCACGACGCCCGCCCCGTGCTTGGCGTCGACGGCGCGGCGCAACTCGTCAGTGGCCAGCCATACCGACACCTCGAGCACGTTGCGGGTCACGCTGGACGACGCCGAGATCAGCCCGTCGCCCACCTCGCTCTCGACCTGCCGCTGGATGGCGTTGAGAGCGGCCTCGCTGCGCTGGGCGCCGCTCAGGCAGAGCGCGCCGCCCCACACCTCGCGGATCCACGCCTCCCTGCCCGACAGGTCGCCGGTGAACTTCAGATTGAGCACGTACTGCCGCGCGTCCATGTTCTTGGACGGGTCGGGCTCCGGGCCGAAATTGTCGATCCAGCCGCCCGCGAACTCAGCCGCCGTCATGGCCCGCTCCATTGCCTTGCCCAGCGTCTTCTCCGTCGCTCTGGCCGGATCGACGGCCCGCCAGCCGCCTTGCGGCTCCGGGCACGGGCTGGTGAAGTCCACCTCCCGAGCGGCGGGCGGCTTCCCGGGTGGGCCGGGCGGCTCGGTGAGCGTCAGCCGGGCGCCGTCCCAGGTGCCCACGACCCGGTACTCGCCCCATTTCACGCCGCCGCGCCACTCGTGCTTCACCTTGGTCCAATCCCAGCCGACCACGTCGGGGCCCTCGCACTGAGGCGGGAGCGAAGTCGCGACCACCGCGCAGAGCTGGGGTCCGTGCCCGCCGCCTTCGAGCACCGTGAGACTGGTCTCGTAACGCTGTGCGGCGGCGGTCTGCGGAGCGGTGCCGCAGGACACCAGGGAGAGGGCGGCGATCGCGCAGAAAGCCGCCGTACGGGGGATCATGCCCTTTCAACGTGAGCGCCGCCAAAGCGGTTCACGGGTCGCCAGAACGCGACAACAACCCCATGACGGCACTAGGCTGACGGACATCACCGGCGAAACCGTGCGGGAGAGTGCCCTGACAGCCGGTCAGGGCCCCTGAAGGAGCAAGCCCTCCCCGCGAACCTCTCAAGGCAAAGGACCGCGCGGCTGCCCGGCAAGTGATGGCTTGCCGGGAGGTGACCTCTGGAAAGCAGGCCTGCGGGGCCTCGCCGAAGGTGAAAGTCCGGTAAAACTCGGGCGAAGCTCTCAGGCATCCATGACAGAGGGGGAGGATGCTGGCATCCGATCCTGCCTTGAGGTGCGCAAATGTCCCGACCGACACCGCTACGAGACGTTCATGAGAGCCTCGGCGCCACACTGACCGACTTCGCGGGGTGGCTCATGCCGCTCCGGTACGGCAGCGAGTCCGCGGAGCACAGGGCCGTCCGCGAGGCGGCCGGGCTGTTCGACCTCTCGCACATGGGCGAGATCTTCCTGACCGGGCCGCAGGCGGGCCAGGCCCTCGACTACGCCCTGGTCGGACACCTGTCGGCGCTGGTGCCCGGCCGGGCCAGGTACACCATGATCGTCGATGAGCGCGGCGGAGTGCTCGACGACCTCATCGTGTACCGGCTCGGGGACGACGAGTTCATGGTCGTGGCAAACGCATCGAACTACGAAAAAGTCGGCGGTGAGCTGAAAAATCGCGCTAAGTCGTTCGACGTGGTGGTTGAGGATCGATCAGATCAGTACGCGCTGATCGCCGTCCAGGGACCTCACTCCCAGGAGATCCTCTCCTCGCTCACCGACGCCGACCTGGCCGGGCTCAAGTACTACGCGGGCCTGCCGGGGATCGTGGACGGGCGGCGGGCGCTCATCGCCCGCACCGGCTACACCGGCGAGGACGGGTTCGAGCTGTTCGTGGCGAACGACGACGCCGCGCCGCTCTGGCACGCGCTCACGGCGGCCGGGGAGCCGTACGGGCTCAAGCCCGCGGGCCTGTCCGCCCGCGACACGCTCAGGCTGGAGGCCGGCATGCCGCTGTACGGCAACGAGCTCAGCGCGGAGCTGACCCCATTCGACGCGGGACTGGGCAGAGTGGTGAAATTCGACAAGCCGGGCGACTTCGTCGGCAGGTCGGCACTCGAGGCGGTCAAGGACGACGCGCCGCGACGCCGCCTCGTCGGGCTGGTCGCCCGGGGCCGCCGGGTGCCGCGCCACGGTTACCCGGTCACCAAGGACGGCGCCGTCGTCGGCGAGGTCACCAGCGGTGCCCCCTCCCAGACCCTGGGCAAACCCATCGCGATGGCCTACGTGGACACCGGAGCCGAAACAGGCCTGGCTGTGGACATCAGGGGCAGGCATGAACCTATGGACCTGGTCGAGCTGCCCTTTTACAGGAGGAACAAGTGAGCAACATCCCTGACGACCTGAGCTACACCAAGGAGCACGAGTGGGTGGCCGGGCTCGACGACGGCATCACCGTGACCGTCGGCATCACGGCCTTCGCCGCCGAAGCCCTTGGTGACGTCGTCTTCGTGCAGCTCCCCGAGGTCGGAGCGAGCGTCGAGGGAGGCGACTCCATCGGAGAGGTGGAGTCGACCAAGTCCGTGAACGAGATCTACACACCTGTCGGCGGCGAGGTCGTCGAGGTGAACCAGTCCGTCGTGGACGACCCGAGCCTGGTCAACAGCGACCCGTACGGGGAGGGCTGGATGTTCCGGGTGCGCGTGGAGAGCGACGCGGATGACCTGCTGTCCGCCGAGGAGTACGCGGCCCTGACCTCCGGCGAATCCTGACACCCCCGCCGGGACTGGACCAGGGTTCCGGCGGATTTCATTGGACCGGAACTCCGGCGGATTGGACACAGCCGGAACTCCGGCGAATTCGAGACCGGCCGGGGCTCAGCCTTCTGGGTCTGGGCCCCGCCTCCTTCTCCTGAAAGGCGCACATCAATGGCGATCAGCGTCTTCGACCTGTTCAAGATCGGCATCGGCCCGTCGAGCTCCCACACGGGAGGCCCGATGGCGGCCGCGCACAAGTTCGCCCGCGGGCTGCACGACGACGGCCTGCTCGGGCAGGTCGCGCGCGTCGAGGCCATCCTGTACGGCTCACTCGGCCTGACCGGCAAGGGCCACGGCAGCGACAAGGCCGTCCTGCTCGGCCTGTCGGGCGAGAAGCCGGAGCTGGTCGACGTCGACTCCGTCGAAGACCGCCTGGCCGAGATGCGCGCCTCGGGCACGGTCAAGCTCTACGGAACCCACGAGATCCCGTTCGTCACCGGCGAGGACCTCGTCTTCGAACGCAAGATCTCCCTCCCCGAGCACCCGAACGGCATGCGCTTCACCGCGTTCTCCCCGTCGGGCGAGAAGCTCAGGGAGAAGGTGTACTTCTCGGTCGGCGGCGGTTTCGTCGTGGACGAGAAGGCCACCGGCGCCGACCGCATCAAGCCGGACGACACCGTGCTCCCCTACCCGTTCACCACGGGCGAGGAGCTGCTGAAGCACTGCTCGAACACGGGTTTGTCCATCTCGGCGCTCATGCTGGAGAACGAGAAGGCCTTCGGCCGCACCGAGGCCGAGATCCGCTCGGGCCTGCTGCGCCTGTGGCGGGTCATGTCGGAGTGCGTGCACCGCGGCATCTCCAAGGAGGGCGTCCTGCCCGGCGGCCTCAAGGTCAAGCGCCG
This sequence comes from Nonomuraea purpurea, assembly GCF_042650645.1. NCBI lineage: Bacteria > Bacillati > Actinomycetota > Actinomycetes > Streptosporangiales > Streptosporangiaceae > Nonomuraea > Nonomuraea purpurea. Next base: position 23,869 of record NZ_JBHSBI010000045.1, read on the forward strand.
CGCCAACCAGCTCCACCGCCGCCTGCAGGCGGAGTCGGCCGAGAAGGATCCGCTGCAGGTCATGGACTGGGTGGCGCTGTTCGCGCTGGCGGTCAACGAGGAGAACGCGGCCGGGGGCCGCATCGTCACCGCCCCGACCAACGGCGCCGCCGGCATCATCCCGGCCGTCCTGACCTACTACACCCGCTTCGTCCCCCGTGCGGACGACGAGGGCGTGGTCCGCTTCCTCCTCACGGCCGGCGCGATCGGCGTCCTGTTCAAGGAGAACGCCTCCATCTCCGGTGCCGAGGTCGGCTGCCAGGGCGAGGTCGGCTCGGCCTGCTCGATGGCCTCCGCGGCCCTCACGGAGGTCCTCGGGGGCACGCCGGAGCAGGTCGAGAACGCGGCCGAGATCGGCATCGAGCATAACCTGGGCCTGACCTGCGACCCGATCGGCGGTCTCGTCCAGATCCCGTGCATCGAACGCAACGCCGTCGCCTCCAACAAGGCGATCACCGCCGCCAGAATCGCCCTGCGCGGCGACGGCCGTCACTACGTGGCCCTGGACAAGGCCATCAAGACGATGCGGGACACCGGCAGAGACATGCTGGACAAGTACAAGGAAACCTCACGGGGCGGCCTGGCCGTCAACGTAATCGAGTGCTGACCAACCCTTTGGGTGGCACCGTAGAGTTGTGCCAATCGAAGGAGGGAGATCAGTGTCCACCACCGTCGGCGAGGCTCTCCAGGAGACGGACTACCTGCTTCGTTCTCCGGCCAACGCACGCCGCTTGATCGAGTCCTATCGAGAGGCGATCGAAGGGCGTTATGAGCGGCACGAACTGCTGGATGAAGAGGCCGCTCGGTAAACGACCAGGGGCCGACGGGGCGTGCGGTCGCCGAAGGTCAGCGGCGGACGTGGAGGCGGACGACGGCGCCCGCCTCGTCGTCGCGGATCTCGCGGCGGATCCGGCCGACGATGTCCTGGTCGAGCTTGTTCACCACGGCGCCCACGTCCGCTGCCGAAGGGCAGGTCAGGGTGATGCGCAGGGCGTCCTCGCCCACTCGTACGCCTGTTCTGCTCAGCCCGTCCACGCCCTTGAGCCCGACGAAGAGCATGGCGGTGCCCGTGCCGTTGTGGGCGCCGCGGCGGCCCCAGCCGAGGCAGAGCAGCAGCCAGCGCAGCGACACCAGCGACAGGAGCAGCAGGCCCAGGGCCAGGCCCCACAGCGGCCACGGCTCCTCGGACAGGGAGCGGGTCGTCTGCGCGGGCAGGACCCTGGCGTTGGGGGGCAGGTCGAAGAAGCGGTCGTGGCCGCGTAGCCAGGCGTAGGTTCCCAGGGACGCGAGCGTGCCGCCCACGACGGCCAGCCCGACGCGGTTGCCGGTGTACTGCCTCATCACAGCCCCCTTCTGCGCAGCCGGACCACGACCTCGCCGGTGCCGAGCGTGCCCACGCCGGCCAGGCGGTCTCCTACGGCGGTGCCGACCTGCCTGAGCATCGAGCCGGAGCTTTCCGCGCTGGTCATGACGGTGACCTCGATGGTGCGCCGGCGCAGCCGTACCCGGGCCTTGTCGACCCCGGCGACCTGCTGGGCGGCCGCGCGCAGGGTGCGGCGCAGGCCCGAGCGGGTGATGCCGATGACGATCAGCGGGTCGGACGTCTCCACCGGCACGGTCGTGGAACGGCCGGGCAGCGCGCCCAGCAGCAACATCAGCGTGCCCGCGCCCACCAGTGCCAGGGCCAGGGTGGGCGTCTGCCTCCAGGTGTTCTTGCCCGCCAGTTCGACCAGTTCGTTGACAGGGACCCAGCCGAGCGGCGCGCCGAGCAGGGCCGACACCACCTCCGCCGCCGTTGCCCCGAGCCCCACGGCCAGCGTGAACGACACGAGGGCGCCCGGGAGGGTGCGCGCGGGTCTGAGCACTCTGTTCGCCCTGCGCAGCCCGGTGTGCTGCGTGGTGACGGCGGCGCCGGGCAGGATCTGCTGAAGCGTGGTCATCACAACGACAGAGGTACATGGAGCGCGTGGTGCCTGAACCGCGCCCTCGCCGCCTATTTGCCCGAACATTACGACAGCCGAAATAAATATGAAAGGCGCTCATATTCATTTGCCCGATATGCCGTTACGCTGCCCGTATGGACGACCGCCAGCGCTACGATCGCGCGACAGCGGCCCTTGAAGCGCCGTTCGCCGTCCTCGATGTGGCGGCCATGCGGGCCAACGCCGCCGACCTCGTACGACGCGCGGCGGGCAAGCCGATCAGGGTGGCCAGCAAGTCGGTACGCAGCCGTGCGATCCTCGAACGCGTCCTGGCCATGGACGGCTTCCACGGCGTCATGGCCTTCACCCTGCCCGAGGCCCTGTGGCTGGCCGCGCACGGCTTCACGGACCTGCTCGTGGCCTACCCCACGGCCGACCGCCGGGCACTCGCCGAGCTGGCCGGGGACACGCGGGCGGCCGACCGTATCACCGTGACCATCGATTCCGCGGCCCACCTGGAGTTTGTGGACGCGGCCGTGGCCGGAGTACGCCCACGCGCCGAAATCCGGTTATGTATCGACATCGACGCGGGATATGTCGCCTTCGGCGGGAAATTTCGGGCGGGGGCGCTCCGCTCCCCCATCCGTGGGCCCGACGCCGCCGCCGACCTGGCCGCCGCCATCGCCAAGCGCCCCGGCTTCCGCCTGGCCGGGCTAATGGCGTACGAGGCCCAGATCGCCGGACTCGGGGACGCGCCGCCCGGGAACGCCGTCTACACCCGCGCCATCCGGCTCATGCAGGCCCGCTCGGCCAGGGACCTCCTCGTCAGGCGCGGACGCATCGTCAACGCCGTCCGCCACCTCGCCGACCTGGAGTTCGTCAACGGCGGCGGCACCGGCTCCATCGAGACCACGGTCAGGGAGAAGGCGATCACGGAGGTGGCGGCCGGGTCGGGGCTGTTCCATCCCCGGCTGTTCGACTTCTACCGCCGCTTGTCCGGCCATCCGGCCGCGCTCTTCGCCCTGCCGGTGGTGCGCCGCCCGGCCCAGGGCACGGTGACGGTGCTCGGCGGCGGCTACCTGGCCTCGGGCGCGCCGGAGCCGAGCCGCCTGCCGCAGCCGTACCTACCCCCCGGCCTGCGGTACTCGCCCGACGAGGGCGCGGGCGAGGTGCAGACCCCGCTGCTCGGTCAGGCGGCCCAGGATCTGCGGATCGGGGACCGGGTGTGGTTCAGGCACGCCAAGGCGGGCGAGTTGTGCGAACGCTTCGACGCCCTCCACCTCGTGGACGGCGACACACTGGTGGAGTCGGTCCCGACGTACCGGGGTGAAGGACGGACATTCCTCTGACGGGCTGATAGGGCCTGCCTTTCACCGAAGGCGCGTGTTCTCCCTGCCGATCAGCGCCTGCGGCGGCGGCGCCAGAGCGCGATGGCCGCCCCCACCACCAGCACGGCCCCGACGCCGATCAGCACCGGCGCCAGGTTGGGCCGCTCCTCCTCCCACACCTGGTCGGCGTCGGCGGCGTACTCGACAGGCCGCGGCGTCACCCCCAGCGCGTCACCCACGGACGCCACGAGGTGGCCTGCCCTGCTCTTGACGTCGGCCACCGTGCGCTCGGCGACCCGCTTGGGGCTCACGCGGTCGGCGATGGCGTCGACCGTCTGCGCCAACTCCGTGCGCGTGCGCGCGATCCGCCGTTCCAGCTCGTCGGGATCGGTGTCAGCCATGGCTCTCCTCTCGACCGTACGCGTGGCCGCGCATGTGCGGGGCTCCGTCCGTTGTGGTCGTGATCAGTCTGTCAGGTCGGCCCGCCGTACGGGACGGCGGCGCGGCCGATAGGTTGGCCCAGTAGACGGCGAGAACTCAGGAGGGCCCAATGACCGAAACCAAGCTCGCGCCCGGCGACGCCGCGCCCGAGTTCACGCTACCCACCGCCGACGGCAGCACCGTCTCGCTCGAGAGCTACCGCGGCAAGCGGGTGATCCTCTATTTCTACCCTGCCGCGATGACTCCCGGCTGCACCAAGCAGGCCTGCGACTTCCGCGACAGCCTGGACCAGCTCACCGCCGAGGGATTCGTCGTCCTCGGCGTGTCGAAGGACAAGCCGGCGAAGCTGGCCACGTTCGTCGAGCACGACGCCCTGACCTTCCCGCTGCTGTCCGACCCCGAGCTGGGCGTGCACAAGGCCTACGGCGCCTACGGCCCCAAGAAGTCCTACGGCAAGGAGATCGTGGGCGTGATCCGCTCGACGTTCGTCATCGACGCCGACGGCAAGATCGAGCAGTCGCTTTACAACGTGCGGGCCACCGGCCACGTGGCCTCGCTCAAGAAGAAGCTCGGCCTGGCCTGACCACCCCCGCGTGGGCCCGGTGAATGGGCCCGCACCAGGCCCCGTGCGGGGGCCCTCATCCGTGTCCGGCAGGTTGTAAGATTGGCTGGACGTGGCAGGGAAGGCCGCTCTCGCTCCAAAGTCGACGGCATCCGAGCTTCCTGTGCCCGCATGGGGTCGTAGCCCAATGGCAGAGGCGCAGTCTTTAGGTGGCTGTTAGTGTGGGTTCGAATCCCACCGGCCCTACAGAGTTCAACCCGTCCGCGTCGGCGGCGGCATCTCGAGCGTCGGCACGGCCTCGTCCGATCCCATCTCGCAGCGCACGCCCTCGTCCACGGGGTAGCACTGCGACGGGAAACCACGCTCGGTCCAGCGCGGGTGCTCCCAGGGTATTGCGCGCATCTCGTTCCGGTGGCCGAGTTCGCCGGCCACCGCCACGGCCGTGCCGCCCAGCAGCGCGCCGACGACGAGGCCGAGCAGCCCCGCGCCGATGATCTGGGCCGGCCGCTGCCGGAAGAAGCCTCTGAAGGAGTCCTGCCGTCCTGGCGGGTCCCAGGCGGGGGCCGGCGTGGTCGCCGTGGGGTAACGCGGCCCTTCTGAGGCGGCCTGGCCGTACCTCAGCCGCTCTTCGCCGGAGGCGTGGTGCCGGGCCGTCGGCTCGTCCGAGGCCGGGTCGCGCGGTGCTTCCTCTTCACCGCGCGACCCAACGTCGCGATCATGATCCGCCATCACGATCTCCCTTTACTCGCCCCCAAGGGGCGCTCCCAATGACAAGGATGCTCCCTGCGCCGTAAGACCTGCGTAAGACCACCGCCTCCTCAGACCTGGGTCGTACTCCCACTTCACCCTTCAGGCGGACACATGCCGGATCAGCTCTACATATCGTGATGATGTGTTCGGCAGGGTACGGGTGTGGTCGAGACGCCACGAGAAGCTGGTGGGTGCGCTCCGGGTCGCCCCTTTGGCCGCGCTGTGCGGGATCCTCTTGGTGCCCTATGCGGCGATGGGCCCCACCTACCTGGACCTGGCCCGGCACGTCGGCCTGTCGTGCGCGCTGATCGCGCCGCTGGCGGTCTGGCGCCACCGGCCGCTGTTGTCGTTCGCGGCCATCGCCCTGGTCAGCTTCGGGCAGTGGCTGACGGGCGTCGATCCGCTGCCCGCCAACCTCGCGGTCCTGGTGGCGCTCTGGACGGTGGCGCACCAGTGCTCGTTCCGCTGGGCGCTGGCGGCGTGCCTGGTGACGGAGCTGGGGACGTTCATGGCTCTGGAGGGCCTGGACTCCGCCACGATCGGCATGTTCACCACCAGCACGATCTTCGTGGTGACCATCTGGCTGGCGGGTCTGTACGCCAACACCCGCAGGCGCTACCTGGAGAGCCTGGAGGAGCGCGCCGAGCGGGCAGAACGCGAGCGCGACCAGCAGGCCAGGATGGCCGCCGCGGCCGAGCGCGCCAGGATCGCCAGGGAGCTGCACGACGTGGTGGCCCACAACGTCAGCGTGATGGTGGTGCAGGCCGACGGCGCGGGCTTCGCCATGGACAGCGACCCCGAACAGGCCCGTACGGCCGTCAAGACCATCTCCAAGACCGGCCGCGCCGCCCTGGCCGAGATGCGCAGGATGGTCGGCATCCTGCGCGAGAACGAGGCCGCCGGCACCGACTACACCCCGCAGCCCGGGCTGGGTCAGCTCGAAGACCTCGTCCAGGGCTCCGGGCTGCCCGCCCGCCTGCGGGTCGGCGGCGTGCCGGCCGAACTGCCGGAAGGACAGCAGCTCGCGGTCTACCGCATCGTCCAGGAGGCCCTGACGAACGCGCTCAAACACGGCGGCCCCGGCGTCCGCGCGGTCGTGGAGATCGACTACACCGGCCCCGCGCTGGTCGTCCGCGTGACCGACGACGGCAGGGGCGCGGCGGCCCCGAAGAGCCCCGACGGCCACGGTCTCATCGGCATGCGCGAGCGCGTCGGCCTGTACGGCGGCGACGTGCGCACGGGCCCCCTGCGGGGCGGCGGTTTCGAGGTGCTGGCCAGGTTACCCATGGCCAGGGCGGCATAGAGGAGGAGACCCGGTGATACGCGTCATGCTGGTGGACGATCAGATGTTGTTGCGGGCCGGCTTCAAGATGGTGCTCGGGGCGCAACCGGACATCGAGGTCGTGGCCGAGGCCGGTGACGGGGCCGAGGCGCTGAAGCTGCTCGAAAGCACCGAGGTGGACGTCGTGCTCATGGACGTGCGCATGCCCACGATGGACGGCGTCGAGGCCACGCGGCGCATCGAGGGGCCGAAGGTGCTCATCCTGACCACGTTCGACCTCGACGAGTACGCGTTCTCGGCGATCAAGGCCGGCGCGGCCGGGTTCCTGCTGAAGGACGTGCCGCCCGACGACCTGGTCAACGCCATCCGGCTGGTGCACGCGGGCGACGCGGTCGTCTCGCCGAGCACGCTGCGCAGGATGCTGGACCGCTTCGCCGCCCAGTTGCCGACCGAGGAGCTGGCGGCGACGGCCGAGCTGACGCCGCGCGAGCGTGAGGTGCTGCTCATGGTGGCCCGCGGGCTGTCCAACATGGAGATCGCCGCCGGCCTGGAGGTGGCGGAGGCGACGGTGAAGACGCATCTGGGCCGGGTGCTGGCCAAGCTGGGGCTGCGGGACCGGGCGCAGGTCGTGGTGTACGCCTACGAGGCGGGCATCGTCGTGCCGTCCCATCGGCCGAAAGTCTGATCCGGGTCATCCGGGGTCTGACCCGAAGTCCCTCCTCAGGGCTCATGGAACGGGCGTTTCCGGCTCCTAGCGTGGTTCGCGCCTTGAAGTGCACGACGAACGTTTGGAGCCGATATGACGCTCACAGAAACCCGGCGGCAGGCCCCGCCCGCGGTGGTGGCCGCCGACCTGACCAAGGTGTACGGCCAGGGCGACGCCGTCGTCCACGCCCTGCGCGGTGTGAACGTGGCGTTCGCGACGGGCGCGTTCACCGCGATCATGGGGCCGTCGGGGTCCGGCAAGTCCACGCTCATGCACTGCCTGGCCGGGCTCGACACCGCCACGTCCGGCACCGTGCACATCGGCGAGGTGCAGCTGACCGGGCTGACCGACAGGCGGCTGACGCTGCTGCGCCGCGAGCGCATCGGCTTCGTCTTCCAGGCGTTCAACCTGCTGCCCACGCTCACCGCCGAGCAGAACATCCGCCTGCCTCTGGACATCGCCGCCCGCCAGGCCGACGAAACGCTGTTCACGCGGGTCGTCGAGACCGTCGGGCTGAAGGACCGGCTCGGGCACCGGCCGAGCGAGCTGTCCGGTGGGCAGCAGCAGCGCGTGGCCGTGGCCAGGGCGCTCATCAGCAAGCCGCAGGTGATCTTCGCCGACGAGCCGACGGGCAACCTCGACTCGCGCAGCGGTGCCGAGGTGCTGTCGTTCCTGCGCACGTCCGTTCGGGAACTGGGCCAGACCATCGTCATGGTCACCCACGATCCGGTGGCGGCCGCGTACGCCGACCGGGTGGTGTTCCTGCGCGACGGCGAGCTCGTCACCGAGATCGACGCGCCGACGCCGCAGTCCGTGCTGGACACGCTCGTGCGGCTGGAGGCGTGAGGTGCTGAGGACGACGCTGGCCGGGCTGCGCGCCCACCGGCTCAGGTTGCTGCTCACCGCCCTGGCGATCATGCTGGGGCTGGGGTTCATCGCGGGCACGTTCGTGCTGAACGACACCGTCGAGGCCGGATTCGCCCAGCGGGTCACGGCCGACGCGGGCAAGGTGGACGTCGTCGTCCTGCCGGGCAAGCCGGGCGGCCTGCTGGACGAGCGGGTGTTGCGGCGCGTGCGCGCGCTGGACGGCGTGCGCGAGGCTCAGGGCCTGGTCAGGGGGCCCGCGCCGCTGCTCGGCAAGGACGGCAAGACCGTGGGCGATGCCCCCACCACGGCCATGTCCGTCGTCCTCGGCCCGCTCGACCGCGCCGACATCGTCTCCGGCACCGGCCCGGGAACCGACGACAGGGCCGCCGTGCTCGACGAGAACACCGCCAGGGCCCAGGGCTTCACGGTCGGCGAGACGATCACCGTGCTCGACCACGAGCGGAACCCGCACGACTTCAGGCTCGTCGGCCTCCTCGACCCCGGCGTGGACCAGGAGCTGGCCTTCACCGGAGCGCTCGGCTTCACCACGGCCACGGCACAGCGCATGACCGGCGCGAAGGGCTACAGCGAGATCGACGTCGCGGGCGAGGCGCCCGGCCTCACGCAGGCCGTGGCCGCCGCCGTCGGCGCGGGCCACGTGGTCAAGACCGGCGCCGAACTGGCCGACGACCTGGCCAGAGCGGCCGGGGTCGAAACCCGCATGTTCACACTGGGGCTGCTGCTGTTCGGCGTGGTCGCGATGATGGTGGCCGCGCTGGTCATCTACAACACCTTCAACATCCTCATCGCGCAGCGCACCAGGGAGATGGCCCTGCTGCGGTGCATCGGGGCCACGCGTGGCCAGGTGTTCGGCTCGGTCCTGCTGGAGTCGGCCGCGGTGGGGGCGCTCGCCTCCGTGCTCGGCCTGGTCGTCGGGTACGGCCTGGCCTCGGCCACACTGGCGGTGCTGAACGCGCTGGACGCCCCGCTGCCCACCGACGCGGCCGTCGCCCTCAGCCCTGCCACGATCGCGATCGGCCTGGCCGTCGGCCTCGTCGTCACCATGTGCGCGGCCCTGCTGCCGGCCAGGTCGGCCACGCGGGTCGCGCCGATCGCCGCGCTACGCAGCCAGGTCGAGGAGCAGACGTTCCGCATGGGGCGGGCGCGCGTCCTGTCGGCCGCGCTCTTCCTCCTGGCGGGCGCCGGCACGACCTGCGCCGGCGTGCTGATCCTCGAACCCGGTCAGCAGATCTCGCTCCTCGTCGTGATGGCCGGGGGCGCGCTGACGTTCCTGGCCGTGCTGATCCTCGGCCCGGTACTGGTCAAGCCGCTGAGCGCGCTGGTCGGCTGGATCCCGCGCAGGCTGTTCGGCGTGCCAGGGCGGCTGGCGGTGGACAACTCCGGCCGCAACCCCCGGCGGGCCGCGACCACGACCGTCGCGCTGACGATCGGCGTGACGCTGATGACGCTGATCTCGGTCGTCACGGCCTCCACCCGGCTGACGATGACGGCCAAACTGGACGAGCAGTTCCCTGTCGACTACCTGCTGGCGAGCCAGGAACGCGACCCGGTCATCCCCAGATCCGTCGCCAGGGAGCTGCGCGAGCGGCCCGAACTGGCCTCCGTACTGCAGATCCGCGAGGCCGAGGCGACCGTGGCGGGCAAGGCTCTCGACGTCGGCACCTACAGCGGGCCCATGCGGCCGTACGTCACCTCCGGCTCCATGGACGGCTTCGGCGCCGGGCAGGTGGCGCTGGACGAGAACGCGGCCAAGGCGCTCGGCGTGGCCGTCGGCGCGTCGGTGTCGCTCAAGACCCCCGAGGCCGGGACGGTGCCGCTGAAGGTGGTGGCGGTGCTCGACGGGTCGCAGTCGTCGCTGCCGCCCGTCACGGTCGCGGAAGAGCCGTTCGAGACGTACTTCGGAGCGGTCCCCGACTCACGGGTGCTGGTCAACGTCAAGGACGGCGTGCCGCCCGAGCAGGCCCGCAAGGTGGTGGACGCCGCCGTGGCGGACTATCCGGTCGTACGGGTGTCGAGCTCGACAGAGGTACGCGGGCAGTTCGACGAGACGCTGGACATGATGCTGATGATCATCACTGGGCTGCTGGGGCTGGCGATCCTGATCTCGCTGCTGGGCATCGCCAACACCCTTTCCCTGTCGGTCCACGAACGGACCAGGGAGTCGGCCCTGCTGCGGGCCCTCGGGCTGACCCGGCCGCAACTGCGCGGGATGCTCTCGGTCGAGGCGCTGGTGCTCGGGCTGATCGGGGCGCTGGTGGGCGTCGTGCTCGGGGGCGTCTTCGGGTGGGCCGCGATGATGGCGATGCTCGACGGGGCCGTGCTGTCCGTGCCCGTGGGGCAGATCGTGCTGTTCGTGGCGCTGTCGGGGGTGGCCGGGGTGCTGGCCGCCGTCCTGCCCGCCCGCCGCGCCGCCCGGACGTCGATCGTCGGCTCACTGGCAAGAGGCTGACCACCGCGTCCCGGACGCTTCCGGCCCACCCGGGCAGCACCTTTCCCGGCGCTTTGCGGGCGTCAGCGGGGGGTGCGGCCCGGCCAGAGCTCGGCTACCGTCTCGGGGTCGAGCAGCGGCCGGGCCACCACCTCGCCCGTGGCCCGGTCGATCACGATGCAGCCGCCTCCCACCGTCTCCGGCAACTGGGCCGGATCGTCGGGGTCCAGTTCCCGTACCCATGCGACATATCCATCAAGGAACCCAAAAACCCCCACCGACAGCGCCTCATCCGGCTGCCTGACCCCGTTGAAGTACTCCTCGGCCAGCGCCCTGGCCTCGTCCAGCTTCATCGTGGCCGCCCCTTCCTGTCGACTATCGCGCAGAACACCCCCGTCACCGTCGTGTAGGGCGGCTCGACGGACATGTGACCCCGCTGGGCGTCGATCCAGATCACCTCGCCATTGGAGTTGACGGCGTTCCACACGTGGGAGCCGCCGCCCGGCCAGCGCACCACGATGACGGCGCCCGCCCCGTGCCCTGCGTCGAGCAGCCGGCGCGCGATCATCGGATAGGCGTGCCGCCCCTGGCCCAGGTACTCAAGGAGCTGCCCGATCCAGCGCTCGATCCTGGCCGCGCTCCCCTGCTCGCCGGTCAGCACCGGCCGGCCGATCCTGTCGTACTCGGGCAGCCGGGGCGCGGCCGCCGCAGGTTCGCCGTGCCAGGTGGACAGCACGGCCAGCGCGCAGTCGGCCGCGTTGGACGACCGGAACGGGTCATCGGCGGGGCCGCCACCGTTCACCAGCCGAACCCAGGTGCCGCGCGGGTCGGGGAAGCGGTCTCCGGGACGCAGCGCGCCGGCCAAGTCCCGCTCCACGTGCGGATCGGGCTTCGCGAGCCCGCCCGGCACACCGTACGGCCTGGAATCCGCCAACCGCGGCGGCCGCCTCGGACCATCGAACCAGTCACCCTCGGCAGCGATCCTGGCCAGCACATCAAGCGCCTCCGCGGCATCAGCCGCAGCCCCACCACCCTCCAGCCCACCATCGGCCCAGCCCCCATTGGCCACCGGCACGCCGCCGAACCAGACCCCATCACCCACCGACCCACCACTGACCCCAACCCCACCATCGGACCAAACCTCATCACCCGCCGACACACCACCAGCCCGAACCCCATCGGCCACCGACCCACCGCCGGACCAAACCTCATCGGCCACTGGCGCGCCACCGGACCTGACCCCATCGGCCGCCAGCGCGCCGCCGGATGGAGCCGTCCCGTTCCTGGAAGCCGCCTCACCGAGGAAGGCCAAGCCGCCTCCAGGCACTGTTCCCCCGAAAAGCGCCGAGCAGCTCCCGCGAGCCGCACCGCCGAATCGAGCCGGGTCGCCGAAGAGAGCCGCGTCTCCCGAGTAAGCCGCACCACCAAGGCCGCCCGCGCCGTTGGAGCCGCCCGCGCCGTTGGAGCGAGCCGCACCGCTGGAACGCGCGACACCACTGGCGTCAGCGGCACCGTCGGAGCGTGCACCACCGGCATGACCGGCACCACTTACGTGATGACCACCAGCGTGACCGGCACTACCGGCGTGACCGGCACCACCGGTATGACCGGCACCACCGACGTGATGACCACCAACGTGGCCGGCACCACCGGCGTGACTCGCACCGCCAAGGTGGGCACCGCCGTAGTAAGCGGAGTGGGCGGCGTCGCCGCGGTTGGCGGTGGCCGTGGTGTCGTCGGCGCCGAGCGCTTCTTGCGTATCGGCGGAGGTTTTTACGGGAACTGCGGTCTCGGCAGGGTCGGACGAGGCGGTGGCACCGGTCTCGGTGGCGGCCCGCTCGTAGTCGAGCCACCGCACCCCTTCCCCCACCACGGGGTTGTACTGACCCTCTGGAAGAGCCCACCGGACACTCGGCTTGCGCTCGCGGGACACGGCTTGCCTCCTGTCATGCTCAACGACCGATCGTAGAGGCGTGACCGTGACAGGGGGGCGAAGTCAGGAAGATTCCCCGCCCGAACTACCCGCTGTACCTGCGCAAACAGTCCATACCGCTCAGGAGACCCGCACCGTGACCGTGTGCCAGCCGGTCGCGCCGTCGGGCGCGGGCGGCGCTTCCTGCTCGGTCTGGGTACGCCCGGCGGCGTCCGTCGCCCGTACCTGGAGGGTGTGCTCGCCCGGGGTGGCGTCCCAGTCGATCGACCACTGCCGCCACGTGTCGGGCCCTGGCACCTCGGCCAGCTTCGCCTGCCGCCACTGCCCGCGATCGACCCGCACCTCGACGGCGTCCACCCCGGTGTGCTGCGCCCAGGCCACCCCGGCGATGGTGGTGCGACCGGCCTTCAGCACGGTCTCCTGCTTGGGGACGTCGATGCGCGACTGGGTCTTGATCGGCCCCCGGGCGGACCAGCCCCTGGGTGTCCAGTACGCCTGGTCCCGGTCGAACCTGGTCACCTTGATGTCCACCACCCATTTGGTGGCCGACACGTACCCGTACAGGCCCGGCACCACCTGGCGTACGGGGAAGCCGTGGTCGACGGGGAGCACCTCGCCGTTCATGGCCACGGCGAACAGCGAGTCGCGCCCGTCCATCACCACGTCGACCGGGGTGCCGCAGGTGAAACCGTCGGCGGAGGTGGACAGGAGCATGTCGGCGTCCGACTGGAGCCCGGCCTTGCGCAGCACCTCGGGCATGCGGACGCCGAGCCAGCGGGCGTTGCCGACGTACGGTCCTCCGACCTCGTTGGAGACGCAGGCCAGGGTGACGTCGGCTTCGACGAGCGGCATGTTCAGGAGGTCGCCGAACGTGAGCTCGATCGGGCGCTGGACCATGCCGTGGATGCGCAGCGTCCATTCTCTGGGGTCCACCTGGGGGACGACGAGGGCGGTGTCCACCCGGTAAAAGTCCTGATTTTTCGTGATGAACGGTGACAAGCCGCTGATACGCAGATCCGCCCCCACCGGAACCGGCTTGGCGGGAATCGCCGGCCTCGGCAGCCTCACCCCGCCGCGCGCCGCGTTCACCGCCTGCCGCCCGCTGAGCTGCTGCCCCAGCACGGCCGCCACCCCGGCCACCGCCACCCCACCGGCGACCCCGGTCAACAGCCGCCGCCTGTCGAACCCCCTCAACTCCGCCCCGGCCCGCATCACCACCGGCCGCTCCACCGCATCGCCCTTCCCCACACCAGAAGCAGCCGAGCCGACCCCACCGGCATCTCCCACACCGCCACCGCCAGCACCGCTGTCAGTGGGCGTCTCAGCCCCTTCAGAGGCGGCACCATCGGCGGGCACGCCACCACGGGCGGCGGTCGGCGAAGGCTCCTCGGTGGGCGAAGGCCCAGCGGTCGGCGAAGGCCCGGTGGCGGGCGTGGCTCCGGCAATGGGCGGAGGCGGGGTGAGGCCGGGGCGGGCGGCCGTGCCGGGACGGGCGGCCGTGCCCGGGTGGGCGTCGGGGGGCGTGTGGAGGGGTGAGGGGCCGCCTGCGCGGTGGATCAGCCACGAGAGCGTCCAGGCTCCTGCCCCCACTCCCACGACGGTTGGCAGCGCGTCCAGGATGCCGGCGTCCGGACGGGTCAGGACGGCGAGGACCCCGACGGCCCCGAAGATCCCCAGCCCCGCGTACCCGTACGCGAGCGCCCGCCGAGCCACCACCCCGATGAGCGCCGCCACCCCCGCGAGCACCACCAGCACCCCCGCGATGAGCACCGTCTTGTCGTTCTCGCCGAACGTGCTGATCGCGAAGTCCTTGACCGCGGGAGGCGCCAGATCGACCGTGGCATCGCCCACGGCGACGACGGGGAACGTCTTCGGCCCGGCGAACCCGGCCACGAGCTGCGCCACCCCGAGGGCCACGCCCCCGGCCGTCAATCCCGCCAGGGCCCCCGCCCAGACAGGCACCGTCTGATGATTACTCTGCACAGTGCGACGGTACGTCCCCCGGCACCCCAGGGTCCTTACGCGACGCTTACGAGCCGAGCAGTTCGCGCACGATCGGCGCCAGAGCGCGGAAGGCCCGCCCCCGGTGGCTGATGGCGTCTTTCTCCTCCGGCGCCATCTCGGCGGTGGTGCGGGTCTCGCCCTCGGGAACCAGGATCGGGTCGTAGCCGAAGCCGTTGGTCCCGCGCGGCGTGGTGATCAGGTGGCCGGCCAGCGTGCCCTCGACGACGCGGCTCTCCCCCGACGGCAGCGCCAGCGCGGCGGCGCAGGCGAAGTAGGCGGTCAGCCTGTCGGCGGGCACGTCGGAGATCTGGGCGAGCAGCAGCGAGAGGTTGGCCTGGTCGTCGCCGTGCCGCCCCGACCAGCGGGCGGAGAAGACGCCCGGCATGCCGTTGAGGACGTCGACGCAGAGCCCGGAGTCGTCGGCGACCGCGGGCAGCCCGGAGCCCTTGGCCACGGCGTGCGCCTTGAGCAGGGCGTTCTCCTCGAACGTGACGCCGGTCTCGGCGACCTCGCCGATCGAGGGGAACTCCTCCAGCCCGACGATGTCGAACCCGCTGAGGATGCGCCGCAGCTCCGCGATCTTGCCTTTGTTCCGCGTGGCCAGGACGATCCTCATGACCGCAGCGCCTCCTGCTGGATCAGCGTGAGCTCCTGGCAGCCGGCCACGGCCAGGTCGAGGAGCTGGTCGAGCGCGCCCCGGTCGAACGGGACGCCTTCGGCGGTGCCCTGCACCTCGACGAAGCTGCCCGTGCCGGTCATCACGACGTTCATGTCGGTTTCTGCGGCGACGTCCTCGGTGTAGCAGAGGTCGAGCATCGGGACCGCGTCGACCACCCCGACGGAGACGGCGGAGACCGAGCCGACGAGGGGGTCTCCCGGGCACATCCGGCGCTCGCGCATCCAGGCGACGGCGTCGGCCAGCGCCACGTAGGCGCCGGTGATGGCGGCGGTCCTGGTGCCGCCGTCGGCCTGCAGCACGTCGCAATCGAGCAAAATGGAGTTTTCGCCCAACGCTTTGTAATCGACGCACGCACGCAGCGAGCGCCCGATCAACCGCGAAATCTCGTGCGTCCGGCCACCGATTTTGCCGCGGACCGATTCGCGATCGTTACGAGTATTGGTCGCCCGCGGCAGCATCGCGTATTCGGCCGTAACCCAGCCCTGGCCGCTGCCTCTGCGCCATCGCGGCACGCTGTCCTGGACCGACGCCGCGCACAACACCCGGGTGCCGCCGAACTCCACCAGCACCGAGCCCTCCGCGTGGGCCAGCCAACGCCTGGTGATCGTAATGGGGCGGAGCTGGTCAGGGTTGCGGCCATCCTGTCGGGACATGCAGATCACCCTATCTCCGCGCCACAACACTCTTGACCAAATGTGTCCGACACATGGATCCTTACGCAATGACAACGGGGGTGTTGCGAAACCCTGACTTCCTTCGGTTCCTCAGTTCGCACATCGCGAACGAACTCGGAGCAAATATCTCCCGCGTGGCGCTCCCGCTCGTGGCCGTGCTGGCACTGCACGCCACCCCAGGAGAGGTCGGCGTGCTCGCGGCGCTGCAGACGACGGCGTTCCTGCTGATCGGCCTGCCTTCGGGGGTCTGGGTCGACAGGATGCGCAAGCGGCGTGTGCTGATGGCCTCGGACCTGGCCAGGTTCGTGCTGCTGGGCAGCATTCCGGTCGCGGCGGCTCTGGGGCTGTTATCGATCGAGATGATGTACGTGGTCGCCCTGCTCGTGGGCGTGGCGCAGGTCTTCAACGACGTGGCCGACCAGACGTACCTGCCTGAGCTGGTCGGCACCACGCAGCTCGCCGACGGCAACGCCAAGCTGGGGGCGGTCCGCTCGACGGCGGTCCTGTCGGGTCCCGGTCTGGGCGGCGCGCTGGTGCAACTGCTGTCGGCGCCACGCACGCTGGTCGCCACCGCGGTGGGCGCGCTCGCCTCGGTGATCTTCCTGAGCAGGATCAAGGCGCCTGACAAACCGCCCGCCCTCACCGAGCCCACCCCGCTGCTGCGCGGCATCCGCGAGGGGCTGGCGTACGTGTGGCGGGACCGGTTGATGCGCGTGTTCGTGGCGACCTCGGCCCTGATCAACCTCTCGGTGAGCGCGGTGCTCGGCCTGTCGGTGCTGTTCCTGGCCCAGGAGGTCAAGCTGTCGCCCGGCGTCATCGGCCTGCTGCTCATGTCGGGCGGCGTCGGCGGCCTGATCGGCGGCCTGACCGGCGGCTGGATGGCCAGGAAGCTCGGCACCGCGCGCATGACCTGGCTGGCCGTCGCCGTGGCCTCGCCGTTCGGCCTGCTGCTGCCGATGACGCAGGCCGACTGGCGGGTGGTGTGCTTCGCGATCACCTCGATCGTGTTGTCGTGGAGCGCGGCGCTGTCGAACGTGGGCCAGATCACCTACCGGCAGTCCTCGACGCCCGACCACATGCTCGGCCGGGTCAACGCCTCGGTGCGGTTCATGGTCTGGGGCACCATGCCGCTGGGCGCGCTGCTGGGCGGGCTCGTCGCCCAGCAGATCGGCGTGCGGGAGGCCCTGTGGGTGTTCATGGTGGGCCGGCTGCTCGCGTTCCTGCCGATGCTGTTCTCGCCGCTGCCGCGGATGCGGGAGTTCTCGGAGATTCAGGCCAAGTCGTAGACCGCGCCGCTGCGGGCCAGCTCGATGGGCCCGTCGAAGCCGCCTCTGGTGGCCTCGTCGAGCACGACGGCCTGGTCGTTCCATGGCACGAGGTGGGTCAGCACGAGCCGGCCCACACCGGCCTTGGCGGCGTGCTCGGCCGCCTGACCGCCCGTCAGGTGCAGGTCGGCGGGCAGGTCGGGGCCGTCGACGAAGGACGCCTCACACAGCATCAGGTCCACGCCCGAGGCCAGCCTCACCAGCTCGTGCGACTCGCCGGTGTCGCCGGAGTAGGCCATGCACGTGTCTCCGTTGGAGACGCGGAAGCCGTACGCCTCGACCGGGTGGTTCACCAGCCCGGCGGTGAGGGTGAAGGGGCCGATCTCGAACGAGCCGGGCGCCAGCGGCACGAAGTCGAACGCGGTCTCCATGCCGGGCTCTTCCGGCATCCCGTACGCGGCCGCCAGCCGGCGCGGCGCGTCGGCCGGCGCGTAGACGGGCACGACCGGGTACGGCGCCTCGGGCCCGTAGGTGCGGGCCACGTGATAGCCGCACAGGTCGAGACAGTGGTCGGCGTGCAGATGGGTCAGGCAAATCGCGTCCACGTCGTACAGGCCGATGTGGCGTTGGAGCGCGCCGAGCGACCCACTGCCGAGGTCGAGCAGCATCCTGAACCCATCGGACTCGAGGAGGTAGCAGGACGCTGGACTGTCGGGCCCCGGGTAGCTCCCCGAGCATCCGACGATGGTCACCTTCATGTGGGCCTCCCGTTAAAGGTAGTACCCCCCACTGGCGCGACTTCGACCACATCGATCTCCGGGCCCAGGAATCGCCGCCCGAGCCGGGCGAAGAGCAGGGAGTCGCCGGTGGCACGGAAGCGGTGCCGGGGGGTGGCCTCGCCTCCTGCCGCCAGATCGCGGTCGTGCAGGATCCGATAGACGTCCTTGGCCGTCTCCTCGGCGCTGGAGACCAGCGTGACCCCGTCACCCGCGACGTAGGAGATCGCGCCGGTGAGCAGCGGGTAATGGGTGCAGCCGAGGATGAGAGTGTCGCACCCGGCAGCCCTGATGGGCTCCAGGTAGTCGCGTACGACCTCGATGAGCTCCTCGCTCATCGTCTCTCCTCGTTCGACGTACTCCACCAGGCGTGGGGCGGCCACGCCGGTGAGCAGGACGTCGGGCGCCGCGGTGAAGGCGTCGTGATAGGCCATGGAGTCGATGGTGGCCCTGGTGGCGATCACTCCGACCCTGCCGGTGCGGGTGGCGCGCACCGCACGCCTGGTCGCGGGCTGGATCACCTCGACGACCGGCACGTCATAACGCTCGCGGGCGTCGCGCAGCACGGCGGCGCTGGCGCTGTTGCACGCGATCACGAGCATCTTGACGTCGTGCTCGACGAGGTGGTCCATCACCTCCAGGGCGTAGGCGCGGACCTCCGCGATGCGTCTGGGCCCGTACGGCTGGCGGGCCGTGTCGGCCACGTAGGTGATCGATTCGTTGGGCAACTGGTCGATGATCGCCCGGGCGACCGTCAGGCCGCCCACTCCGCTGTCGAAGATCCCAATACTCGCGTCCGGCACGCTCTAGAGGGTAGGCGACCTGCGCGATCAACACTGCGTAAGAATGCTCACACTGCGACGCGTGATGTCGATGCGATGTCGTCTTCGTCACATAAGGCGTCGTCAGCCCCTTCCGACGCGGGCGAGCTGACGCGCCTGGGCGACGAGCCGGCCGGCGCGGTCGCGTACCTCGACCTCCTCGTCGAACCAGCCGTCGGAGATCAGCCGGCCGCTGCCCAGCAGCGTCAGCCAGCCGGGGGCGGGCAGCGCGCGCAGGTGCCAGGTGAGGTCGACGGTGGGCGCCCAGCCGCGCGCGCCGGCGGAGAACACGACGGGCGGCAGCGCGTCGACGGCCAGGGCCAGTACGTACGGGTCGGGGTCCTGGGGTTCGGCCATCCTGAAGTACGCCCGCGACTCGGGCCTGCCGGTGGGCCGGCCCGTCAGCCAGCCGATCGTGGGCGGGTCGAAGAGCAGTTCCATCTGGGCGTTCAGGTTCATGCCCGATTCGGGTTTGGGGTCGGGAAGCTTGGCGCAGTCCTCGATGGGCGGCATCTCGTGCGCCGGCCCTTCCGCGTAAAGGGGCTCGGCCCCGTCCAGCGTCGCCGTCGTGACCAGCCCCTCGATCTGGGCCACGCCGTCCTGGACGAGCCTCACCCTGGCGAAGGCGGCCGTCCTGCCCGCCTTGAGCGGCTCCACCCGCACCTGCGCGGGGCCGGCGACCGGCGCCTTGAGGAACTGCGCGGTCGTGCTCACCGGATGCGCGAACGGCGAGGCGTCCACCGCCGCGCGCAGGATCACGGCCATCAGGTAACCGCCGTTGAGCGGTCCGCCGATCGCGTATCCGGGGTCGAGGCACACGTCGTAGGTGTTGTCGTCGACTCTGATCGCCTGCGTGGCCTCGTCGAACTTGGTCATCGGCGCCCGCCTTGGTCCGGAACTATGTTCTGGGAGCCCCAACTCTAAGGCATCCCCCTAATCAGCGCGCCTACCTGCGAAAACGTGATTCGACTGAGAAAGTTCGATCATGGCAAGTGTCACCGAACTCATCGGTCAGTCCGTTTGGGACTCCAATGGGGTGTGGGTCGGCCATGTCGTCGACATCCGCGTGCGCCAGCACAAAGGCGAGCTGCAGCAGAGCCACACCGTTTACGGTCTCGTCGTGTCGGGCCGGCGCGCGCCGTTCCTGCTCGGGTTCACGCGCGAACGTCAGGGCCGCCACGCCTGGGTCTCGCGTGCGCTGGCCCGCATGGCGTACGTGGGCTGCACGTTCGTGCCCTGGGCGGCCGTCGCGGACTACGGCGGAGGAGAGGTGCACATCGGCGTGCTCAGAAAAGAGCTGACCAGGGTCTGAATCCGAACTTCAGTACATTGCAAGCGCCCGTCTAGCAACATCAGCTAACTTCTTTGTGGTCAAAAGTCCACAATGTGAGTTGAGTGATGTCTGCCAATAATCCCCCTTACGGTCAGGATCCTGACCGTACGACGGCGTACAACTGGAATCAGGGACAGCAGCCGGAGCACCCTCCGCCCACAGGTCAGCCGTACCCGCCGCAGCAGCCCTACCCACCACAGCAGCAGCCGTACGGCCAGCAGGGCTCCTACGGCCAGCAGCAGCCCTACAACCCGCAGCAGGGGTACGGCCAGCAGCCCCCCTCCTACGGTCAGCAGGGCCAGCAGCAACAGGGTTGGCAACAGCAGGATCAGGCACAGCAGGGTTGGCAGCAGCAGAACCAGCACGCCCAGTCCGGCTGGCAACAGCAGGGGCCCGAAGGTTTCGGCCCTGCTGAGCCGGACAAGAAGGGCCGTAAGACCTGGATCATCGCCGCGGCGGCCGCGCTCGCGGTGATCCTTTTCGGCGGCGGCGCGGTGTGGGCCGTCGGCGCCCTCGGCGGTGGCGGCACGCAGCCGAACGACGTGCTGCCCGCCGACTCGATCGCCTACGCCCGGCTCGACCTGGACCCGGCCGCGAACCAGAAGCTGGCGCTGTTCCAGCTCGCCGGCAAGTTCACGGTCACCAAGGACACCTTCAAGGGCGACGACCCGCGCAAGGCCCTGTTCGACATGATCAACGAGAGCGCCGACACCAAGGTCGACTTCGCCAAGGACGTCGACCCCTGGCTGGGCAGCAGGATCGGCGTCGCCGCCGTGCCCTCCGGCAAGGAGGAGCCCGACTTCGCGGTGGCCATCCAGGTCAAGGACCAGGAGCAGGCCAAGGCCGGTCTCGCCAAGCTGCTCAAGGGCGACAAGTACGGCCTCAGCTTCCGCGAGGACTACGCGCTGCTGAGCACCACCCAGCAGCTCACCGACAAGTACGCCGGCGCAGAGGGCAGCCTGACCGACAACGCCAAGTTCAGCGAGGACATGGGCGCGGTCGGCGAGCAGGGCGTGCTGTCGTTCTGGGCCGACATGGGCGGGCTGCTCAGTGTGGTCGGCAAGGAGTTCACGGCCGCTCAGGGCCCGGCCATCGACATGGTCAAGAACGCCAGGTACGCCGGCGCCCTGCGCTTCGACAGCGCCTACGTCGAGCTCGCCGGCACGGTCAGGGGCGTGGACGGCATGCTGCCCGAGGGCGACCTGCCCCCCGCGAACCTGGGCACCCTGCCCGCCACCACCGCGGGCGCCGTGTCGATCTCCGGCATGGACCAGGCCGTCACCAAGCAGTGGGCCGAGATCCAGAAGCAGGCCTCGGCCGCGGGCTCCAACCAGATCACCCAGATGATCCAGCAGGCCCAGACCCAGTTCGGCCTGCAGCTTCCCGCCGACCTGAGCACGGTGCTCGGCAAGAACTTCACGCTCGCGGTCGACAGCGAGGGCCTGGGCGGCGACACGGTCAAGGCCGGCGCGCGCGTGGCCACCGACGACCCGGCCAAGGCTCAGGCGATCGTCGACAAGGTCCTGCAGGGCATGAGCCAGGGCGGCCAGGGCCCGCAGGTCGGCAAGAGCACCGGTGACGGCGTCTTCACGCTGGGCACGACGAACGACTACGCCAAGAAGCTGTCGGAGGAGGGCACGCTCGGCGACTCCGAGACGTACCAGACCGCGATCGCCGACGGGGACGGGGCGAACTTCGCGATCTTCGCGGACCTGGACAAGATCGAGAACTTCTACCTCGGTTCCATGCAGGGCGATGAGAAGGCCAACCTGCAGGTGCTGCGGGCCGTCGGGCTGAGCGGCAAGCAGAGCGCCACCGAGGCGACGTTCTCGCTGCGGGTGCTGTTCAACTAGGACACGAAAAAGGGCGGCCGGTCGGGGGACCTGCCGCCCTTTTCGTTCACGCCCAGAGCTGGCCTTCCAGGCGCTCTTCCGCCTCGTCCAGGGTGCCCTCGTACGCGCCCGTGGACAGGTACTTCCAGCCGCCGTCGGCCACCACGAACACCACGTCGGCCCGCTCGCCCGCCTTGACCGCCTTCGCGGCCACCCCGAGCGCCGCGTGCAGCGCCGCCCCGGTGGACACCCCGGCGAAGATGCCCTCGGAGGCGAGCAGCTCGCGGGTGCGCCGCAGGGCGTCGGCGGAGCCGACCGAGAAGCGGGTGGTCAGCACGGACTCGTCGTAGAGCTCGGGGATGAACCCCTCGTCCACGTTGCGCAGCCCGTAGACCAACTCGCCGTAGCGGGGCTCGGCGGCGACGATCTGGACGCCGGGCACCCGCTCGCGCAGGAACCGCCCGACCCCCATCAGCGTCCCCGTCGTGCCGAGGCCCGCCACGAAGTGGGTGACGGTGGGCAGGTCCTCGAGGATCTCGGGGCCCGTGCTCTCGTAGTGGGAGCGCCAGTTGGCCGGGTTTCCGTACTGGTAGAGCATCACCCAGGACGGGTTGCGCTCCGCCAGCTCCTTGGCCACGCGCACGGCCTCGTTGGAGCCGCCCGCGGCGGGCGAGGAGATGATCTCCGCGCCCCACATGCGCAGCAACTGGCGGCGCTCCTGCGAGGTGTTCTCCGGCATCACGCAGATCAGCTTGTAGCCCTTGAGCTTGGCCGACATGGCCAGCGAGATGCCGGTGTTGCCGCTGGTGGGCTCCAGGATCGTGCAGCCCGGCGTGAGCAGGCCGTCCTTCTCGCCCTGCTCGACCATCCACAGCGCGGGCCGATCCTTGATGGAGCCGGTCGGGTTGCGGTCTTCGAGCTTGGCCCACAGTCGTACGTCGCCGGACGGGGACAACCTCGGCAACCCGACGAGGGGCGTGCGACCGACCGAGTCGATCAGCGAATCGAACCGCATCTCATCCGCCGGCGACGGCCGGGAGCACGGTCACCGTGTCGCCGTCGGACACCGGTGTGCCGAGGCCGCCCAGGAAGCGCACGTCCTCGTCGTTGAGGTAGACGTTGACGAAACGGCGCAGGGCGCCCTGGTCGACCAGGCGCGCCTTGATGCCGGGGTGGCGGGACTCCAGGTTGGTGATCAGCTCGTCGAGGGTGGCGCCCTCGGCCTCGACCGCCTTGGCGCCGTCGGTGTAAGTACGCAGGATGGTCGGAATGCGAACGTTGATGGCCATCGCGGTCAGTCTCCTCAGGTCAAGTCGTCGTCCCATCGGCAGCAACACCGACGGCTGGGTGGGGATTCCGAAAAAACCTGCTCGCGTCACGCTGCCGCCCGGCTGGCGTTCCAGGGGCGTGGCGGCGGGCCGCTCGGCAGGCGCCGCTAGGGACAGTCGTAGACGACGACGGCCGGAGTGTGCGCGAAGAGGAAGCTCTGCACAGCCCTGACCATCATGGGAGAAACCTTACCTCTTCCTCCGTGACGACACCGTCGAGGATCCGGTAGGACCGGAACTCCACCTCGGTCTCGTCCCATGCGGAGACCAGCACGTAGTGGGCCTGCGGCTCCTGGGCCAGCAAGACGTCGGAGCGCGAGGGGTAGGCCTCGGTGGCCGTGTGGGAGTGGTAGATCACGACGGGCTCTTCGTCGCGGTCGTCCATCTCGTTCCAGACGCGCAGCTGCTCCTTGGAGTCGAACCGGTAGAAGGTCGGGGAACGCTCGGCGTTCTCCATCGGGACGAACCGCTCGGGGACACCGTTCCTGCCCGCGATGACGCCGCACGCCTCGTCGGGGTGATCGGCCCGGGCGTGCGCGACGATCTTGTCCACGAGTTCCTGCGAGATCGACAGCATGCCCGGAAGCTACCAGAGGGCCCGGACCAGGCTGTCCTGGAGGTAGGTCAGCCAGTCGTAGGTGACGTACGCCGGGTAACGGGGGTCGTCCTCGGACATCGTGGCGATCTCGTCGTGGACCTCCTCGGTCACCTCGAGTTTGATGCCGAGCGTGAGGCGTACGTCGTTGAGCGAGCGCAGCCAGGCCTGGGCCTGATCGGGCGTCAGCTCCGCGCGGCCCGGCTTGGCGGTGTCGAAGACGGTCTGGGCGTCGGCCCGTTTGCCCTCGCGCAGCGTCGCCTCGGTGTAGCGGCGGAACTCCGAGGCCTCCTTCTCATCCTCGTACGCCGACGGGAAGAGCCTGGCCAGCACCGGGTCGGAGGGCGCCTCCCCCGCGCCGATGCCGAGGGCCCGCTCAAGCGGGTCGTCACCGACGCGGCCGGGCGCCACGAGGCCGAGCATCATCGACACGAGCGAGCGCAGCAGCGAGACCTCGGCGGCCTCGAAGCGCGCGACGACGCCGCCGGACCTGCCCGGCGAGAACCCCGACGTCACGCGTGCCGCCTCACTGTCCCCTTGGAAGTCACGAACCCAGCTTGCCTCACTCGCTTCATTTATCCGAATCCGACTGGACCGTCGCCCACAGGCCGTAGGAGTGGAGAATCTGCACATCGCGTTCCATCTCTTCACGCGTGCCACTGGACACGACGGCCTTGCCTTTGTGATGGACGTCCATCATGAGCTTCTCTGCCTTCTCCTTCGTGTACCCGAAGACCGTTTGGAAGACATAGGTCACGTAGGACATCAGGTTGACCGGGTCGTTCCAGACGATGGTCACCCATGGCAGATCGGGCCGGACGTCCGATGACGGACGCTCAACGGCGATTGGAGCGGTGCTACCCACATCCATGAGTCTGCCCTATCTGGGCCGTAGTCTTCGAGTCGTGACAATGCCCATGAGCACTGCGTTGCTTACTGATCACTATGAGCTGACGATGCTGCAGGCCGCGCTGCGGAGCGGAGCGGCGCATCGGCGCGCGGTTTTCGAGGTGTTCGCCAGGCATCTTCCCGGTGGTCGGCGCTACGGCGTGGTCGCGGGTACGGGACGTGTCCTGGACGAACTGGAGAACTTCCGTTTCGGCGACGAAGAACTCTCCTACCTGAGAGAACACCAGATCGTCGACGACTCCACTCTGGCGTTTCTGGCCGATTACCGGTTTTCCGGGACCATCCACGGCTACCGGGAGGGCGACCTCTACTTCCCCGCCTCCCCGATCATGGTCGTGGAGGGCACGTTCGCCGAGGCCGTGCTGCTGGAGACGCTCGCGCTGTCCATACTCAACCACGACTGCGCGATCGCCTCCGCGGCCTCCCGCATGACCAACGCCGCGGGCAAGCGGCCGATCATCGAGATGGGCTCGCGCCGCACGCACGAAAGCGCCGCGGTGGCCGCCGCACGGGCCGCCTACATCGCGGGGTTCGCCTCGACCTCCAACCTGATGGCCGGGCGCGTGTACGGCGTCCCCACGGCCGGTACGGCGGCGCACGCGTTCACGCTGCTGCACGACTCCGAGAAGGAGGCGTTCGAGGCCCAGATCGCCTCTCTGGGCCCCGAGACGACCCTGCTGGTCGACACCTACGACGTGGCCGAGGCCGTCCGCACCGCCGTCGAACTGGCCGGGCCCAGGCTGGGCGCGGTCCGCATCGACTCCGGCGACCTGGCGGCGGCCGCCCAGGAGGTCAGGGAGCAGCTCGACGCCTTCGGCGCCTTCGACACCCGCATCCTGGTCACCTCCGACCTGGACGAGTACGCCATCGCCGCGCTCGCCGCCGCCCCCGTGGACGGGTACGGCGTCGGCACCTCCCTCGTGACCGGCTCGGGCGTGCCGACGGCGGCGCTGGTGTACAAGCTGGTGGCTCGGGAGACGGCCACGGGCAGGCTGGAGCCTGTGGCCAAGCGCTCGGTCGGCAAGCCGTCACGCGGGGGCCGCAAGGACGCCTACCGGCTCATGGACGAGGCAGGACACGCCGACACCGAACTGATCACCACCGGCGGCCTCGTCCCCGAGGGCGGTGTCCCCCTGCTGCACGAGCTCGTCCGCGACGGGGAGGTCGTCGGCGGGGAGCCCCTTTCAGCCGCCCGCGAACGCCATGCGCGTGCCGTCGCCACCCTCCCCCAGGAGGCACTCCACCTGGGCCGGGGGTACGCGGCCATCCCCACGGAATTCGCCTGACGTATCGTGCTGCCTATGGGCACTGCGCTGATCGTCGTCGACGTGCAGAACGACTTCTGCGAAGGCGGCTCCCTGGCCGTGGCCGGGGGCTCGGAGGTCGCGGCGGCGATCACCCGCCACCTGGCCGAACACGGCTACGACCACGTGGTCGCCACCCGTGATTACCACATCTCGCCCGGCGACCACTTCTCCGGCTCCCCCGACTACGTCTTCACCTGGCCCGCCCACTGCGTGGCCGGCACGCCGGGCGCCGACTTCCACCCCTCCTTCGACGTGTCGGGGGTGGAGGAGGTCTTCAGCAAGGGCGCCTACTCGGCCGCCTACAGCGGCTTCGAGGGCCTGTCGAGCGACGGGGCGCCGCTGGCGGAGTGGCTCAGGGAGCGCGGGGTCCACGAGGTCGACGTCGTCGGCATCGCCACCGACCACTGCGTCAAGGCCACGGCGCTGGACGCGGTCAAGAACGGGCTGGCGGTGCGGGTGCTGCTGAACCTGACGGCGGGGGTGTCGCCCACCACCACGGAGGCGGCGCTGGCCCAGCTGCGCGACGCGGGCACCACCCTCCAAGGGGCGCCCGCACTGGGCTGACCACGCGGATCCAACCTCATTTCCGCCACCCTTCCACAGGGGCCTCACCACTCTCGATCACGAAGAGTACGCAGTGCACAACGCTGCGGTCATGTGATATCCAAGAGGACGAACCCTCTCCGAAACTGAACTAACACGGTGAGTGATTCGACTTCGTCCTCTTGTGGAGGTCTCCTCATGCTGGCCCTCTCCCTTGGCTTGGCCTGGCTCCTCCTTGCCCCCCTCGCCCTGTGGTTGCTCATCAGGGGCACAGGGGGCGAGCGCATGACCGCGATCGTGACGCTGGTGCTGCTGGAGGGCGGCACGATCGTGATGAGCTCCGCCGCCCTCCCCCAGGCCTCGCCGTCCCGGCCCGCGGCGGCGGCTCATGCGGCGCCGCAGCCGTGCGCCGCGCGCACCCCCGTTCCCACCTCGGCCACGGTCAGCAAGGAGCTCGTGCTGTCCTGGGCGGCGGCGCCGCACGAGTGCGCGACCGCCGACGTCGTCGTCAGGACGCATGGCAGGAAGGTGCTGGTGTGGCTGCATGAAGGGCCGACGGCGGGGACACACCGGCCGGTGCTCACGCTGCCGGTCAGCGTCAAGGGCCACACGGCAGCGCTGAAGGTCCCGTTGAAGGAGAAATCAGGCTACGTCCCGGTCGATGGGCGGACGGGGCGACGCATCCCGCTTTCGGCGCCGATCTGATCGGTTAGGGTTCTCCGCCGTGACGACCGAACCCGATTACCTGCGTACCACCCGCGCGTCCTACGACGCCATCGCCTCCGAGTACGCCGAGGTCTTCCGCGACGAGCTGGCCGGCAAGCCGCTCGATCGGGCGATGTTCGCCGCGTTCGCCGAACTCGTCCTGACCGGCGGCGGAGGCCGGGTCCTGGACGTCGGGTCGGGCCCCGGTCACGCCACGGCCCACCTGCACGGGCTGGGCCTGGACGTCTCGGGCGTGGACCTGTCGCCGGAGATGGTGGCGCAGGCCCGCCGCGCGTATCCGGGCCTGCGGTTCGAGGAGGGCTCGATGCTGGCCCTCGACGCGCCGGACGCCTCGCTCGCCGGTCTGGTGGCCAACTACTCGATCATCCACATCCCCGCGGAGCTGCTGCCCGAGGTGTTCGGCGAGTTCCGCCGGGTGCTGGCCCCCGGGGGCCGGGCGCTGGTGGTCTTCCAGGTCGGGGACGAGACGACGCACAGGACGGAGGCGTTCGGCCGGGAGATCTCGCTCGACGCCGGCCGCCTGCGGCCGGACCACGTCGAGCGGCTCCTGGGCGAGGCCGGGTTGCCGGTGGAGGCGCGGCTGCTCCGCGAGCCCAGGCAGGGCATGGAGCCGACGCCGCAGGCCTGCCTGCTGGCCCGCAGACCGGCTTAGGGCGGGGCGGCCACCGCCGTTCGCAGGGCGTCGTCGAGGTGGGCGAACACCTCGAACGCGTGCCGCAGCCCGGTGATCGACAACACCCTGGCCATGACACCCTGTACCCCGCCGAGCAGCAGCCTGGTGTCCCTGGCCTCGCAGCGGTGGAGGATCTCGACGAGCTCGTTCATCCCCATCGAGTCGCAGAAGGAGACCTCGCCGAGGTCGAGGATCAGGAACTTCTTCGGGGGAAGCTCCCAGACGCGCCGCAGGTGCTCTCTCAGCACCGGCAGCGCGTCGACGTCCAGCTCGCCCTCGAGCCTGATGAGAATGGCGTTTCGAGAGACGCCGGAAGCGACGTCCAGGGTCGGCTTTCCAGTGGCTTCAGACGACATGGGCAAGCCCTCCCGCGTATCCGGAGCCAAGCCAAGGTTGTTCTTGCCGCTTCCTCCGAGCTTCTAACAGAAGGCCACCGCTCTGTGGCCAAATCCACACAGTCACGCGCCGTAGCCGCCCCGGGGGCGGCTACGGCGCCTGGCGCTAACGCCGCTGGGTGGCCCAGCGGCGGATGGTGTCGATGCGCTCCTGGATCTGCTCGGCCGTGGCCTGCGCGATCGGCGGGCCGCCGCACGAGCGGCGCAGGTCGGAGTGGATGACGCCGTGGGGCTGGCCCGTGCGGTGGTTCCAGGCGCCGACCAGGCCGTTGAGCTCGCGTCTGAGCTCCGCGATCTGCTCGTGCGGCGCCAGAACCGGCTCGCGCGGCTCCTCGTCCGCCTGCTTGCGCTTGGCGGCCTGCTGGTCGGACTGCCGCTTGCGCAGCAGCGTCGCCACCTGGTCGGGTTCAAGCAGGCCGGGCAGGCCGATGAAGTCTTCCTCCTCGGCCGAGCCGACCTCCGCGCCCGTACCGAACTCGCCGCCGTCGAACAGCACCCGGTCGAAGGTGGCGGAGGTCTCCATCGTCTCGAACGGCAACTCGTCGCCGAGGACGTCGGGATTGTCCTTCTTGCGGTTGGCCTGCTCCAGCAGGCTGTCGTCGAGGCCGTCCTCTGGAGGCCGCTTGTTGAGCACGTGGTCGCGCTCGACCTCCATCTCGTTGGCCAGGCCGAGCAGCGTGGGCACCGAGGGCACGAAGACCGAGGCCATCTCTCCGCGCTTGCGGGCCCGCACGAAGCGGCCGACGGCCTGGGCGAAGAAGAGCGGGGTCGAGGTGGAGGTCGCGTAGACGCCCACGCACAGACGCGGGATGTCGACGCCCTCGGACACCATGCGCACGGCCACCAGCCAGCGGTCCTCCGAGGCCGCGAACTGCTTGATCTTCTTGGACGCGCCCGGGTCGTCGGACAGGACCACGGTGGCGCCCTCGCCGGTGATGTTGCGCAGGTGGCGGGCGTAGGCGCGGGCGGTCTCGTGGTCGGTGGCGATGACCAGGCCGCCCGCGTCGGGGACGCCCCTGCGCACCTCGGTGAGGCGGCGGTCGGCGGCCTGCATGACCTGGCGGATCCAGTCGCCCTTGGGGTCGAGCGCCGCCCGCCACGCCTGGGAGAGCTGGTCCTTGGTGAGCGGCGTGCCGAGCGTCGCGGCGATCTCGTCGCCCGCGCGCGTGCGCCACTTCATCTCGCCGGAGTAGGCCAGGAAGATGACCGGGCGCACGACGCCGTCGTCGAGGGCCGGGCCGTAGCCGTAGGAGTAGTCGGCGCGGCTGCGCTTGAAGCCCTCGGCGTCCTCCTCGTAGAGGACGAACGGGATCGGGTTGTCGTCGGACCTGAACGGCGTTCCGGTGAGCTGGAGCCGCCGGGTGGCGGGCTCGAAGGCCTCGCGCACGCCGTCGCCCCACGACTTGGCGTCGCCCGCGTGGTGCACCTCGTCGAAGATCACCAGCGTCTTGCGCGCCTCGGTGCGCGCCCTGTGCAGGGCGGGGTGCATGGCGACCTGCGCGTAGGTCACCGCGACCCCGGTGTAGTCGCGCGAGGTCGTGCCCTGGCTGTTCTTGAACTCCGGGTCGATGCCGATGCCGACCCGGCTGGCGGCGTCGGCCCACTGGCGCTTGAGGTGCTCGGTGGGCGTCACGATGGTGATCGCCTTGATCACCCCGTTGGCGAGCAACTCGCTGGCGATGCGCAGGGCGTAGGTCGTCTTGCCCGCGCCCGGCGTCGCCACGGTGAGGAAGTCACGCGGCTCGCGCCTGAAGTAGAGGTCGAACGCCTCCTGCTGCCAGGCGCGCAGCTTGGGGGCGGTGCCCCAGGCGGCGCGGTCGGGATAGGAAGGCGATAGGTGGGACGCGGCGAAGGTACTCACCGCATCACCTCTGGGGTTCGTGTGCGTCGCGTTCTCACAGTGACCCAAGAGTAATCGCGCCCACCGACAAGACGTGCCGTGAGCCGAGGATTGTGGCCAAGGTCTTCTCCACGTGTTAAGAGCCCGCGCTCATCGGCGCCGGATGCTCGTCATGACCGCGTCGAGCGCCTGCCTGCGGCCGGCTTCCTCGGGTTGGAGCAGTCCGACCAGCATGACGGCGTCCTCGTCGCGGGTGAGCAGCATCACCCGCAGGAACGCCGGGCGGTTGACCACGTCCCGGTACTCGGCCCGCAGCGCCCGGGTGTGTCCCTGGGGCACCGGCCGGTCCTCGACGACGCTCACGCGGTCGCCCTTGAGCAGGAGCCTGGAGTACAGCTCCGCCGCCTCCGCCGTGGCCTTCTTGACGTCCCGTACGGGCCCCGGCACGGACCTGGCCATCACGACCGCCCCGTCCTCGTTCCTGATCACCGAGGTGAACCCCGTCACCGGCGCCACCGCGCCCTCGCTCCACCCCTGCGGCAGCGTGGCCGTCACGCCCGCCAGCGAGTCGTTGAGCCGTCCCGTCTCCTCCGGCGGCGCGGTGAGCCGCAGCACCAGCACGGTGGCCGCCGCCACCAGCCCCACCGCGGCCAGCGCCGCCACCAGCACGCCCGCCCAGCGCCCCCACGCCCGGCTCGCCACGACGCGCCCGCGCGCCCCGGGGTCGGCCGGTGAGACGTGCATCCGGGCGGACGGGGGCAGCGGGTCCCATGCCTCGGTGCTGCGCATCCGAGGGTTCCACGGGGGCTCCTCGGGGCTCAGGTCCAGCGGCTCGGGCTCCCCCGAGCGTCCCCAGTCCGGTTCCTGCGGGCGCGCCGACTCGTACGGGCGCAGGCGCTCGCGCGGACGGGCCGGCTCAGACGGGCGGGCGGGCTCCTGCGGACGTTCACGCTCGTACGGGCGGACGCGATCAGAGGGGCGGGCCGGTTCTTGTTCGCGTACGGGCTCCAAGGGCCGTGCGGGACCGGCGAGCCCGTCGGCCCCCCATGTGTACCGCGGAGGAGTACGGCGGTGCCTGGGGGCCGGCTGCGGCGGCCAGACGCGGTGATCGTCCTCCATGGACACCTCCTCGTCCCGCTGTCCTATCACTCCCAGCCACCGAGGGCAGGCGAACGGTGATGGCAGTGACTGGAGTGACGGAAATCAGCGTGTGCGCCCGGCGAGCACCGTGGCGGCGAACGCGACGGCGGCCATGAGGCACGCGATGCCGACGAACCCGGTGGCGATCTGGTCGGGGGCGTGCCCGACGAGGTTGATCAGCGCCCCGCCGATCCCGATCGACAGCGCGGAGCCGAGCATGTCCGTGGCCGACAGCGCCGCCGAGTTGGCGCCCTGCTCGTTGACCGGCGACTGCTTGAGCGCGGTGATGCTGACCGTGGTCATGCCGAAGCCCATCCCGAACCCGGCCACGATCCACGCGGGCACCGCGACCCACCCGGTGATGCCGGGCAGCGCCGACAGCAGGCAGATCAGGATCGAGACCATGACCAGCGCCGCGCCCAGCCTGATCCGTTTGTGCGCCTGGCCGGTCCGCCTGCTCTGCAGGTACGACCCGGCCGACCAGCCCAGGGCGCCCGTCGTCAGCGCGATCCCCGCGTCGCTCGCCGTGAAGCCCTTCACCTCCTGCAGCGCCAGCGGGATGAAGGAGTTCACCCCGAAGAAGGAGGCGGAGAAGAAGCCCCGCATCAGCACGGTCGTCGGCAGCCCGCGGGCGAACCGCAGCGCGGCGGGCGGCAGGAGCCGGTGCAGGCCGTACACCAGGGCCGCCAGCCCGGCCGCGGTCTCGACGGCTCCGAGCGCGGGCTGCAGGTGCAGCCGGTCCACGCCGTGCAGCAGCAGCCCGGCCCCGCCGGCCGCGGCGGTGGCGGCCAGCGTCATCGCCAGCGGGCGGGACCTCGGCCCGTCGCCCGGCCTGGCCTCGGCGGAGCCGCCCATGCGCAGCGCGGGCACGAGCATCGCCAGCGCGGGCAGAACCAGCGGGATGATCCCGAAGAAGACGTACCGCCAGCCCCACTGCTGCCCCACGAACCCGGCCACGGCCGGGCCGACCATCGCGGGCACCACCCAGGCCGCCGAGACGGCGGCGAACGCCTTGGGCCGCACCTCCATGGGGTAGACCCGGGCGATCATCACATACAGCGCGACGACCGAGGTGCCGGCGCCCAGCCCCTGCACCGCCCGCGCCACCAGAAACAGCACCGCCGACGACGCCGCGCCCGCCAGCGCCATCCCCGTCACGAACAGCAGCACCCCGGCCAGGAACGGCACCGCGTAGCCGCGCCGGTCCGACCAGAGCCCGGCCACCACGGTGGCGAACAGGCTGGCGATGAGGAAGGCCGAGAAGCTGAGCCCGTAGAGATCCAGCGCGTCGAGTTCCTTGGCCACGTCGGGCATGACGACGCCGACCGACATGCCCTCGAAGGCGATCAGCGTGGTGACGAGCAGGACGCCGAACGTGGCGACGCGGTACTCGGGCCCGAAGAGCCTGGCGGGTTTGAGGGGAGTGTCGGGTGCTTTCGGTACTGTCACCGACACATCGTAATTTGCCGGAAATCTAGATGTTCGATCGGTTCCGGTAGGCCACCCACATCTCGTGCATGCGCGCCGCCTGCCCGACCGTGAACTCCGACATGCAGCGGTCGTGGGCGTAGTCCATGAAGTTGTGCACAGGGTCCTTGCCGGGGCGCGTGCAGGTGTTCTTGTCCGGCGGGCACTCCAGCGTCGGTTTGGCCTCGGCCGGGGTGTCGTCGATGCCGTCGCCCGGCGTCTTGCAGCCGTTCTCGAAGGTGTGGAAGAGGCCGAGCCAGTGGCCGATCTCGTGCACGCCGGTGAAGCCGCGGTTGTAGTTGCTCATCGCGCCGCCCGGCAGGCTGCGCCAGTCGATCACGACGCCGTCGAGATAGGGCGACTGGACGTACCAGTAGGGGTAGGTGGCGAAGCCCAGCATGTGCTCGCTGAGCTGGGCGATGTAGAGGTTGAGCACGCTGGAGCCGCCCTTGTGCAGGACGGTCTTCATCGGCTTCTCGTTGCCGACGGGGTCGGCGAACCAGGCGGCGTTCTCGAAGACCGAGATGCCTTCGAGCTTGAAGCGCACGCCGGTGTCGACGCCGCCGTAGCCGCCCGAGTACGCGGTGTTGAGCACCTCGATCTGGGACCTGATCGTCTCGTCGGAGACCTTGCGCTCACCGTTGGTGACGACGTGCACCTGCGTGGGCACGGTGAAGGCGGCCGGCGGCCTGACCCCGTCGAGGCGCCTGCCGAGCTCGGCCATGACAATGCCCACGTCCTCCGGGCCGGGCGAACGCGGCCCCGGCAGAGGCCCGGCGACCGGCCGCACCCCCGGCACGGTCACGCCCGTACGCGCGCCGATCCCCCGGCCCTCCCCGACAGGCCCGGCGACCTCCCGGACTCCCTCGACGGGCCCGGCGGTCCCCCGAGCCCCCTCAACGAGCCCGGCGGCCTCCCTGGACCTTTCGACGGGCCCCGGCCGGTGCGGAGGGTGGCCCTCCGGGCCAGGAGCGGCGCAACCGGCCGCCCACGCGGCGTCGATCTGGAGCGGCGGCATGGAACCGGCCGCGAGCAGGCATGCCAAAGAAACGGCGGTCGAGCGACCGACCATGCAATCCCCCACACTACGGTCAGAAGCGATACGACTACCGACCGTAGCGGCATTTAGCGGAATTACACCTCAGCAACACTCACTGCTTGTTGCCGTCGCCGCCCTCGCCGCCACCCACGGGCAGGCCCTCGTAGATCTCCTTGCACTCCGGGCACACCGGGTACTTCTTGGGATCGCGGCTGGGCACCCAGACCTTGCCGCACAGCGCGCGGATGGGCGTGCCCGTCACCATGCTCTCGGTGATCTTGTGCTTGTCCGCGTAGTGGGCGAACCGTTCGTGATCGCCGTCGCCGTGCGACGTCTGCGGCGTGGTTTCCTGCTCAGGGAGGATTTTCGTGCTGCTCACCCCACCGAGTTTAGGCCCGGCCGCGAGCCTGTCCCCCCACATACGCGCAACGGCCCCCGCCGCGTGGCGGAGGCCGTACCGATCGGAGCCGGGCTCAGCCCATGTGCACGGGCGCGCCCTCGGACTTGCGACCGGCCTTGACGAACAGCGTCAGCGCGGCGGTGAGCACCGCGATGCAGGTGCTGACCAGGAAGGCCAGGTGCATGCCGTCCATGAACGAGTTGTGCACGGCGTCGATGAGCGGCTGCGGCGAGTTGGGCGGCGCGCCGCCGAACGCGGCCAGCTTCTCCAGGGCCTCCAACTGCGCGGGCGGGATGCCCTGGGCCGCGGGGCCGAGGTAGCCGGGCAGCTTGGCCGAAATCTCGGCGGCCATGACGGCGCCCAGGATCGCGGTGCCGAGCGCGCCGCCGACCTGCATGGCCGACTGCTGCACACCGGCGGCGACACCGCTCAGCTCGACCGGCGCGTTGCCCACGATGATCTCGGTGGCGCCCACGAACACCGGCGACAGGCCGAAGGCCAGCAGCAGGAACGGCAGACCGCTCTCGATGAAGGAGGCGTCGATGCTGAGGCGCGACATGAGGAACATCGAGGCCGCGGTGATCAGCAGACCGCCCGCCATCGTGATCTTCGGGCCGAACCTGCCGATCGCCATGCCCGCCAGCGGCGAGGCGACGATCATGCCGGCGCTCATCGGCAGCATG
This sequence comes from Nonomuraea purpurea, assembly GCF_042650645.1. Lineage (NCBI taxonomy): Bacteria > Bacillati > Actinomycetota > Actinomycetes > Streptosporangiales > Streptosporangiaceae > Nonomuraea > Nonomuraea purpurea. The sequence goes on from NZ_JBHSBI010000045.1 coordinate 58,577, forward strand.
CGCAGACCGGCCTCCAGCGGGGTCAGGCCGTGCACACCCTGGAAGAAGAAGCCCAGGAAGAACATCGCGCCGAACATCGCGAAGGCGACCATCATCATCAGCACGGTGCCGATGGAGATCGAGGGGTTGGTGAACAGCGACAGCGGCACGAGCGGCTGCTTGGCCTTGCTCTGCCAGAAGATGAAGGCGCCGATGAGCACCGCGAACGCGCCCGCGAAGGTCAGCGTCGTGCTGTCGCCCCAGCCCCACTCGGGGGCCTTGATGATCGTCCAGACGAGCGAGAACATCGCGCCGGACAGCAGAACCACGCCCAGCCAGTCGATGCGCGCCAGCGTCTGCGCGCGGTTCTCCTTGATCAGCAGCATGCCCATGATCAGGGCGATGATGCCGACGGGCGCGTTGATGAAGAAGACGGACTCCCAGCTCACCTTCTGGACCAGCACGCCGCCCACGATCGGCCCCGCGGCGCTCGACAGGCCGATGATCGCGCCCCATGCGCCCATCGCCTGGTTCAGCTTCTCGCCGGGGAACGCGCTACGCAGCAGCGCCAGCGCGGCGGGCTGCAGCAACGCGCCGAACAGGCCCTGCAGCACACGCAGGGCGATCAGCGCGCCGACCGGCGACAGGCCGGGAATGATGGCGGCCAGCTCGGCGCTGAGACCGATGCCCACCGACGAGATCGCGAAGCCGGCCACACCGATCAGGAAGACCCTCTTGTGCCCGAACAGGTCGCCCAGCTTGCCCGCGGTGATCAGGAACACCGCCAGCGCCAACAGGTAGCCGCTGGTGACCCACTGCAGGTCGGACAGCGAGGCCCCCAGGTCGGCCTGGATGACCGGGTTGGCGATGCCCACGACCGTGCCGTCGAGCATCACCATGATGACGCCCAGGCAGACCGCCAGCAGCACCAGCCACGGGTTGCCCCCCGCGCCGGCCTTCGCGGAGCCTGGCGATGACGGCAGGTCTACCGCCTTCGCGTGAGCCATGAAGTCCCCCTAGTACCCGTACAGCCCCATGAAGGGGCATAAGTCACGTAAGCCTCAGGTAATCTATGTCAGCCGATGACATCTGACAAACGACTTTCATTCGGCGGACTATGACTTATGGCACACTATGACAGAAAGGTTTCCAGGGAGTGACGTCTGTGGGTCTGCGTGAACGCAAGAAGGAGAAGACGCGCCTGGCGCTCCTCGACGCGGCGCTGGACCTTTTCCTCGAACAAGGATACGAGTCGACCACGGTCGAGCAGATAGCGGGGGTGGTCGAAGTCTCCCCCCGCACCTTCTTCCGCTACTTCACCAGCAAGGACCACCTGGCCCTGTGGTTTCACGACCAGGGCGAGGAGATCATGCTGGACACCATGAGGTCCCGCCCGGAGGGGGAGCCGCCGTTCACCGCGCTCATGCACGCGCTGCGGGCGGTGCTGAGCGATCTGCACGACTCAACGCCCGAGGACAGCGAGAGGTTCCTGAAACTGCGGCGGCTCCTGGACAAATATCCGCACCTGGTCGGCCAGTCGGTCGCCCGGTCGGCGGAGACCGAGCAGCGGCTGGCCGGGCTGGTGGCCGCCCGCAGGGGCGTCGACCCCGGCGAGGACCAGCTCTCGCACCTCATCGTCGCCTACGGGATGTCCACGATGCGCGTGGGCTTCGAGTGCCCGCGCCACGACGGCACCATGCAGGAGGTCGTGCGCCGCATGGAGGAGACGATCGAGCTGGCGGAACGCTCACTCAGGCCGGGCTGGGACCTCTAGCGCAGCGCCGGGTCGTCTAGTTCTGCGTCGGGTCGTCCGGGCACGTCGCCACGAACGCCAGCTCGCCGGGCTGCCGCCGCAGCACGTGGCGCCAGAGCGAGCCGGGATCGGCGTTGAAGGTGTCGCCGGCCTCGGAGTCGACGACGTACCAGGCGCCCTCGGCGATCTCGCTTGCCAGCTGCCCCGACGTCCAGCCGGCGTACCCGGCGAAGATGCGCATCTGCGCGATCTCCCCCTGAAGGATCTCGGGTGGCGCGTCCAGGTCGACGGTGCCCAGGCGCGAGACGGCCGGTGTGCCCGCGTGCAGCCGGCGCCAGCCGAGGGGCTCCTCGCCGCTCGGGACGGCCGCCAGCGCCAGCGCGCTGTCGGTCTGCACGGGGCCGCCCTCGAAGAGCACCGGTGGGCCCGTCACCAGCGGGTCCCAGACGGGGAGCACCTGGGTCACCGAGATGTCGCTCGGTCTGTTGAGCACCACACCCAGGGTGCCGCCGTCGATGTCGTGTTCGAGGATCAGCACGACGCAACGCCGGAAGTTGGGGTCGTCGAGAAGCGGGGTCGCCACCAACAAACCACCGACGTAGATCGCTTCCGCCATATATCCATCATGAGGGGTTCGGAGCGTGCGCGCTCCCCCGCAGAGCTGATGTTACTTTTCGTGTTCACTTGGGCACCATACGTATCAAAGATCGTTCGGGGGGAGTAAATGCGCATTCGAACACGTCTCGTGCTGGCCGCACTGCCGGTCGGCACAGCCCTGCTGCTCCCCGCCTCCGCCGGAGCCTGGCCCAACGACACGGGCGACCCCTTCACGATGAAGGTGGACGACGTGGGCTGCCGGGCCGGACGGGCGGCCGTCACGCTGCACAACCAGGGCACCCAGCCCGTAAGCTTCGACCTGCGATCCGACGGCACCAGCACGGCCAGCGGCTCGATCCCGGCCCGCAAGACGATCGTCAAGCAGGTCGAGGTCAGGAAGGGCAGCCGCGCCGAGATCGAGGCCTACTCGGTCACCGAGAACCAGCCGGACACGCTCATCGACTCGACCTTCGTCGAGAACGACTGCCCCTGGGGCCACCACCTCGACCGCCTGCCCTTCAGGAGCCACCACGCCGCCCATCGCCTGCCTTTCACCGGCCCGCCCACCGACCTGATGGGCAAGCTGGCCACGGCCGGCGGGCTGGTCGTGATGGGCTGCATCCTGTGGTGGTACGGCTCGATCTGGCCGAGGTCGAAGCCCTGAATCGCCTCACTCCACCGGTTCGACGAACGCCCCTGCCCGGGCGGCGGCCAGCGTGCGCACCACCGACCGTTCCGCGACCGCCGGCGTCACGGGCTCCCTGGTGACCACCAGCCGGTAGTAGAGCGGCGCCGAGATCGCGCGGATCATCTCCGCGGCATGGGTGCCCTCGGGCAACTCCCCCCGCTTGACGGCCAGGTCCACGACGCCGACCCATTCCTCCAGGCGGCGCAGATGGAACGCGCGCAGTGCCTCGGCAGCCTGCTCGTCGCACGTCGCGGCGGCGACCACGGCCTGGAACGTGGCTCCGAGCCGCCCGTCGGTGAGCGCGCCCAGCACCGACAGGGCGTTGGCCCGCAGGTCGCCCTCGATCCCCCCGGTGTCGGCATGTGGCATCGACTGGTTGGCCAGCTCGTTCATGAGGTCGACCACCAGCCCCGCCCTACTCCCCCAGCGACGGTAGACCGTGGTCTTGCCGACTCCGGCCCTGGCCGCCACCTGATCCATGGTCAGTCCATGGAAGCCGTGCTCGACCAGTTCGTCCTGTGTGGCCTCCAGCACGGCAGCGCGTACCCGCGCGGTGCGGCCCCCCGGCCGCACAGTTCCCGCCAAACGGGAAAGTTGTCCCATTAAATCTCCTCACTTTGCTAACGCGGATGCGCGACGGATGACGACCGGTCGGCGGCTGGTACCGGCGTCGCTGCTCGGGCTCGTCGGCACGGGGTGATTCCTGATCGGCATGGCGATACTCGAGCGCTCCTCGCTCACGGGAGGCCTGACGACCTCGCCGGGGATGGTGTTGATCGGGGTGACCCGGGGACTCGCACCGCCGTCGTCATGCCCACCGGACTGTCGCTGCTGACCATGTTCGCGGAAGGGCCGCCATGGGCGCGTGCTCTGGGGCTGAACGGGGCGTTGACGTCGGCCGGGTTCACCTCACGGCGCCATTCTAGGCGGACTCCGACAGAGCCGTTGAGCCGCCGGCGGGGTGTGCCCGCGGCTCCTTGCTCCGATCGCGGCGGGGCTCGACCGCGTTCGGCAATACCGAACCACCCTGCGCTAGAGTTCCGGGTGTGGGAGAGACGATCCAGTCGGTCGAGCGGGCGGCCGCGATCCTGCGACTGCTGGCCTCCGGGTCCCGGCACCTCGGGGTGGCCGAGCTGGCCAGGGCGCTGGGCCTGCCGAAGGGGACACTGCACGGCATCCTGCGCACGCTGGTCCACGTCGGCTTCGTCGAGCAGGACCAGGCCACGGGCAAGTACCGCCTCGGCGCCACGCTGCTCCACCTCGGCAGCAGCTACCTCGACGTCAACGAGTTGCGCACCCGCGCCATCAACTGGGCCGACGCCCTGGCGGGGCGCAGCAGGGAGAGCGCCTGGATCGGCACCCCGCACGAGGGCCACGTGCTGGTGATCCACCACGTGTTCAGGCCGGACGACAGCATGCAGACCCTCCAGGTCGGCACCTACCTGCCGGCGCACGCCAGCGCCCTGGGCAAGGTCCTGCTCGCCTACGACCCCTATGACGAGGCCCCGCCATCGCCGCTTGAGCCCCACACCAAGCGCACCATCACCGACCCCGCCGATCTGCGCGCCGAACTCGACCTGGTCAGGACGCGCGGCTGGGCGGCCGAGACGGAGGAGCTGACCGAGGGCGAGGTGGCCATCGCCGCGCCGATCAAGGACCGGCGCGGCATCGTGGTCGGCGCCATCGGCATCAGGGGCGCGGTCGAGCGGCTGACCTCGGACGGCGCCCTGCACATGGAGTTCGTCTCATACGTACGCGACGCCGCCCGCGCCATCACCCGCGACCTCGCCAGGTGACTTGAACACCCCCGGGACCACCGAATACCATCCGTTCGGCATTGTCGAACCAGAGCTTTGCGAGGGAATCCCAGTGCCTCGACCGCACTACGTCGCAGCCATCGACCAGGGCACCACGTCCAGCCGGTGCATCGTGTTCGACCAGGCCGGCAACATCATCTCCGTCGCCCAGCGCGAGCACCGCCAGATCTTCCCCAGGCCGGGATGGGTCGAGCACGACGCGCAGGAGATCTGGCAGGCCGTGCAAGGCGTGCTGGCCGAGGCCACGGGCGAGTTCGAGATCGCCGCGCTCGGCATCACCAACCAGCGCGAGACCACCGTGTTGTGGGAGCGGGAGACGGGCCGGCCGGTCTGCAACGCGGTCGTCTGGCAGGACACCCGCACCGACGCGCTCACCCGCGCCCTGGCCGAGCACGAGGGGCTGTTCAGGGACAAGGCCGGGCTGCCGCTGACGACCTACTTCGCCGGGCCGAAGATCCGCTGGCTGCTCGATGAGATCCCCGGGCTGCGCGAGCGGGCCGAGCGGGGCGAGATCCTGTTCGGCACGATGGACAGCTGGCTGCTGTGGAACCTCACCGGCCGCCACATCACCGACGTGACCAACGCCAGCCGCACGATGCTGATGAACATCCACACGCTGGCCTGGGACGACGACCTGCTCGCCGCGCTGGGCGTGCCGCGCGCGATGCTGCCGGAGATCCGGCCGTCCGCCGAGGTCTACGGCCGCACCGAAGGCGGCGTCCCCGTGGCCTCCGCGCTCGGCGACCAGCAGGCCGCGCTGTTCGGCCAGACGTGCTTCGCGCCCGGCGAGACCAAGAGCACCTACGGCTCCGGCAGCTTCCTGCTCATGAACACCGGCCAGGAGCCGGTCGCCTCCAAGCACGGCCTGCTGACCACGGTCGGCTACCAGATCGGCACGGGCCCCGCCACCTACGCGCTCGAAGGCGCGATCGCCGTCACCGGATCGCTGGTGCAGTGGCTGCGCGACAACCTGGGCCTGATCTCCAGCGCGGCCGAGATCGAGACGCTGGCCAAGACGGTCGACGACAACGGCGGCTGCTACTTCGTGCCGGCCTTCTCCGGGCTGTTCGCGCCCCACTGGCGCTCGGACGCGCGCGGGGTGATCGCGGGGCTGACCGGGTTCGTCAACAAGGGCCACATCGCGCGGGCCGTCCTGGAGGCCACCGCCTGGCAGACGCGCGAGGTCGTGGACGCCATGAACGCCGACTCGGGGCTCGACCTGACCACGCTGCGCGCCGACGGCGGCATGACCGCCGACAACCTGCTCATGCAGACGCTCGCCGACGTGCTCGCGGTGCCGGTGATCCGGCCCATGGTGGCCGAGACGACCGCCCTGGGCGCCGCCTACGCGGCGGGCCTGGCGACCGGCTACTGGGCCGACCTCGACAGCCTGAAGGCCAACTGGCACAAGGCCGCGGAATGGCGTCCCGCCATCGACGAGGCCGCCCGCGAGCGTGAGTACCGCAACTGGAAGAAGGCCGTGGCCCGCACCCTCGACTGGGTCGAGCAATAGGAGTATGGCAATGACGATCGCGATCGGGACCGATCGGGCGGAGATCCGCCACGAGCTCTCCGGCACCACCTTTGACCTGCTCGTGATCGGCGGTGGCATCCTCGGCACCTCGGTGACCTGGATGGCCGCCCAGTCCGGGCTGCGGGTGGCGATGGTCGACGCGGGCGACTTCGCCGGCGCCACCTCCAGCGCCTCCTCCAAACTCGTCCACGGCGGCCTGCGCTACCTGCAGACCGGCAACGTCAGGCTCGTCGCGGAGAACCACCGCGAGCGCCGCGCCCTGGCCGCCGACATCGCGCCGCACCTGGTCAAACCGCTGACGTTCCTGGTGCCGGTCTACAAGGGCGGGCCGCACGGGGCCGCCAAGCTGGGCGCGGGCGTGTTCCTGTACTCGGCGCTGTCGGTGTTCGGCGACGGCATGGGCAAGGTGATCACGCCGCACCAGGCGCTGGCCAAGGTGCCCGCGCTGCGCACCGAGGGCCTGCGGGCCGCCGCCGTCTACGGCGACCACCAGATGAACGACAGCCGCGTGGCGGTCATGACCGTGCGCGCCGCCGTGGACGCGGGCGCGGTCGTGCTCAACCACGCCGAGGTCGTCGGGCTGCGCAAGACGGGCGGCACGGTGACGGGCGCCGACCTGCGCGACCGGTTCGACGGCACGGAGTTCGGGGTCTCGGCCCGCCTGGTGCTGAACGCCACCGGCCCGTGGGTCGACCACCTGCGGCGCATGGAGGACCCGGACGCCGCGCCGAGCATCCGGCTGTCCAAGGGCGCCCACTTGGTCATGCGCCGCCACGAGCCGTGGAAGGCGGCGCTGACCACGCCGATCGACAAGTACCGGGTGTCGTTCGCCATCCCATGGGAGGACCACCTGCTGCTCGGCACCACCGACGAGGCGTACGAGGGCGACCCGGCAGCCGTGGGCGCCACCGAGGCCGACATCACGCAGATCCTCGACGAGGCCGGGCACGCCGTGCGCGACACCCAGCTGCGGCGCGAGGACATCACCTACGCCTTCGCCGGGCTGCGGGTGCTGCCGGGCGGCCCCGGCGACGTGACGGCGGCCAAGCGGGAGACCGTGCTGACCCGGGGCTCCGGCGGCATGTTGTCGGTGGCAGGCGGCAAGTGGACGACCTACCGGCACATCGGCCGGCACGTCTTCGACACCCTCGCCCACCTGCCTGGCCGCCCCCTGGGCGACGACCTGGCCGACATCCTGCCCGCCGTGCCGCTGCCCGGCCTGGCCAGCCCCGACGCCGTCGCCCTGCGGCTGTGGACCGACCGTGACCCCGGCATGCGCATGGATCCGCTCGTGGCCCGCCACCTGGCCACGCACTACGGGTCGATCGCCTTCGACGTGGCCCGGCTCATCCGCGAGAACCCGGCGCTCGGCGAGCGCATCCACCCCGACGGCCCCGACATCTGGGCGCAGGCGGTCTACGCCCGCGACCGCGAATGGGCGGCCACGGTGGACGACGTCGTACGGCGGCGCACGACCCTCACCGTGCGCGGCCTCGACACGCCCGACGTCCGCGCCAGGATCGAGCACCTGCTCGGCTGAGATTCCCGCACCTCAGAGGTGGCCTGGCCGCCCGGCGGGGAAGGGGTAGGGCATGCTAACTCCCACGAACGAAGCCCTGCTGAGGCACTTCCGCGACCTGCGCGACGGCACTCACGGCCAGGCCGTCTCGCGGGAGGACAAGGAACACGTGTTCGACAGGGCGGTCGAGCTCCTGGACCCGGTGGCCCGCACCGCCCTCGAAGAGATCAACACCGACCTGCTGCTCGGCACCGGCGAGGTGGTGGCCAGCGGCATCACCAGGTCGCGAGAGGGCGGCCTCAACGCCATGTGGTCGCTGACCTGGCCAGAACAGCAGGAATCAGGCAACCAACCCATCGCCATAGTCGCCCACTACGGCAGGGACTTCCTGCACCCACACCTGAGAGGCAACACCGTAGGCGACTGGCCACTGAACGTCTTCGACCAGGCGGACGCCGAGGCCCAGCTCAACGTCTTGCGAGCCATAGCCGCCGCCGACACCCACAACCTGGTCTTCCAGGAAACCCACCGCCTGATCCCAGCGGTAACCCACGGAGCCGGCACCACGAGGTAATCGGCAGGCCCGCCGGCGAGACGCCTGTCCACAGACCACCCGCCGGTTTCAACTGCCGCGACGAGCAGGCCCCCCGTGTGACCACCCAGCCGGCCCACTGTGCGCCGTGACGACGGCCGGCCCCGTGCGGGTCAGAGGCCGTCCCCCTGGGGGCCCTCAACCACGTACGGCGTTTGGCGTGCCGTCGGCCTGCCGTAAAGAATCATGCTTCTGTAAAGCCCCTCGCACGCCCGCCGGCAGCTTCTCGGACGGCTGCCGCAACAGCCCCCGCCACGTCGGGGTGGAAGACGCTGGGGACGATGTAGTTGGGGCCCAGCTCCTCCGGAGTGACCACCGCGGCCAGGGCGTCGGCCGCGGCCAGCAGCATCTCCTGCGTGACCCCGCCCGCCTGAGCGTCCAGCAGCCCGCGGAACACCCCGGGGAAGGCCAGCACGTTGTTGATCTGGTTGGGGTAGTCGGACCGGCCGGTGGCCACCACGGCGGCGTGCTCCCTGGCGTCGTCGGGCGACACCTCGGGCTCCGGGTTGGCCAGCGCGAACACCACCGCGTCCTTGGCCATCGTGGCGATGTCGTCGCCGGTCAGGATGCCCGGAGCGGACACCCCCACGAACACGTCGGCGTCCTTGACGGCCCCCCGCAGGTCGCCCGCGTACCCTTCGGCGTTGGTGTGGTCGGCGATCCAGCGCAGCGACTCGTCCAGGTCGTCGCGCTTCTGGTGCACGGCCCCCAGATAGTCGCAGACGATCACGTTGCGCGCCCCGGCCGCCAGCAGCAGCCGCAGCACCGCGTTGCCCGCGGCTCCCGCGCCCGCCATGGTGATCTTGACGTTCTCGATGTTCTTGTCGACCACCCGCAGCGCGTTGGTCAGCGCCGCCAGCACGCAGATCGCCGTGCCGTGCTGGTCGTCGTGGAAGACGGGGATGTCGAGCAGCTCGCGCAGCCGGCGCTCCACCTCGAAGCAGCGCGGCGCCCCGATGTCCTCCAGGTTGATCCCGCCGAACCCGGGCGCGATCAGCTGGACCGTGCGGACGATCTCGTCGACGTCCTGCGTGTCGAGGCAGATCGGCCAGGCGTCGATGCCGGCGAACCGTTTGAACAGCGCCGCCTTGCCTTCCATGACCGGCAGCGCCGCCTCGGGCCCGATGTTGCCGAGCCCCAGCACGGCCGAGCCGTCGGTGACCACGGCGACCGTGTTGCGCTTGATGGTCAGGCGCCGCGCGTCCTCCTTGTTGCGGGCGATCGCCATGGACACGCGCGCCACGCCCGGCGTGTACGCCATGGACAGCTCGTCGCGGTTGCGCAGCGGCACCTTCGACACCATCTCGATCTTGCCGCCGAGGTGCATGAGGAACGTGCGGTCGGACACCTTGTGGATGACGACGCCCTCGACGGCTTCGAGCTGGTCGACGATGGCCTGGGCGTGGTCGGTGTCCCTGGCCGCGCACGTGACGTCGATGCGGAGCTTCTCGTGCCCCGCGTTGGTGACGTCGAGGGCGGTCACGACGCCCCCTGCCGACTCTACGGCGTGCGTGAGCTGGCTCACGGCCTTGCCGCCTGCGGGCACCTCAAGACGCACGGTGATGGAGTACGACACACTCGGGACGGTCGCCACGTCAATCGCTCCTTCGGGACTGACCAAGAATGCCTCCCATGTTAGGGGGCTTTTCGTCAATCCAGTGCCTCGGCTGCGGTGACGATCAGATCGACGCATGTCGGCACGGGGATCGTGGTGCTGTCGAGAACCAGATGATACTGACAGGGATCCCCTGGATCGACCCGGTAGAAGTGGCGGACGTAGGCCGTCCGCGCCCGGTCGTTCTCCTCGATGATCTTGCGGGCGTCGCGCTCGCTCAGCTCGCCCAGCGTCGCCGTCTGCCTGATCCTGCGTTTGACCGGCGCGTCGAGCCGGACGTGCAGCGCGCCAGGATGCTCGGCCAGCACCACCGCGCCCGCCCGGCCCAGGAAGACTCCGCCCTGGTCCTGGGCCAGTTCTTTGAGCATGCGTTCGGTGCGGCGGACGAACTCCTCGGGCGCGAACGGCATCGCGCCCGGCACGTACATGTCGACTCCCCCGAAGGTGACCGTCGGCAGGCGCATCGCCCCGGACAGCAGCCTGCCGAGCCCGTGTTCGGCCCGGTCGTCGTGGACCAGGGCCTCTTCGAGCGTGCAGCCCAGCTCACGAGCGACGGCACCGGGGATGGCGCGGTCGATGAAGGGCACACCGAGACGCTCGGCCACGGCCGGGCCGATCTGGCTTCCGGCCGTGCCGTATGTGGCCGATATCGTGACGACCCGCATAACCCCAGGTTAAAACAGTGCGCTCGCCAAAGCTCTACGAGCTTTGACCAAAGATGGGTCGTCGGCGGGCAACGCGTCGAAAAGGCCGAGCAGATGTTTCCTGACCTTGTCGCGATCGTCGCCCGAGGTGCGCTTGACCACGCCGATGACGCGGGCGAACGCCTCGTCGACCTGGCCGGACAACATCTCGAAGTCGGCCGCGAGGAGCTGGGCGTCGAGGTCGGCCGGGTCCTGCAGGCGGCGCTGCACGTCGTCGGGGTCGGCCGCCTCGGTGCGCTTGATCAGGCCGACGCCCGCGAGCCCCATCTTGGCGTCCTCGTCGCCCGGCGCCCTGGCGAGCAGCCGCTGGTAGGCCTGCTCGGCCGCGTCGAGGTCGCCCGCCTCGATGGCCTGCTCGGCCGCCACCATGTCGGGGTCGGCGGGCGGGCCGGCCGGGGCCTCCTCCTGCTCGCCGGGCTCCGCGGGGGGCCTGGCGTCGGGGTTGGCCTGGTAGAACTGCTCGACGGCGCCCATCAGCTCGTCGAGCCAGCGGCGCACCTCCTGCTCGGGCAGCACCTGCTGGAAGCCGGTGACAGCCTGGCCCTGGAAGATGGCCAGCACGGTCGGGACGGCCTGCACGCGCAGCGCCTGGGCGACCTGCGGGCTGGCGTCGACGTTGACCTTGGCCAGGACGGCTCTGCCGCCGAGGTCGCCCACCACCTTCTCCAGCACCGGGCTGAGCTGGGCGCTGCCCGGTGCTCTCGGCGACCAGAGGTCGAGGACGACAGGCACGCTCATCGAGCGTTCGACGACCTCGGCCGTGAACGACTCTTCCGTGACGTCGACGACGTCGGCCGACGCGGCCCCCTGGGGACCCGCGGCCCCCCGCCGGGCCTGCGCCTCCAGTGCCTGCTTGCGCGCGCCCAGATCTACCGCTCCATAGAGCGACCCGGGCCTAGAGAAGTCCGCCATGCTCTTCATCTTGCCGTATGGACGGGCCCGCGAAGTCACCCGCCGCCACCCGTAGTGTGCGCAACTGGTCGAACAACTGCTGGAGTTCGTCCTCGGCGTACATCGTGAGCCCGAACTCGGCCCCCATCAGATCGGCCGTGGCACGCCGCACGACGTCCCTGCCGGCGTCGGTGATCTCGGCCAGCACGCCGCGCCCGTCGCGCGGATTGGGCAGGCGGCTGACGAACCCGGACTTCTCCAGCCTGTCCACCGTGTTCGTGACACTTGTGGGGTGCACCATCAGCCGTTCGCCGATCTTTGACAGTGGGAGCGCGCCCGTCCTGCTGAAGGTCAGCAACACCAGTGCTTCGTACCTGGCGAAGGTCAAGTCATATGGCTTCAGCAGCGAGTCAAGTTGCGACAGCAGGATCTGGTGCGCTCTCATGATCGAGGTGACTGCGGCCATGGCGGCTGAGGGCCCGAAGTGCTCGCGCCACGACTCCGCGGCGCGGTCGATCGGGTCGAACGGCAGGTTGAGCGGCTTCTGCTGCGACACAGCGCTACCGTAGCGCGCCTCTCGTCCCAGTTCGTCTGATTACTGTCTGCGACAGGCCTCTCTGCTTGACCAAGAATCCGGACATCAATCATCACGCTCAGTTATGGTTCTCCTACGTATGGTGAGGCGGATGCCAAGTCCATCGGCCGTGGGGACCGGCCTGGACTGATCGTTTCCGCCTCGCCGAGGGGGCACGGGGGGTGCTTGATGAACTTCAGCGGGAACAAGGGTGCGTGAGCACTCGGGCGTTTCACGAGAGGAGCTGAAGCAGAGCGCGGCCGTCACGGTGGCCGTGCTGCTGGCTCTCGGCCTGGTCGCGGCGTGGAATGTCCTGATCCCTGGCGTAGACGCTTGGGAGAACATCGTGGCCGCGGTCATCGGCTCGCTCCGTCTGACGGGGCCGGTGGCGGCCGCGTTCGCGGCGTGGGTCGCGCTGCGCAAACGCCGCGCGCTGCGCGGGCGCCCGCTCACGACGTGGCGGGCGCTCAAGGCGCCGCTGGCGATCGTGGTGGTGGTGCTGGGCTCCTTCGGGGCGACAGTGCTGGTGCTGGCGGTCAAGACCGTGCTCACCGACCAGGCGGGCCGGGTGAGCCTGCCGGGGCTGGGCATGGGCATGGCGGGGCTGGCGCTCTACTCGGTGATCGGGTGGGTGGCCGGCTGGGTGCTGCCCAAGGCGTTCACGCCGCCGCTGGCCGGGCTGGCCTGCTACGGGGCCTTCTCGTGGCTGGCCGACAACCGCGGGTGGGCCGACAAGCTGGCGCCCGGCACCGGCGAGCCGTACGACCTGTTCCAGGGGCTGAACGGAGCGCCGTTCTTCGACCAGACCATCTGGCTGCTCGGCATCACCGCGGCGCTGCTGCTCGGCTGGGCGGCGCTGGTCACCAGGCAGGCCCTGGTGCTGGTGTGCGCGCTGCTGGCGGTGCTGGCGGCGGGGATGGGCGTGTCACGGGTGCTGACGCAGCCGAAGCCGGCCGCGGCCGAGGACATCGCCTACACCTGCCAGGAGTGGCCGATCACGGTGTGCGTGCACCCCGGCATGCGGGCGGGGCTGACCGAGTTGGGGGCGGCCTTCACGCAGATCGCCTCACGGCTGGCGGGCACGCCGGCGGCCTTCACCCGGGTCGAGCAGCGTCCGCTGGACGACGAGCTGAAGCCGTCCAACGGGCTCGCGCCGATCCACGTGCCCGACCTGTCCGCGGGGTTCGCGGAGGAGGCCGCCTACGGATACATCGACTCGCTGGCGCCCAGGTGCGTCGATCCGATCGCGGAGGGCTACCGGGCGCTGGTGATGGCCTGGCTGCGCGGCGAGCCGCTGCCGCAGGGCCCCTCGCCCGAGCACCAGTACGTGACGGCGTCGTTCTCGTACTGGAGCGAGCACCAGCGCAGGGAGTGGCTGCGCATGTTCTACAGCGACTTCCAGCAGTGCCGGCTGTCGGGCACGCATTTCGGCGGCGGGCCCGCGCCCGCGCAGGTGGCCCCGTCCGTGCGACCGGCCCCCTCCTCCAGCCACGTCTACCCGGTCTTCCCCAGTCCTGGCGGCGGCGGCACCCCGGCCTCGGCCGACCCCGCGCCGAACCCGTCCGCGGCGCGGCCGGAGGAGCCGGCGCTGGGCTGGGTGCCGGACGCGCCGGTCGTCGGCTGGCCGCCCGACTCGCCCGCGGCCGCCTGGGCGCCGGACGCGTCCACGGTGGGCTGGTCCGACCCGTACACCTCCCGCTCCGGCATGTCGGCCTCGCACGGCGGCAGGCCGGCCGAGCCGAAGTCCGCGACGCGGGAGGACGCCTCGGAGGTTCCCGATCCGGCGGACCGGGGACCGAATATGTCACCAAAGGACCAGCAAAGGTGATCGTCCAGCGGGTAGTCATGCACGCATGACGACTTCCCGTACGACGCCGCCCGAGGTGGTCCCCGGGCGGCGGCGCAGGTGGCGATACATCGCGGGGTTCCTGGTCCTGGCGGTTCTGCTCGTGGTGGGCGGCCGCCTGGCCTGGACCTGGCTGAACCCGCTCGGCGAGCAGACCATCGACCGCAGCCAGCCGGTGGTCCTGCAGTCCATCAAGGACATGAGCCGCTTCGAGGCCGCGACGGGGACCTTCCAGGTGGTCGTGGACCTGGAGAAGGACGCCAAGTTCCTGCCGGACGCGGTCAAGGGCACCCGCACGCTGTTCGTCGGGGCGGGCGGCGTGGACGCGTACGTGGACTTCTCCGCCATGGCGACCAACGCGCTGACGATCTCGCAGGACCGCACCGAGGTGACCGTGCGTCTGCCGCGGGCCCAGCTGGAGAAGCCGAACCTGGACAACAGCCGCTCGTACGTGTTCGCGCAGCAGCGCGGCCTGTTCGACCGGGTGCAGGACTTCCTGTCCGGCTCACCGGGCGACCAGCGGGAGCTCTACCTGCTGGCCGAGAAGAAGATCAGCGAGGCCGCCGTCGCGAGCGACCTGCGCGCCAGGGCCGACGCCAACACCAAGGCGATGTTGTCGGGCATGCTCAAGTCGCTCGGCTTCACGAAGGTCACGGTCAAGTACACCGACGAGCCCTAGCTCACGGCCGCCTTAGTCGCTCTGTGCGCCCTCCTAAGTATCTTCCTAGCCACCCCTACGCCCAGAGATAAGACATACGCCCGATGTGTCGCACAGGGCCTTAGGACGAGTCTTGAGAGTGCGGGGGACGACAGGGTCCCCACGAACACAGGAGCGACTCGGATGAACGCCGAACTCGAATACACCATGATGCAGCACCACGCCTCCGAGCTGCGGCGGCGGGCGGCCGAGGAGCGGCGTGCCCGCGAGGTGATGAGGGGCGGGGCGCCCGAGGGCCGTCGGCGCTCGGTCTTCGCCAAGTTCCTCTCGTCATGACCGCCCACAAGCAGCCCGGCCGCACCCTCCCTCGCGGCCGGGCTGAAATGCCCCCTTAGGGGGCGGCGTTGCGAAGCCCCGGTCCCGTTCCTGGTCGGACCGGGGCATCGCGCTGTCAGCTCGTGAGTCGCCTCAGGGGACGCGGATGAGGAGGGCGTCGCCCTGCCCGCCGCCGCCGCACAGCCCGGCGGCCCCGAGGCCGCCGCCGCGGCGCTTGAGCTCATGCGCCAGCGTCAGCACGATGCGCGCCCCCGACGCCCCGATCGGGTGCCCCAGGGCGATGCCGCCGCCGTTGACGTTGACCTTCTCCAGCGGCACGCCCAGTTCCTTGACCGACTGCAGCACCACACTGGCGAACGCCTCGTTGATCTCCACCAGGTCCAGGTCGGCGGCCGTGTGGCCCTGCTTGGCCAGCGCCTGCTTGATCGCGTTGGCGGGCTGCGACTGCAGCGAGGCGTCGGGCCCCGCGACGTTGCCGTGCCTGCCGATCTCGGCCAGCCACGCAAGGCCGAGCTCCTCGGCCTTGGCCTTCGACATCACCACGACCGCGCAGGCCCCGTCGGAGATCTGCGAGGCGGAACCCGCCGTGATCGTCCCGTCGGCGGCGAAGGCGGGCCGCAGCTTGGCCAGCGTCTCCGCGGTCGTGTCACCGCGCACGCCCTCGTCGTCCTTGACGATCAACGGCTCGCCGCGCCGCTGCGGGATCTCCACCGGCACGATCTCGTCCTCGAAGACGCCGTTCTTGGCCGCGGCGGCGGCGAGCTGGTGGGAGCGGGCCGACAGGGCGTCCTGCTCCTCGCGGCCGATGCCGAGCCTGGCGTTGTAGAGTTCGGTGGACTCCCCCATCGCGCGCTGGTCGAAGGCGCAGAACAGGCCGTCGTGGGCCATCGAGTCGACCACCTGCGAGCCGCCGTACTTGACGCCCTTGCGCAGGCCGGGCAGCAGGTGGGGGGCGTTGGTCATCGACTCCATTCCGCCCGCCACCACGATGTCGAACTCGCCCGCGCGGATGAGCTGGTCGGCCAGCGCGATGGCGTCGAGGCCCGACAGGCAGACCTTGTTGATCGTGATCGAGGGGACGGTCATCGGGATGCCGGCCTTGACGGCGGCCTGGCGTGAGGGGATCTGGCCGGCGCCGGCCTGGAGCACCTGGCCCATGACGACGTACTCGACCGCCTCCGGCGCCACGCCGGCGCGGGCCAGCGCCGCCTTGATGGCCAGGCCGCCGAGGTCGGTGGCCGACTGCCCGGACAGGGCTCCGAGGAGCTTGCCGATGGGGGTGCGAGCTCCCGCGACGATGACGGAACTGGACATGGCGACGGCCTCCTGTGCTCACGCGCGGGTTCTTTGACACCATACCCACGGGTAGATGGATGATCGCTATGGAGGTGAGACACACATGTTCATGCGGATCGACCACATCGGCATCGCCTGTCACGACCTGGAGGCGAAGATCGCGTTCTTCTCCGAGACCTTCGAGCTTGAGGTCGTGGCCCGCGAGGTCAATGAGGAGCAGGGCGTCAAAGAGGCCATGCTGCACATCGCCGACGGCGAGGGCGGAGGCTCCTACATCCAGCTCCTGGAGCCTCTCTCGGACGACTCGCCCGTGGGGAAGTTCCTCGCCAGACGGGGTGAGGGCGTTCATCATGTGGCGTTCGGTGTTCGCGACGTCACCGAAACCATGGCTAAGATCGACGCGAAGGGTGTAAGGCTGCTGGACGAGCGCCCCCGGCACGGGTCGCTGGGCTCACAGATCGCCTTCCTGCATCCCAAGGACGTAGGGGGGATGCTCACCGAGTTGGTCCAAGCCGCCAGCCCCGACGAAATGGCCAAAAAACGTTCATAAGTAACTAGTCACGCAGAAACGTGGACGGGGCTTCGCAGGGGGCACCGGCGGAGTACGCTTGACCTTCCACCGGACATGGGGCCTGCCGCGAGGCACAGGCTCTGGTACGGATGCCCCGAACCCCCCGTCCGGCCCGTGTAGCCGTCTCGACAACCCAGGATTGAGCCTCCATGCAGTCCGACATCGACGCCCAGCTCAACAACTTCTTCGAGGACGCCCCCGCACGCGAGTTCGACGTGGTGCTGCGCGGTTACGACCGGCATCAGGTCCACGATCATCTGAAGCAGCTCGACCAAGAGCTGCGCCAGGCCCGCGAGCAGGCCGTCGGCCTTCAGCGCGATCTGTCCGACTCCCAGCGCCAGCTCCAGGAGCAGGAGCGTCCGACCTACTCCGGTCTCGGCGCCCGCATCGAGCAGTTGCTCCGTCTGGCCGAAGAACAGGCCACCGAACTCGTCCAGGCCGCCAGGTCCGAGGCCAACGAGATCAAGGCCGCCGCCAAGGTCGAGGCGGCCGACATGCGCGCCGCCGCCGAGGCAGAGGCCGCGGAGAAGCGCGCCCAGGCCACGCGCGAGAGCGACGAGATGCGCACCACCGCCGAGCGCGACGCGGAGGAGATCCGCTCCACCGCCCGGCGCGAGGCCGACGAGCTGACCAACACCACCGAGCGCGAGGCCGCCAAGCTGCGCGCCACGGCCGACCACGAGGTCGCCGAGAAGCGCGCCGACGCCGAGCGGGAGATCGCCAAGCTCCGCACCACGACCGAGCGCGAGGTCGCCCAGTTGCGGGCCTCCACCAAGCGCGAGCGCGACGAGGTGCTCACCACCGCCAAGCGGCAGGCCGACGAGATGCGCGCGCAGGCGCAGCGGGTGCTGGAGGAGTCGGAGGCCAAGCGGGCGCAGGACGAGGCGGAGTTCGAGATCCAGCTCGCCTCCCGCCGCGAGGACGCCGAGCGGCAGGAGGCCGAGCGCCACGCCAGCGCCCAGGCCGCCACGCAGAAGCTGGTCGCCGAGGCCGAGCAGCGCGCGGCCACGGCCGAGTCTCGGGCCACGAAGGCCACCCAGCAGGCCGAGCAGACCCGCCGCGAGGCCGACCTGCACGCCAAGCAGCTGGTCGCGAACGCCCGCAAGAGCTCCGAGACCATCGTGTCCGACGCCAAGTCGAGCGCCGAGACGATCGTCACCGAGGCGAAGACCGAGGCCGAGCGCACCCGCACCGCCATGCAGCGCCAGGTCGACGAGCTCACCCGCCAGCGCGACAGCATCACCAGCCACCTGGCCCAGCTTCGCCAGCTCCTCGGCGGCGCCCCGCTGCCGGGCATGGAGTCCGAGGCCGCGGTCACGGCGGCCCCGCCGAAGCCGGCGCTCGCCGCGCCCGCGATCGACAGCCCCGCGCCCGCCACGACGCCCGCACCCAAGGTCGAGGCCAAGTCCGAGGACGACGCGGAGTGGTGGCAGGAGTAGGCACGAGGTAGCAGCCACACGGGGGCTCTGTACGACGGCTGGCAAGCGAGAGAGCCTGGCGATCTGATGGTCGCTAGGCTCTCTCTTTGTGTCGGACTCCGTGGAGTTCGACATGGTTTGTCGCCAACCCCCGGAGAGTTCCCTTGTCCGCAGATGTCGAGCCATCCCCCGGGAAGGAATCAGCCCAGACCCCCGGGAAGGACACACCCCAGGAGGAAACGCAGCCGTACGGGCTGCCAGGAAAGCCTCTCGCCCGCGGCCCGTTCCTGTTCGGGCTGGTCGGCGGACTGGGGGTGCTGACGGCGATCGCGATCGCGCAGATGGTCGTCAACTCGCTCAGCACGATCATCCTCGTGGTCGTGGCCATGTTCCTGGCCGTCGGGCTCAACCCGGCCGTCGAGGCCTTACAGCGGCGGGGCCTGGCCAGGCGGGGTGCGATCTCGATCGTGTTCACCGGGGTCATCGTGGTGTTCGTGCTCTTCGGGCTGGCCGTGGTGCCGCCGGTGAGCCATCAGCTCTCGGAGTTCGTCGCGGCGGTACCTGGCTACCTCAAGGAGCTGAGCAACCATCCCCTGGTGCGCCAGCTCGACGCGGAGTACAGGGTCGTGCCGCAGCTCACGTCGTTCGTGACGACCACGCTCGGGCCGTCGCTGGCCTCGGGGATCATGGGTGCGGGGCTCGTGGTGCTGAACGGCCTCTTCACGACCGTGACGCTGCTGGTGCTCATGCTGTACTTCCTCGGCTCCCTGCACACGATCAAGGACTATATGCTCAAGCTCGTCCCGGCCTCCCGCAGGGACAGGACGCGCGCGATCAGCGAGGAGATCCTGACCGGCATCGGCGGGTACGTCGCGGGCAACGTGCTGATCTCGGTCATCGCGGGCGTGCTGGCGTGGATCTTCCTGTCGATCGCCGACGTCGAGTACGCGCTCGCGCTGGCCCTGGTGGTGGCGCTGACGGACCTGATCCCGCTGGTGGGCGCCACGATCGGCGCGGTGGTCGTCTCCAGTGTGGCGCTGCTTCAGTCGCTGCCCGCCGGCATCGCGTGCGCGATCTTCTTCGTGGTCTACCAGCAGGTCGAGAACTACCTCATCTACCCGAGGGTGATGAAACGCTCGGTCGACGTGACGCCCGCCGTGACGGTGATCGCCGCGCTGTTCGGGGGCGCGCTGCTCGGCATCGTCGGCGCACTGCTGGCCATCCCGGTGGCGGCGGCGATCGCGTTGATCATCCGCGAGGTCGTGGTGCCCCGCCAGGCGCGAACATGAGCGGCCGGGAGGGCGCGACCACACCGGCCCCGCCCTCCCGGCCCTGACCGCCCGACACCCTCCAGCGTCACCACCGCGCCCCGCCCAGCAGCGTTCCGAGCGGCGCTGTCACCTGCGTGCGCCGCCCAGCAGCGAGCCGACGAAGGCCGTCACCGCCGCGTTGAACGCCTCGGGCTGTTCGACCGCGCTCAGGTGGCCGGCCTTGGGGATGATCTCCAGCCGGCTTTCCGGGACGGCGCCGGCCATCGCCTCGGCGTCGGCGGGCGGCGACAGTTCGTCCTCCTCGCCCACGACGACCAGCAGCGGCGCCTTGAGAGCGCCCAGCGTGTCGAAGGAGTCGGGCCGCGCGGCCATGGCCCGCTGCGCCCAGGCGACGGCGCCCGGCGGCGCGGACTGCACCAGCCCCTTGACCCGCCCGAACACCATGGCCCGCCGTTCCTTGGTGGTCTGCCCGATGAGGCCCGGCAGCACGTCGCTGACCAGCACCTCGCTCCCGTCGGACAGCACCGCCTGGGCGATGCGCTCCCGGTTGGCCCGCGCCGCAGGCGGGTCGGGGCCCGCCTTGGTGTCGGCCAGGATCACGCCCATCAGGCGGTCGGGGTGCCGGCGGCAGAAGGCCATGGTCACGTAGCCGCCCATGGACAGCCCGCCGACGACGGCCTTGTCGATGCCCTCGTCATCGAGCAGCCTGGCGACGTCGTCGGCCATCAGGTCGAGTGACGGTTCGTCGTCGCCCAGCCGCGACCCGCCGAAACCTCGCAGATCAGGTGTGATGACCCGGCAGGCTCCGGCCAGCCCTTCCCGCTGGGCCAGCCACATGGCCGACGACAGGGGAAACGCGTGAAGCAGCACAACCGGGAGCCCGGTCCCGGCCGATCGTGTGTAGAGCTGCACGGACCACACGGTAGCCCGGTTCACCGCGACAATCACTCAAATCCCATGCCGATATGCACCAGTGGCACCCGACCGGATCAGATCGCGGTGGCTCCCCCGTCCACGAACAGCACCTGCCCGGTCATGTACGCCGAGGCAGAACTGGCCAGGAAGACGGCCGGTTGGGCCATCTCCGCCACGGTCCCCCAGCGCCGCATGGGCACGGTGGCGACCGTGGCGGCGCCGCCTGTCTCGTCCTCCCACAGGTTGCGGTTGAGGTCGGTGGCCGTCCAGCCGGGGCACAGGGCGTTGACGCGCACCCCGGCCCCGGCCCACTCGACGGCCAGCGTCTTGGTCAGGGCCACCAGCCCGGCCTTGGCGGCGGCGTAGGGGGCCAGGAAGGGCGCGCCGAGCGCTGCCACGGAGGCCACATTGATCACGACGCCGTCGCCCCGGCCCAGCAGGTGGGGGGCGACCGTGTGGCAGACGGCCATGGCCGAGTCGAGGTTGAGGCGCATCAGCTTGTCCCATCCGGACAGCCGCAGGTCCTTGAACTCGACCAGGAAGTTGGAGCCACCGGCGTTGTTGACCACGATGTCGAGGTGCCCGAGCCCGTCGATCGCCGCCGCCACGGCGCCCGCCGCGGCCTCGCGGTCGGTGAGGTCGGCCGGGATGACGACCGCGCGCCGTCCCAGGGCCTCGATCTCCTTGCCGACCTCGGCGAGCCGCTCGGCGGAGCGGGACACGAGCGCCACGTCGGCGCCCGCTTCTGCGTACGCGAGCGCGATGGCCCGTCCGATCCCCTTTGACGCGCCGGTGACCAGTGCCTGCCTGCCTGTGAGATCGAACGCGCCCACGCCGCCTCCTCCACGTCGAAACCGAACAAAATTCTAACCGGGAACGCCACCGGCGCGGGGCCACGAAGGCCCCGCGCCGGTCATTCACTCAGCGAACCGGATCAGCCCATACCGCCGAGCCAGAAGTCCAAGAAGTCGACCATGTCATCGATGATCTTCGGACTGCGAGAGCTCAGCTCCATGGTCGCGCCTCTTCTGGTGTTGTTCGTCAGCTCGACCTTGTCCTTTTTGAAGATGTTCTCAGCCTGGCCGATGCGGTTGCGCGGGAGGCTCGACGGCGGCCTGCCCTGCGGGTACATCCGGCCGTTGCCGTAGACGGTGTACGACTGGGTCGGCTGGGCGGTGCCGTCGTTCCGGTAGACCTGGCTCGGCCGTGGCCGTGCCGGCTGCCGGTTCGCCCTGGGCGGCGCCTGCCGCTGCGTCGACCTGTGGCTGGTCGGACGCCGCGCCGGGCGAGAGCGTGCCTGCTGGACCCCTCTGGGGATCCGGCCTGCCCGGTGGTTGCGCCGCTGAGCCGCCTGCGCCATCCGCCTCTTGGCCGCCGCCTCGCGGGCCGCCTTCCTCGCCTCTCTGCGGGCAGCCGCCGCGGCCCGTCGCCTCGCCGCGGCCTCCCGAGCCCGTCTGGCCGCCTCTGCCGCGCGCCTTCTGGCCTCCGCCGCGGCCCGCTTCCTGGCCGTCTCCGCGGCCCGCTTCCTGGCGGCCTCCTGGGCGCGCTTCCTGGCGGCCTCCAGGGCCCGCTTCCTGGCCTCCTCCCTGGCCTTCTTCCTGGCCTCCTCCAAGGCCCGCCTCCTGGCGGCTTCCCTGGCGCGACGGATCGCCTCCCGCCTCAGGGCGCGCTGGGCGGCCCTCTTGGCGAGGTAGCGAGCCCCGAGCCTGACACCGATGCCGACCACGACCCAGACCCACTGACCGTCGGGGTCGGTCATCGTGACGGGGCTGTTGTTGGCGTAGGCGTAGGCGTTGAGCTGCTGCGGGTCGACATCATCGATGATCGGGTCCACCGACAGGAACCGGCCGTTCTTCGGGTCGTACTCACGGGCGCCCAGGTGGACGAGACCGGTGGTCGCGTCCTTGGTGCCGCCGACGAACCCGCGCTGTCCCGGCCACCAGGGTGGCGCTGTCCCGCGGTCTTCACCGAACGGGGTCGACCTGCGCACCGCCAGGTCACCGTTGCCGGCGTTGACCGCAGCTTGAGCGGTGCCCTGGTGGTCGGAGGCCAGGAAGTACACCTGGTTGTCCGGCGTGCGCACCGCGATGGGCTGATCGTTGACGGTGTAGTAGCGGGTCTGTTCGACCACGTCCTTGGCGAAGTCGAACCGCAACTCCATGTCGTCCACATACAGCGTGGCGTCGGTGGGCGTCTTGCGGATCAGCCGATCGCCCTCGGCGTCGTAGACGAACGACGTCGTCTTGCCCGCCTCGGTCACCGACTCCAGGTTGCCCTCGGCGTCCCACAACAGGCTCTGATCGGCGGTGCCGACCTTGCGCCGGGTG